>NZ_JBHXTM010000001.1:0-241450 GCF_042677325.1 Streptomyces sp. NPDC127117
ATGACGAAGCGCCGGTGCGCAGTCGACTTCGAGACCCCGAAACACGGCGGCAGAGCCCGCCAGGCACACCCGCTCACCAGCACGTAGACGATCGCCGCGAACAGCGTCTCATCAGGCGTGCCCTGCGTCCCGCCACCCTGCGGCCGCACCCTCGACGGCGGGATCAACGGCTTCGCGATCTCCCACAGCCCGTCCGGAACGCCTGCTCGAGCAACTCGACATCGGCTACGTGGTTGCGGTGCCCAAGTCCCAGCAGATCAAGTCCCTGGCCGGCTGCCGGCGCATCGACCAGCTCATTGACGAAGCCCCCGCCGATGCCTGGCAGCAGCTGTCCTGCGGCGACGGAGCGAAAGGCCCACGCGTCTATGACTGGGCCGCGGCGAAACTGCCCGCCAACATCATTTTCGACCAGGATCCACCGACCCATCATCGCTGGGTGCTGGCCCGCCGCAGTCTGTCCGACCCCACCGAGATCGCCTACTACCTCGCCCCCGCACCCGCCGGCATCGAGATCGACGAACTCGCCCGGATCGCCCGCAGTCGGTGGGCGGTCGAGGAATACTTCCAGGCCGCAAAGAACGAGTGCGGCCTGGACGAATACGAGATCCGCCGCTATCCGGGCTGGTACCGGCACATCACCCTGGCCATGCTCGCCCATGCCTTCCTCACCGCCCTGGCCGCCCAAGCCGCCCACCGGGAAACCGCAGAAACGAACCGACCAGCCTCGCCTCCCTCACCGTGGCGGAAATCCGACGGCTCCTCGACACTCTCCTGCCCCACCCCAGACCTGAACCCAACCAGCGTCAGCATGCCCTGAGATGGTCCCACTGGCGCAGACGCCACCAAGCCATCGCCCAACGATGCCACTACCTGAAAAGAGCCAGCTCAGGACACCAAATCCGACTGGCGTACTAAGGGAACGGGCCAGGCTGCCGCCCGGCGCGTTCGCAAGGGTGTCAATCACTGGTGTCCAGCGAACGGGGTTCGTACTACGAGCTTTGAGGTAGGGGGCAGCCTCGGCCGGAGGAAAGCCTGCGATCTCAATACGGGCAGCCTCGCGCATCCGCACGTCCTGGGTCGCGAGCTGGTCGCACTGGGTGGTGCGGCAGGTGAGGATGACCGGGGCACTTCCGGTGGGGTGTTGGTAGGCGTTGAGCTGCTGCAGGGCGCGCGGCACGACGGCGCCCGGCCGGGGTGGCATCGGTGTCCATCTCATCCAGGCCGTCTAGGATCGGCAGGATGCGGTGTTGCTCCACCAACAGGTGAGCGTCAGCAGCAGTCAGTCCGCAGCCGCGGAACTGCTCGTAGATCTGATCGGCGAGCCATTCGGGCAGAGGTCGGTTGGTGTCCCAGCCAGCCAGGGCGACGCGGACCGGGACGGGGTCTGCGTCGGTAAGGTCTGGGTGGGTCAGCAAACCGAGCAGCAGATCCGGGCGAGCAGGGTCTTGCCAGCGCCCGGTTCTCCAGTGATCACCAGGCGGGCAAGGTTTCAACCCCCGGTAGTAGGTGACGACGTCGGTAAGGCGGCCCTGTGCTGCAGCGCCAGCGGTGTTGTTGGCGGGCTCAGACCGGTGGTGGAAGGTCAGGTCGATGCGGTGGGCGCCGGGGCCGATCAACTGGGCGCGCTGCCGAGTCTCGGCTGAGGCCACGGCGACGGCCACGGTTTTGGCCTTTGCGTCAGCGTCTGCGGCAGCCTCGATAGGCGGCCCGGACCAGGAATGAGCCGGGTACGGTGGCGGCCAGGGCAACCAGCGTGGCGGACATGCGTGCTACATGGTAGTGCTTGGAAAGCCAGAGTGCCGGCGCTGCTGTAGTGACCCGGAGGACTACATAAATGACGGCTGCGCGGCGGATCCAAGATCGCTTCCCGCTGAGAGGCTAGTGGTCACGCTGAGGGCACCACAGGTCTTGCGTGTCGACCAGGGCAACAGCTTGCGTCCCCCCACACGGTCCGCATCCTTCGGCGCCGGGCATCTCGATCGAGGCCTTCGAGGTTCGAGGACTTGAGATACCGATGACAGAGACCACCACGCGATCCGACCCCTGTGGCGCCGCCTTTGCCCTGCTCAGGATGACCGCTCAAAGAAAAGCCACTCATCACGCCACCGGCGGCAAGGGCCATCCTCCGGCCGATATGGAGATGTACGGCGCCCTGACGGCGGCGCTGGCGACATGACAGGGTCTCGGCGCACTCCGCCGCATACCCTGGTGTTGCATCGAGTGACTGTCCACCGAGTGGGCGGGATGCCGAAGTCAGCTTCTCGGCCAGGATCAGGACCAGTTCGATTCCTGGCCGGGCGAGTTCGGTGACGAGGTCATCCTGAGCCAGCGCCACGCCCACCCTGCCGGCCCCACTTGCCTGGAGCTCCTGACCGTCGTCGCAACTGCCCGATCCGGCGACCGGCCGGAGAAGCGTGCGGCACGGCTCGTTGTCCCCTTCCTCACCTACCTCCGCCCGGACACCGAGCTCGGAGACGCCCGCGAGATCGCACTGAGCTTCGCCCTGTGGGCGGGTCAGGACCTGTCCACACTGATGCAGCACGACCCCGAGCGGATCGCCGGCTACACGGCGGCGCGCGCCCGCTGACAGGTACGCATACGGTCATACGCTCAGCCGCTGCTGGTGAACGGGTCAAACCCCGCCGCCCGGGAGGCCGGTGCGCCGGTGGATACTGCCGGGGTGCTGAACGATCTGAAGAGCGCACTGGCCGCGCTGGAGGCCCACCGGCCCGGCTCTCTGCTGGGACTGCGCGAGACGCAGTGGCTCGACGCGAAGAGCGGCCCATACGAGCTGGCGAACCCCAAGGCGGTCGAGGAACTCACCAAGGACGTCGCCGCGTTCGCCAACGGGGGCGGCGGGGTCATCGTCATCGGCATCGCCACCCGACTCCAGCATGACGAAGAGGTCCTGGACCACGTCGTCGGCCTCGACCCGGCCGCGGTGAACGTGGACCAGATCCGCAAGCTGATCCGTCAGCGGATCACCCCGGCTCCCCGCGGCGTGCGCGTCGGATGGTCAGGTGCGAACGACCAGCGGGTGCTATTCATCGGCATACCCGCGCAGGCCGCCGATACGCTCTTCGTCATGCCCGCCCCGGTGGGCAAGCCAGGATCGCAGCGCCCGGACACGGTCGCCGTGCCGATGAGGGACGGCGACAGCACGCACTGGCTGCCCCGGGCCGAGATCCAGCAGCTGCTCTCCGCCGGCATCCGCGCCTCCGGCATGCCCACCGCCCAGGCTCTCACCGAACTCGTACGGCAGGCCGTGTCCGAAGCCGAGCCCGGACGCGGGCTGCGCATCGGCCAAGGCCTGCCCGATCGTGAGCGGGAGATGCGGACGGCCTACGAGCAACTGGCCGACGCGGGGCTGGGGCAGCCGACCGGCGAGGCGTGGGCGCAGGGCGCGGCCGCGCTGCAGGATCTACGGCACGAGGTCGACGGCGAGCCGGGCTGGGTGCTGTGTCTGGTGGCTGGGCGCCCTCCGGCCGCCGTCGCCGCGCCCGTCTGGCAGGCGATCGTCGAAGCCGGCCGGCGTGCACCAGGCGGTCAGGACCCGCTCACGGCCGTCGGCTTCCCCCGCCCGCCCGCGGACACGGACAGCCCGTGGGAGATCCCGGCCGACGCCCGGAGCGTGGATCTCGACGGCGGATCGTGGGGCGCAGGCCGGCTGACGTGTTCGGGGCGCGGCGTGTGGCGGTGGCAGCCGCTCCCCCGCTTCAGCCTCAACCAGGGCCGGTCGGCCCAGAGCTGGACCGCCGGCCAGACACCGGCGCTACGCCTTCGCGCCGTGGTGAACCTGCCCTGGTCCGACACGAGCGCGCTGGAGGTCAGCAAAGCCCGGCGTACGCTGCTCGAACAGCAGCTTCCGCACAGCGCGGTAGCCGGGGCGGTGACAATGCTGTCCAGGCGCCGGGGTGCGAATCTGCCTGCCGCTGGCTGGGGACGGGGGCCCTTCGGCAACTCGGCCCGCTCCGTCGGCTACACGTGCACGATCGCCGGACCGGACGGCGGCCCGGCCGTGAAGGCCTCCGTCATGCTCGCCCTGCCCACCACGATGGAGTCCACCGTGGTCGCCTGCGCGGACGTCCTGATCGAGAACCCGACGGCGTGGGCAGCGGCCCTCGGGCCCGGCTGGGACACGCAGCTGGGCCTCGACGAGGTCCAGGCCGTACTGCTCGACGCGTGGGAGACGGCCGCTGAACTTCTGCCCGACGTCGTCGGCGACTCGGCCGGGCTGTCGTGGGCCGCCCCGCCCACCACCGAACTGCGGATGACGTGCGAACAGCCCGCCGACAACGGCGTCCTGCCGGCCCTGGACACGCTCGTCGACCTGGCGCCGCTCGGCCCCAACGACAGCGGGCCACGGTCGCAGATGGCCGTCACCATCACCACGGCGCCCGCCATGATCCGCACAGAGCGCCAGCGCCTGCTGCGGAAGGCGCTGGTACACATGGCCCACGCGTTCGGGTACGTCGACGCCGAGGTGGACCTCCTGTAGGACCGGGCCTCGTGCACCAGCGTTGTACGAGCGTCGAGCGCCTCAAGCGGGACGGCTCGACCGTGTGGCTCATGCCGGGGAACGAGGCCTGCGAGCCGATCCGCAGCAATGCGGCCTCCGTCCTCGACAAGGTCGTGTCGGTCATGCGCAGCTGGTAGGCACGCATCAACTATGGGAATCACAAGCCGAGTTGGCACCGAGTGTGACACGGGGTAGAAATCTCGCATACTGATCAGCTGCTGGAACCAGACAGGGGGTGCGACTCCACTGGAGGCGTACTGGGCGTGGCGCGAGCACGCAAGGAATCAGACCAAGATCGTATTTGCGGTTTGGGGCTCGTTCTGGGCCTCCGCTGTTGCCGGGACCATCTGGCTTGCCGCCTATAACTGGCGCCGTCTCAACATGACCGACGACTTTGCCGCCATCTCCTCGGCGTCTCTGGCAGGGCTGCTTCTGCTGTGTGTCCTTGAGTTCTACTCAATGAGCAAATGGGGCATGGATCGGCTGTCCCGGCTCAAATCCAGTCGGCAGGAGGAGTGGGACAACCCGCCGGCGGACCCGTTCGACTGGGCAGATGTCGAAGAATCGGGGACGGTTTCGAGTACGCGCATCGTGATGTGGGCCGTGACCACGGGCGCCGCCGTCTGCGCGGTGATGGCCGCCGATCTGGTCCTCATCACCCTGTGGGCGGCTGTCGATAGCCACGGCCCCGCCCGCTGGCTGGCCTGGAGCACTGTCGTTGTCTTGATCTGCGGACTCGGTTCAGTTCTTACCTACATCTTTGTCAAGATGGCCACCTCGTTCCTGGCCATGGCAAAGGCACTGAGCGAGATCTCATCCTTGGAACTGCGGATCAAGGGCAGCAACCGGTATGCGGCCTGGCTGCGCGATCCTGAACATGTACCGCACCACCCGGCGTTCGACGTGCTGAATGTCATGCGACCAACCCCACCTGCCCAGCAGTCTGCTAACGAGCGGACAACCGGTCCTGCTTCGGCCGACAGCGTCGGAGGCACTGGCGAGTGACGTGCGCCCCCGATCCTGAGCAGTGTGGAGGCATGGCCTGCCGCATCTCCATCCGCCACCATCACGCGGCGGCCACGCTCGACGAGAGCCTTGGCCAGTCCGGCTGTGATGCTGGTGCGGCCGCAACCTTCAGGGGATCCCACCCGTGTGCCGACGATCGCGACCAGCAGCGGCCGGTCCGGAGACGACACCGGCCGTGGCCTGGCCCCGACGCGCGTCGGGGCCCGGCGCGCCCGGGTGGGGTGCCGGGCGGCGAGGAGCTGTTGGAAGTCCTCTCGGTCGGCACCCGTCGTCCGTCGTCGCTGATCACCATGACGCGGGGGAGATCACGGAAGGCGAGGATGCGTCGCAGGACTCGGCATCTCGGCAGTGAGTCTCCCATCCATCGCTCATAGGCGGGGAGTTGGGCCTGTTCGGAGGCCGTTCACTGTGGGCTCTGGTGCATCGGTTCGCCGTGCTCACCGATCCGGTCGATCGATCCATGCCCGGGCTTCGCTCGCCTCGTCGCGGGGCACCTGGACAGTGATCACGGCATCGTGGCCGGGGCAGAACAGCTCGAACCGCCCCTTGTCGCGCTTGGATGCGTTTCGGACCCGTAGACCGGGTACACCCGCGATCGACAGCCCTGCGATATCGAGGCCGAGTTCCGGGGTGGGGAGCAGTACGTCCATGGCGGCGCGCCAGGTGAGGTCGGCCAGTTCCAAGGTCAGGCCGACGGGGGTCGGTCGGACGCGGGTGATGCCGTAGACGGCATCGTCGAGGGGGTTGTGGCCGTCGTCGTAGGCGTGTGCTTCGTGCAGTTCGCTGAGGACGGCGGCTTCGAGTGCGGCCTGTTCCGGGTGGGAGGCGTCCGGGACTCCGTCCGGGCCGTGCAGCTCCTGCCGGGCCTGGGCGTGGGTCTCGCCGGTCAGCCGAGAACGCATCCAAGCGCGGAGGGTGCCGAGTGATGGGGTCATGGGTACACCTTTCGCACTGCCCGGCTCAGCATCGAAGGGTGAAAGACATAACTCAATGTCGAACTGCCAGGCCAATGCCCGCTTTGGCGACGGCTCTTCGCCCGGAAGCCGGGCAGGACGAAGGTTCACCGGGCCGCGTAACAGCCCTCAGGAGCAGCACGATAGCAGCCGGGTCACTACGAGGCGGCCGGTCCACTCCGAGTGTGCGAACCGGGTCCAGCCTGAACAGTTCTGGCGTCGTCACCGGCGGCGGTCTCACAAAGCCATGCTCCTCCAACATCCTCTCTGTCTTTTCGCGCGGCAAGATGAGAACGTAGCCGCTGATCGCGATCACGTGTCGGCCGGAGTGGTCCGGGCGGGCGGTGATGCCGACATCGAAGGCGATATCGGCCGCTGCCACGGCCTTCCGGCGGCCGTCATCGCCGACAGGGCTTCTGGGCGCGCAGGGCTTCACCGTGGCGAGGGGTTGTCATCCAGTGACGTCCCAGGCCAGTCCTTCATCAGGCCGTTCGTGTTCCGTTCGGGCGGCTTCGAGCAGGCGGCGCCAGGACGTGACCAGTGGGCGCCGTCGAAGGAGAGCCCGCCGTTCACGCTCGGTCATGCCGCCCCAAATTCCGTGCTCGATGCGGTGATCGAGGGCATGGGCAAGGCACTCGGTGCGCACCGGGCAGCCGGTGCAGATGGCCTTGGCCTCGTTCTGGGCCGCGCCTTCGGCGAATAGTTCGTCCGGATCAGCGGTTCGGCAGACCGCTCGCACACCCCAGGTCTCCTGATCATCCCCGACCACCGACGCCGTCCTCTCCCCGCTCCGGCCCACCGCCCTCCCCTGGGCGGTCGCAATCGCGAGAACGGTACGGCAAGCGCGCGGGGCATGGGACATCGTTGTGTGACGGTAACCCCTACGGGTGAAGGGGAACTTGACGTCAGCCTCGCGCGCCTGGTGATCCCGTCTCACCCGCTGGCCGGCCACCCGGACATGGCGGGCAATGAGGCGCCGCCGGATCGCCGCGAACATCTCGGCGTGGTTCTTCTTGACCGGGGTGGTCGATCCAGACCGAGACTCCCTCCGGGCGTCAGGTCGCGGTGACCACACAGCCCCAGCGGCAAACCATGGTGCGGGGCGGTCAGGGCCTGCACCAGTTCGGACGGTGCGCTGGGTGGGAGGGGGTACGGAAGGGCAGAAACCGTGCCCTGGCGAGGCGAACGGGCGGATGCAGTGACGCCGCCGGTGGTCCGGGGCGCAGGGTGTGGCGCTGCGGCAATCGCCGTTCCTGGCCGGTCACTTTGTGTGCTGGGCCCGAGTCACTCGTCCGGGGGCAGGGAAACGATCCTGCCGGCGAAGAGAGCGTACGCCCGGCCTGAACATGGCACGGTGCGGTCATGAAGCTGATCAGCGTCCTGGCCGCAGCAGCCGTACTCGTTGCCGGGCCGGTGCACGACGCTTCGGCGGTGCAGCGGTACTGGAACAAGAGAGCGAAGTGCGAAGAGACCGATCCAGAGGGTCGGGTGATCCCCACTCGGTACGGCAACGGCGATCTCGGCTGGAATCACTTCTCCGGAAAGCACAACATCCGCAAGTGCCGGGTCGTCGACGCGGCACTTGCCGGGAAGGTGGACAAGAAGAGCGGGGGGCGCCTGGAGTACTACGGAGTCGCCCGCAACGGAACCCGGTTCGTCGAGGTCGCGGTCATCGTGCAGTACGCCCGCCGCACGGCCGACGGTGAGTACGACGCGGGCAAGGGCAAGAAGTTCGGCGTCATCACGGCCTACTGCAAGGGCGTCAACAAATGCCCGGCCTGGATCAACCAGTGAGCGGGCTGTGCGGGGAGACGGTCGAGCAGCAGGCGTACCTCACGCGCTACCTTCTCGACTACACGGCGGTGCCCCTCGTCGGCGAGACCTTCCTGCGTGGGGTGCTGCCGACGCGGGACGCGGTCCGGATCGTGGCCGGTGACGGCGACGCCGTGGCACCGGCCGCACTGGTCGCCTACGAGGTGCCGCTGATGGACGACGATGACGAGCCGGTCACCGCCCCGCTGGTGCTGGGCTGGGCACGGACGCTCGCAGCCGGCGGCCCCCCGCAGCCGGACGCGTCCGTGCTGGGCATGGCCCTGGTCCGGGTGGACACCTCCGCCGTCAAGCCCGCCCCGCCGACGCGCACGGACCGGGTACTGCGCGTGCTGCGGACACTGGCCTGGCCGTTCACCGAGACACCACCGAGCCCCCCACTGTGCGGCTTCCTCCTCACCGGACAGGACAGCATGCGGCTCTACATCGCGGTCGAGGAAGCCGCCGGGCCGGTCGCGGTCGATGTACGCCTCACCGGCGCACTGACCGCCCTGCTCGCCGCACTCCCCGCTCTCGTACACGAGAAAGAACGCTGGACCACCGACACCGACCCGCACTGCGCACACGCGGTCGATCTCACCACCTGGTGACAACCGGCAGCCGACAACAGGCACACCCGAGGACGTTACCTTCACCCGGCTCCGCACCCGGGTCCGCGGAACCTGGGTCAACGAACGCCTTCCCCCCCCCGGCCAGGGGCCGGTGTATGCCTGACTCGCTCCTCGGATGGCGACGCCTGACCACGTGGCCCGGCCAGCCCTGCCCAGCGCCGCCTACCAACGCGGATGACAGCGGGAATCGCCTGCCGCCGGTCCGTGTGGGGCCATGCTCAGTGCTCGCTGGGTACCTCGCCCCCGCGTCGTACCCGGGCGCGACGGCGTGGGCGCAGAACGCGTCGAGGGTCGCGCCTAGGAGCTGTCCGGCCGATCACGGACGTGGGTAGTCCGGCATGATGCCGGGATGAGCATCATCGTCGAGTTCTTCGCTGCTCCGGATGACGCGTCAGCGGCTCTGGCTCTTCGGACCGGGCCGCAACGCGCATTCGAGTCGCTCTCCTTCGGCAACTTCGATGCCGAAGAGGCTCTGGTCGAGTGGGAGTGCCTGCTTGCCGGCGGCAGTGTCGAGGAACTCGTCGAAGCCGACGAGCCTCGTCTCGTCGCTGGCCCGGACGATGGCGGGTGCGTCGTCTTCGCAATCTCGCCTCGCCTGACCACCGCATTCGCCGAGGCCGAACGGTCCGAGTTGAAGGACGTCGCTGTCGCATGGTCCTTGCAGCGGGTGGAGGATGGCCAGGTCATCGACACGGAGATCGCCGAACTGATCCTGAGTGATCTGGCTGCTCTTGTCAGCAGTGCCCGACGTCAGGGCCAGAACATCTACTGCTGGGTCGCGTAGGACTTCACGTTCGGAGCCGGATCGCGACGGACGCTGCGGTAGCGGTGCTGAGGAAGGCGCAACCGCGCTCGCCGTAGCGCGTGGCCACGGCTCGGGACTGCTTGAGGCGGTTGATCGCCCGTTGGACGGTGTTGCGCTTCTTGTAGCGGTTCTCGTCGAAGCCGCAGGGCCGTCCGCCGTGTGATCCTTTGTGCAGGCGGGCGACCCGGCTGTCAGCCTTCTCCGGGATGGTGTGCCGGATGCCCCGGCGACGCAGGTACTCGCGGACGATGCCGTTGCTGTATGCCCTGTCGGCCGCCAGGCTGTCGGGATTCCTGCGCGATCTGCCCGGACCGATCCGCGGAACGCGGATCTTCTCCAGCACAGCAATGAACTGGGGGCAGTCCGCCCGCTGACCTGGCGTGACGAGCAGGGGCAGCGGGCGGCAGCGGCCGTCCGCGCTCAGGTGGAGCTTGCTGGTGAAGCCGCCCCGCGAACGGCCCAGGCCCTCACCTCCAGCACCACCTCCACCAGCCGGGCGACCAGGCTCTGCCAAGGCGATTCGCCCTGGTGTTCTGCCTGCTCGTCCCCCTTTGAAGCGGGTACCGGCGGAGGGGCAGTACGGGCCCCGGCCGCATGCTGATGAGCGCGGACGGTGGTGGAGTCGACCGAGATGTCCCAGTCGATGTCGCCTGCCGCGTCGAACGTGGCCTGGACCTGCTGGAGCAGACACTCCCACGTCCCATCCGCGGACCACAGCCGGTGGCGTTCATAGATGGTCTTCCACGGCCCGAACCGTTCGGGCAGGTCACGCCACTGAACACCGGTCCGCACCCGGTACAAAATCCCGTCGATTACCTGCCGACGGACAAGTCCTAGCTGTTCTGTCCACGGAGCCCGGAAACGGCGTGATCACGAGTTGGAGTCGAACTCGCGGGTCCAATGCCGTTCAGCACGACGACGGACCCCCGGGTTCCCAGCGAGAACTCTTCAGTTTGCCTGAACTCGCGGGACTCATGGCCCTGTTCTCCCGAAGCTGCAGCGAAGTGACAAGTAGCAGGCGGGGGTTGGGGACTTCGCCGGCTTGGAGGGCGGCGAAGTCGGCGGGGGCCTTCTCGGCAGCTTCGGGGTACGCCTCGCGTTTGGTGTGCTCGGCCAGTGCCCGGTAGATGCTGGCCACCGAGGGGTTGCGCCCCTTGCGCGTGCCGGTGGGGATGATCAGGTAGGGCTGGATCTGCTCGACGGGCTCGCCGTTCGCGCGGCGCCGCAGCACGGTGTGCAGCATGTCGTCGGTGATGACCGGCGGTCGGCCGCCGTGCTTGCCCTCGCGAGAGGCGGTGTCGAGCCCTTCCAGTGTGGACTCGCGGATGTTCTCCCGCTCGGCACCCTGCGGGAAATGGCGGCTCAGCCAGCGCGCGCAGTCCACTCCGGCGGCGTCCACAACCGGGCATTGGCGCTGCCGACCTGGATCAGCGTTCCGGTATGTCGATCCTGACGCGCCGGGCGGAACCCGTCGATCGCGAACACCTGCTGTCCGCTGGTGATGTCGACGCCCTGCAGACCGGCCTCGTCGGCGATCAGCAGATGCTCTCCGTCGGTGAAAAAGCCGAAATCGCCGACCGGCCAGGGGAACGTCGCGACCGCCTTGATCCATCGGACGCCCGGCGAGCGCAGTTCGATCGAGGTGGGGTCGAGGACGTGGACGGTACCGCTGCCGGCATCGTCCCGGTCATACACCGCGATCCGCCCGTCGTCGATCCACACCACCGGCCAGTTCCACTCCGAGACCTCGGGATACACCGCATAGCTGGGCCCGTCCTCGGACTCATACGGGTTGTCGTGCAGCCAGGCGGTCAGGCTCCACATCGCCGGCATCCCCCACGGCTGCCACACCCAACCGCCGTCGTAGACACGAGTCCCGTCAGGACTCAGCGACAGCGCGCCGTGGAAGTAATCGAGGTCGTACTCCGCATCTTCCTCATCTCTGTCCGGGCTGTCCCGCGCCGTAAGCACCTCGCCGGACGCGAGATCGGTGACGTCCAACCGGTTCCAGTCAGTGCGATGGACGACAACCGGCCGGCCACCGTGTTCGGCGAACGCCAACGCGAACGGGACGGTTTCACAGCAGTAATCCCCGCCGTCCAACTTCAACGCCGGCGAACCGGTGGTGAGATCGACGACGGTGCCGTACCGACCGCGGTCTTGAACCACCGCCGCCCAACGGCCACATCGAGACACATGAAGCCGCAGTCGAACGCCGCCACCGTATTCGGACGCCGGCCTCTCCTCCCGATACCGGGCCACGTCCTGCACCTCGCCGGTCGTCGGCGTCCACCGCGCCAGCCGTCCGTCCTCGGACAGCACCAGCCACGCCGGCCCCGCGTCACCGAGGGCCGCTGGCAACGCTGCCACATCCACGACCGGCCGCAGCGCGTCGGGAACTGCCACGTCCACCGTGATCGTCGCCATATTGATCCCCTCGGTGCGCCCGTGTGACCCCCCGCGGCAACGTGCACAGCAGGTGATACGGCTCCGTATCGGCAGAGTCGGTGAGCGCCGCGATGCCGGTCACGGCGGTGAGGTCAGCACGGATCTGGTCCATGTCGGGCTCATTCTCGCGCAGGTCCGCCTCGGTGTCGTCCAGCGAGAAGCCCCCTCCGGTCGTCATGACCGGACCAACCTCACCGAGCACGGCCCCCGACAGACCCAGAAGATCCAAACCGCTGACAAGCACACCCCAGATCCGCTACAGAGAGCTGCTTGTCACTTCGCCGTAGCTTCGGGAGAGCAGGGCCGTGATGGGAAGATTCGGCCCAGGCCCGGGGAGTCGGGAGGCTTCTGGGCGGCGGCGGTGACCGTGACCGTCGCCTGGTCGGTCCCGGCGGGCTTCGCGAGAGTCCGGCTGACCGCTCCTGCGGGAGTTTCGGCGGGTGATGCGCCTGGTCATGAGCCTGATCGCGGCCCAGGTGATGAGTGATTCCGAGTGCTGGACGAGGCGTTCGTAGTCGCGCGCGTGTCGGCGGGCGTGCATGACCCAGGCGTGTGAGCGTGCGACGACCCAGCGCCGGGGCAGAACGACAAATCCGGAAGCGTTCTTCGGCGCGGCTGACGGTCTTGATCGTCAGGTTCAGGTAGGCCTTCGCCCAGGTCACGAGCTGTCCGGCATAGGCGGAGTCGGCCCAGACGATGGTGATCCCGGGGTGCATCAGCCGCAGCCGGAACAGCACTTCCTTGGCCGCGTTGCGGTCGGTCGTGTCGGCCGGGGTGACCATGACGAACAGCGGCAGGCCCTTGGTGTCCACGACCAGGTGCCGCTTGCGGCCGGGCCGCACAGCACGCCTTCACCCTGCACTGACTCCACCGCCTGCGGATCCGCTGAAGATACGCAACGACATCCACAGGCCCGTCCTCACTCTCGGGTGCGCGCCGATCTGCTGGCACCAGCTGGTTTCACTTCGGCCGGAGCAGTCCGTGACGGGGTGACGGGGCGCCGGTCCTCGGGCTGCCGACCTCCACGGTTCCCCGGATACCTACCCGCCACGGCCTGAACCAGCTCGCCCGGCTCAGCCGGTCGGCCGACCGCCTGGCCGATCCGATCCGCCGCTACCGGCCGCAGACAAACGGCAGGGCCGAACGCTTCAACCACACCCTGCTGGAGGAGTGGACCCGCCTGCGGCCCTGCACCTCTCACAACGAGCGAACCACCACCCTGAAGACCTCCCCCAGACCTGCGCGCACCCCCACCGCCGGACCGCACTCGACGGAAGTCCGCCATCAGCCGCATCAACAGCCCCGCGGGTCAGTACGGCTGTCCGCTCGACGCGGCCACCACAGCATCACCTGGTCGGCGACCGTGCGCAGCTCCTCGCGCGGTGCGCCCGAAGCGGCCTGGACGGCGAATCCTTGGACGACGGTGACCAGGAGCCGGGCGAGGGCTGAGGGGTCGGATCCGGGAGGCAGGCCGTCGGCATCGGGGAAGGACTGGAGCCGGCCGGCCAGGGCCTTCACTCCGTTCTCCCGGAGCCCGGTGAGGTATTTCTGCACGGTGGCCGAGCGAGGGTTCACGGCAAGCGCGCTCTGTGTGACCAGGCAGCCGTGCGGGGTGTGGTCGCCGGCGACCGCCTCCACGGCGGAATGAAGGAACGTGTGCGCCAGCGCCTCGGCCGTCCGCTGATCGAGGGCCGCCCGCATGTAGGCCCCGGGACCGGCCATATAGCGTTCGACGACCTTCTGGAAGAGGGTCTCCTTGTCTCCGAACGCCGCGTAGATGCTGGGGGCGCTCATCCCCATGGCCGTCGTGAGGTCGGACATCGCGGTGCCCTCGTAGCCCTGGGTCCAAAAGGTCAGCATCGCGGCATTCAACGCCACCTCGGGATCGTAGCTACGAGGCCGACCACCCGGCATGACCTTCCCTGCCCTTCCTCGACCACGGGCGAATCGGCCACCCGCCGAAACGTGCATCTCCCCCAGCCTACTGCCGTATTGACACGTCCGTAGAGGCGCGGAATAGTTTCTTAACGATCGCTAGGATACTGCTGCTCGGCAACGAGGAGAACCATGAGCCTGATCGATCCCTACTCGACAGATCCCCGGTACACCAAGCGAAGCGCGCTCTACGTGCCGTCCGGGAAAGGGGAAACCTCCTGGGTGTTCGCCGACACCTACACCCTCAAGGCCGGGGCACGGGAGACCAACGGGACGCTGACCTTCCTGGAAGCAACGGTGCCGCCCGAAGGCGGACCCGAACCGCACATCCACAACGATCACGACGAGGCGTTCTACGTGATCTCCGGGGAGTTGGAGTTCCTCAACGGCGACGAGACCGTGACCGCCGGCGCCGGCGGTTTCTTCTTCGTCCCGCGAGGCACTCGGCACCGCTTCCGCAACCGTGGCTACCACGCGGCCAAAATGATCTTCTTCTTCACCCCGGGCGGCATCGAGGAACTCCTCCTGGCCGGTGCCACACCGGCCGAGCCCGGGGTGGCACCGCCGATCCGAGAGCTCAGCATCGGGGAGCCACCGACGGAACTGATGGAACGCTATGCCACGGAGGTCCTCCCCGACCCCAGCTAGACCTCCGTGAGGCGCCCGGGCCGCCTGCACGACGCGGTCCCGCACCGCCCGGGCGGACGCGCCTCCTTCACGCATCGACGGCCCAGCACCCGCAGGAGAACCCGCATGCCCACCGCTCCCGCACCATCCGAATCCTTCGACCATGACTTCGCCCATGTCAACGGAGTCCGTCTGCACTACGTGAGCAGCGGTTCGGGCGAACCGCTCGTGCTGCTCCCGGGCTGGCCTCGCACGTGGTGGCAGTACCGCACGATGATCCCGCTGCTCGCAGGGCACTTTCGGGTGATCGTCTGCGAATACCGGGGAATGGGCGAGTCCCAAAAGCCCGCACAGGGGTACGACAAAGCCACCATGGCACGCGATGTACACGAACTCGTCCGGCACCTGGGCTACGAGCGGGTCAACATCGCGGGCGAGGACGTCGGGTCCTGGATCGCATACTTCTTCGCCGCCCAGTACCCCCAGAGCACCGCCCGATTGGCCATGTGGGAGCCGGGAGCACCCACGAGCAAACTGGCGGACCTTCCAGCTCTGCCCACACAGGACGGGTTGAATCCGTGGCACCTGGGCTTCAACCAGCTCGACGGTCTTCCCGAGCGACTGCTCGCAGGCCGCTACCGGACCGTCATCGACTGGTCCGCCGATCAGCTCACCGTCGCCCCCGAGACGATCGACGAGCAGAGCCGGGAGATCTACGCCCGCGCCTACGACTCCCCCGAAGCGATCCGCGCGGTGGCCGGCTGGTACCGGACACTGCGCGAAGACCTGCGCGTCGCGGCCGACTTCCCCGAACTGACCATGCCAGTCCTTGTGCCCGGCGGACGCTACCTCTCACTCTCCCGCGCCTCGAACGAACACCTGGCGACCGACATCCGGTTCGTCGAGATCCCCGACGCCGGCCATTTCCTCTCGGAGGAGCAGCCACAGCTGCTGAGCCGCGAACTGATCAACTTCTTCAAGGACCGGACAGGCGCGCCGCTCAGCAGTCACGCCTGATGATCTCGTTCCCTTCGACCATTCGCGGCCTGTCGGCGGACAAGCGGACGAAGCGGCACCAAGCGGGGTCGCCGCCGCCAAGGAGTACGCCACCGCCCACAGACGCTTCCTCGTGTGGGAGGGGCATCCGATCGGAGTGGGCGAAGAACTCGAGGGCGGCGGCCCGTAGTGCGCGGGAGAACCAGTGCTGTGACCAGGAAGGTTCACCGGGGTGTCGGTTGGAACGGTTGGATGGGCGGCTACGTCCGTTCCGACCGTTGGAGGTGTGGTGGCTCAGCCTGTGCGGGTGCACAGACTGACCGACCAGGAGGGGCGGAAGTTGCGGCAGATCGTGCGCCGGGGAGTACGAGCTCGGTGCGCTATCGGCGGGCGATGATGCTGCTCGCGTCTGCCGGCGGGAACCGTGTCCCGGTGATTGCCCAGTTGGTCCAGGCCGACGAGGGCACGGCGCGGGAGGTGATCCACCGGTTCAACGAGATCGGCCTGGCCTGCCTGGACCCCCGATGGGCGGGAGGCCGTCCCCGCCTGCTCACCCCTGACGACGAGGACTTCGTCGTCCGGACGGCCACCACCCGCTCCACCAAGCTCGGCCAGCCCTTCACCCGCTGGTCGATCCGCAAACTCGCCGCCTACCTACGGAAAGTGCACGGACGCGTCATCCGGATCGGCCGCGAGGCGTTACGGTGCCTGCTCCGGCGCCGCGGCACCACCTTCCAGCGCACCAAGACCTGGAAGGAGTCCCCCGACCCCGAACGCGACGCCAAGCTCAACCGCCTCGAGCACGTCCTGGAGCACTTCCCGGGCCGCGCCTTCGCCTTCGACGAGTTCGGGCCCCTCGGGATCCGCCCCACGGCAGGTTCCTGCTGGGCGAAGCAGGGCAAGCTCGATCGCCTGCCGGCGACCTACCACCGCACCCACGGCGTCACCTACTTCCACGGGTGCTACTCCGTCGGCGACGATCGGCTGTGGGGCGTTAACCGCCGCCGCAAAGGCGCCGCCAACACCCTGGACGGGAAGCACTCGTCGACGCCCGCGGCGGTCGTCGGACACGGCGAGCAGGCACTGGAGATGACCCGGACCGCGAGACTGGGAGGCTTGATCGCGAAACGGCTCACCTCGGTGTACGAACCCGGGGTCCGCTCCCGCTCATGGATCAAGATCCGGCACATCAGGACTGCCGATGTGATCGTGGGCGGATGGGTGCCCGGCCGCGGCCGGCTCACCGGCCTGCCCGGCGCTCTGCTGGTAGGAGAAGCACATGCAGGCGGGCTTGCGGTACGTGGGCAGCGTCGGCACCGGATGGAACGACACCGAACGCACTGCAACTTGCCGAACTTCTCCGCGTCGCCGCGATCAACGAGTGCCCCTTCGACAAAGTGCCGCGCGTGGTGGGTACTGCCGCGCCTGATGGGCGAGGTCCGCTACGCGACCAGGACCCGGGCAGGACTGCTGCGGCATCCCTCCTGGCACCGGCTGCGCCCCGACCTCGCCCCCGACGGCATCAGGAGAGAGTTGTCACCTGGGCCTGGACTCCCTGGTCAATCCGGTGCGCAAGGTCCTCTGTTTCCGCTGCCGCCCCCGCCCGGCCGCGCCCGGCGACCCCGTGCCGGGCGGCCGTCGGCACCGCCCTGGCCGCGCCCGTCCCGGAGCGGGTATCTGACACCTCAGGACCGGCGTGACTCGTGACTGGCACGCTGTTGACCGGGTCCGGTGGGGTCAGTGAGGGATGACAACTGTGGGTGACACCCACTGCTTGCTTGCCCCCGCGTTATCGGAGACGTAGGACACTGTCTGCACGGCATTCCCAGCCCGTATACGGGTCTTGGTCGCGTTGAAGCAGACATGCCGCCCTGGATAGAGGGTCTCGGAGCAGACCATGCCTTCCCCGACTGACGAACCAGCTTCGTAGCTATCGGTTACCCCGGAGATCCGGGCGGTCGACCCGCCCCCGAGGTTGATGAGCGTTGCCCCTTGGTAGCTCTTCCCGTCGTTGCCGACGATGACACACGACTGCGCCTGAAGGTATGCACGGATGGTGACTGTCGAGCCGCAGTGCCACCGCGAGTCGAGACCGCCGAACGCGTTCCACTCGGACGACGCGGCCTGTGCGGGAGCAGGTGTGAAGGCCAGAGCTGCGCATACAGCGGTCAGTGCGACGATTCGCCTCTTCATGCGACCCACCTCGAGTATCTGCGATTCCTAGACGATCAGCGCAACCTACGAGGTAAGAGATCAGGACCGCGAGGCGGTAACACGCCAGCTTCAGCGCTACGGCGCCGCGCTCACGTCGGTGCCTCGTTCATCGCTCGCACGCCGGATTGCCAAAACGGCACGGACGGCAGGCGGGCTTGAGGGCCGCCTCGATCACTGACTCGACTCGGGCACGTTGCTGCGCAGGAGTGGCCAGGGCATCGGGACGCAGGGTGTAGACCGTCCGGAGGTGGTGTTCGGTGCTCGCGAAGACGCCGCTGGTCCAGCCGCCGCTGGAACCGGTCTTGCCCCAGACCTTGGTGCCGTTCAGTTCGATTCTCATCAGGCCGCCGGCACTGAAGCATGCGGCGGACGTGGGGCAGCTTGTGTTCTCGTGGGCGCTGGACACCGCAGGCACCTCGAAGAGGTGCTTCTGCTGTGCCGGAGGCAGGAGCCGTCCGTCCAGCAGGGCCTTCAGGAACGCGTCGAGATCGGCCGCTGTGGACGACAGCCCGCCCTCCGCCCAGGCCCAGGCGATCGTCGGGTCCTCGGAGAGCGCGGTGTGACGAAGGGCCAGTGGCCACAGGATCCGCCGGTCGAGCTCATGGACGAAGGGCCGGCCGGTCACCTCTTCCACGAGCAGCCCGGCAACGAAGCTGTTCAGCCCGTTGTACTGCTGGAAGTCTCCGGGGGCCGGGATATGGCCTGGGCGGGCCGAGGCGTCCGCTTCGAAGGAGGCGGCCACCACTCCGTGCGGATCGAGCGGAACCCGGACCGGTCGGGGCAGGTCGCTGGTGTGGTCCAGGAGTTGGCGTACGGTCACGTCGCTGTAGGTGGCGGGGATCAGTCCGGGCAGGTGGGGGCGGACGTGCTCGTCGATGCCGATCCTGTGCTCGGCAACCAGCTGCAGCACCACCGCGTCGGTGAAGATCTTGGTCACGCTGCCCACCGGGAACCGGGCGTCCGTCGCCACTGGTCCGGCCGTCCCCGTGAACGGGGTGCGCATGCCCCGGCCGGCAACGCGTACGAGAGCCGCATCCGTCACTCCGTCGGGGAGGGTGGCCAGCAGCGTTCTCACGGCGGCAGGGTCGCGGGTGCCGGTCGAGTATGGGGAGGAGTTGTGGGCGGTGACCGCGCTAGGCATAGCCGTGGCCGCGGGCGCTGCCGCCAGACCGGACATGAGTACGGCCAGAGCCACGGTGGTGACAGTGCGACGGCGGAGGACGCGGGGAAGTGTGGTCATCGACAGCTCCAGGGGCGGAGAAAGCGACTCGGATCGGCGCGGTGTTCGCGCTGGACCAACTCTCCGCCCGACAGCCCCCGGTGATCATCGGTGACCACCCTGATCAGCCCCGGAGCCACCCCCGATCTGCCCTGGGGGCAATACCAGTGACTCTCTTGGTGGTGTGCCTTGGTGTGGTGTGGTGTGCCGAGGCCTGGACAGGTGAAGCCGTTGAGCGAGCGTCTGTCGGACCGGATTGCTCTGGGTGTTCTGACGCGTATGTTCCGCCAGGGCTGGTGGATGAGGTGGTTGCCGGCGCTCACCAGGTCCATCGCGGCGGACTGGTACACCGTCGGCAGCGGCACAGCGTGCTCACCCGGCGGGCCGGCCTGCTCCGCGACCTCCTGGGCCTTTGCCACGGCACACCGTGCAGCGTACGTCCGCCGGGCCTCCTTCCGCTCCCACGTCACGGCGGCCGGCCACCGGGCATCGTCCTCGGCGCGGGCCCGGTCCAGGAGAAGGCCGGCGCTGAGGCTGACCTGGATGCACGGCAAGAGCCTCACATCCACGGCCTCCCAGCCGCGCGTGGCGGCGTCGGCGGGCGGGCAGATCCAGGCGGTCCGGTGTCACGGTCACCCCCGCACCATGCCGCTCGGTACCAGCAGTCCCGGACCGAATGGCACGGACGGATGAACTCTGGTTCGTGCGTACACGGGCACGGATCCAGGTGAATGCGTCAGCGGTCCACTTTCCGGAATCGGCCTCGCGGCCGAGGACTCCGGGACCACGATGGTGGTCAACGTGCTCGCCGCGGTCATCCCGTGGAGGGCGTCGCCGCGGCGTCACCGGCCGGGAAGGTACTCGGTCGGCCGTCCGCGCTCGACAAGGACCAGGCGGACGTCGTCACCGCCCACCAGAAGGGACCGCCATGAAGGATCGACCGGCAGTACGACACGTCGCCGGAAACGATCCGCCAAGGGCAGGGCTACTCGGTGCGGGGCACCGCCCCGGTCAGAGTGCGCGCAGCGGTGATCGAGCACTCTGACCGGGGCACTCATGCAGTCATCCGTCCCGGGCTCAAAGCACATCGCATCCACCAGGCTCAGTAGAAGGTCCCCATGCCCTGCGAACTCATCGAGCGCATTGCCGCGTGCGATGACTGCCGGCATCTCGCCGTCGACTACGGCATGGACCTGATCGGATCCCGCCGCTACAACGCGGATCCGCGCCGCTGGGGTCCGGCCCTCACGACGACCCGTATCCCCCCGGACAATCACCTGATCACCCGCGCACGCCACGTGGCTGCCCGACTGCGGCACCTTCGAGACCTGGCGCAAGAAACCACACCATCGGCCCCATCCACGAGGCCGAAGCCCTGCACCGCGCCTGGCACTTCTGCGAGCCCCTGCGGGAGATCCGCACCCCCGGGAACCACGAGCTGACCCACCTCATGTAGGCCAATTCCGACCGGGCGCGGGGCATTGTCCGTACGTACCGCCTTCCGACGGTTCCCTGCGATCGGCTCCACGAGATCGTCCGGCAGATCAACGAGCAGGCCGGGCCGATGGCCGCGCAACTGCTCGGTGACCGGTGACCTCCGTGACCGGCGCGGGGTTTCGTCCCGGCGGGCGGTAGCCCGCGGGCCCGGTCAGCACTGCGGAGTCGCCCGCCTCGTCGCACCGGCAGCCCTGGACCGAATGGCCCGGTACAGTGCCGGCTCGTCGCACGTGGGTCGCGCCCGAGTTCCGCGGTGTCTCGGCGTGGCCCGGACGGGAAAGAACGCGCTCGCCCCGGCGCCATCCCCTGATCTGACGATCTCCTCGAAAGGCAACCCGTTGAGCATGCAGAACTGGAACCCTGCCCGGATGACCTCGCACCCCGATCACCCCTGTGTGCTGCCCGGCATTCCGTCAGGGCTTCGCGACGTGCACTGTCTCGATACCATGGTGCTGCCCCAGATCGCTGACGCCGTCAAGGACGAAACCGAGACCAGCAGACGTTCGACCAACCTGCCCGATGCCCCGTACCGGGCCGCGGCCGACGCCATCAACAATCTCGCCACCGACCTCCCCCAGCCCCCGCGGGACGAGGATCGAACGGTACGTCTGCTCCTCGCCGAGTCGTGCGACGACGCGCCGGCCGAGTTGCTGCTGGAGGTCTGGCGCTGGTGGGACGGCAGCTTCAGCTACCCCGGCCGCCCCCGCAGCCACCCCAACTTCCCCCGCACGGGCCTGTTGCGCTACGTCGGCGACCCCGTCGGGCGGATGCGCCGCCTGGCCCTGGACGATCCGGAGTCCACGCCTGCCGACGTCGCGCGTCTCGCCCGCGATCCCGAAGCCGAGGCGCGCTGCCGCGCGGCTGAGGACCCCAGGTTGTCACCGGCCGACGCAGTGCGGCTGCTGAACGACCCGGCGGACTACGTCCGCGAGACCGCCATACGCAATCCGCAGCTGCCGACCCGCGTCCTTGCCGGGCTGCTGCACGACCGCGCCACGGCATGCGCGGCGGTCACCAACCCGGCGATTCCGATCCCCGTCCTGCACCGCATCCTGGCCGCGGCGGCCGGGGCGGCCTGACGCTGAACTCCGGCACACGCCAGGTGCGTGCTGCCGAGGGTCTCGACCGGGCTTACGACAGTTGTCTCGCCGAGGCGGCAGCTAGCGTGACGAGTCGCACCACGCCACCCGTCAGTGATGCTGACCCACAACGAATACCCCGGGCTGGGGGCCGTCCGGCTGTACCACCGTGTCTCGGCCCGGGTGTCGTTGTCGGGGCGCGCAATGGGTGGAGTGCCCGGGTGCGGCTACTCGGTGGGCTTGGTTCCCGGGGTGACCTTGCGGCAGCGGGTACCCAGCTTCTCAGGAATCGGCCACTTTGCGGTCGGATGCCGGGCTGGTGTCAGCGCGGTCCGTAGCGGTCCCAAGTTACTTGTGCGGTGCGGGCCCCGTTGTGGAGCGGATCACCAGTTCGGGGTCGAAGAAGAGTTCTCCCGTCGGTACTTCGCGGTTGCTGACGAGCGACAGGACGCTGCGGCCGACTTCGAGGGCGAGCCGGTCGGCCGGCTGCCTCACGGTGGTCAGGGGCGGATCGACAAACTCCGTGATCATGGAGCCGTCGTAGCCCACGACGGAGACATCCTCAGGGACCGAGAACCCCTGCCGGCGGATGCCGCGGATCGCGCCGAGGGCCATGTAGTCGCTGGCTGCGACGATTGCGGTGGCACCGAGCTGTAGCAGGGTATGCGCGGCTGCCTGACCGCCTTCGACGGTGTAGGACTGCCTAATCACCCAGCGTTCGGCGTCCTGGCTGCCCCGTTTGGCCATCGCGTCGAGGAAGCCCTGCACACGCCGGTCGGCCGGGAGGTTGCCAGCCGGCCCGGATGCCATGCCGATGGTGCGGTGACCGAGACGGTGCAGATGGTCCACGGCCAGTTCGGCTGCCAGTGCGTCGTCGGTGGAGAAGACGGGAGCGGGAACGTTGTCGGCGAACCCCCCGTTGACACCGATGTACGGGATGCGTCGGGAGCGAAGCATCTCGTACGTTTCGGTGTCGGCGCCCTCCACGGTGTTGGACGAGGACAGGAACACGACGGCCGCGATGCCCTTGTCGATGATCGAAGCGATGAATTCCCGTTCCTGGACCCCTCCGGGAAACGCCGGGCACAACACGGCCTTGAGTCCGTGTGGTGCCAGTGCCGCCTCGATGCGTTCGGCGACGTCGGCGAAGAAGGGGTTGGAGACGTGCTCGGTGATCACCGTGACCAGTTGGCCCTCCACGGGCCTTTCGTAGCCGAGTTCTGTCATGGCGTTCTCAACGGCGTCCCTGGTCTTCGTCGCCACTCCTTGACGCCGGTTGATGACCCGACTGACGGTAGCTTCGCTCACGCCCGCCCGGGCAGCGATCTCAACGATGCCGACCTTCATTCGTCCCCTTTTCGCTGGCAGGGTCATGCGGTTTTCCGGATCAGGGCCAGCCCCATGTTCGGCACTGGCAGGTTGTGCAGGCCGGGCCTGAGTGTGATCCGGGTCCGCTCGATGATACGGCCGGAGGGATCACGGATCTCGGCCTCCACCTGCGCTCCCTCGTCCTGGACCTCCAGGACCAGCCGGTTCTCGGCAGTTGCGTTGATCAGAACCGTCTCGCGATGGACCGCAGGCTGCACCGGTACGGTCCGGTCGCTGAACACGGACACCACGTTCACCCCGTCCGCTCCGGCCTGCACCAGGGTGTAGAGGTCGTCAGGGCGGCCGGGCTCGACCGTTCCGTCGAGCAGTTGGGGGCGCAGGCGGCGCCACTGGGCCAGCCAGAAGCGGATCGCTTCGGCGTGGGCCTCGGGGAGTGCGTCAAGGCGCACGGAGACCTGCGGAACGGAGTGAAGTGCCCCGATGAGCTGCCGTGCGGCGGTCGTCGTGGGGGCTGTGGTGCCCCACAGCAGGGGGTCTGAGTGGACGACACCGCCAACGGCGAGCAGGGTGGTGTCGATCGTGCGGACGCGGTTGGCCGTGGAGTCGGCTGGGCAGTCGAAGGATCTGAGCATGTTGCCGAACGCGGCCATGCCCGGACCGACGTAAGGTTGACGCAGTTCCAGCAGCAGATCGGACCGCTCGGCGAGCAACGCGGTGCGCAGTTGGGTGAGCAGGAGTGTGAGTGCCTGTCCGACATCGCCTCTGCCGTCGCCTGCGTAGGCCATGGCTTCGTCGAGGAAGTCGACCTTGAGTCCGTCGAGACCATAGTCGCGCACCAGGCGGACGCACAGGCGGACGATGTGGGAGCGGACTTCGGGGTTGCGGGGGTCGAGGACGTGAGCACCGGGAACCTTGGCGGGGGCCGGGGCGTAGGAAGCCCATTGCTCGTAGCAGTCGGTTCGGGGGCCCATGAGCAGCGGCGCGACCCAGGCCATGTAGCGCAGTCCGAGTCGGCGTACGCGGGCGACGTGTGTGGCGAAGTCGGGGAATTTGTCGGTGTCGGGGAGCCAGTCGCCCACGCCTGCGTATCCGCGGCCGCTGCCGAAACGCTGCCAGCCGTCGTCCAGGATGAGTGTGCCGAAGCCCATGTCCGCGGCGAGTGCGGCCTGCTGCTCGACGGCTGTCGCATCGACCTGCTGGTTGAAGGCGTACCAGGTGCTGTACAGAGGCAGTCGGGCCGCTTCGGGGACTGGCATGGCAGCCGGGGTCTGCTTCTCGTACCAGCCGCGCAGCAGGCGCATGGCCGAGGCGACTGAGGGGCTGCGTGGTACGAAGAGGATGTGGTGCGGTGTGGTGGAAGGCGGCAGTTCGAGGTGGACGACGTGAGTGTCGTTCTCCTCGGACACTCCGAAGCGCAGGGCGACCTCGGGGACGGGGTCGGCTGCGGCGAATGCGAGCAGTGTGGCGCCTGAGTAGTCGTAGAGGCAGCCGGCGGCGAGGCCGTCGATGAGGCTGACCCTGGACCTGCCTTCCCAGTCGGCGACCAGGGTCCGGCTCCAGCCGGCCTTCGGGTGCCAGTAGCCGGCTGTGTCGCCGAGCGGGGCGGAAAGCCGGATCTCCACTGGTGAGCCGGGGGCTTCGACTTGCAGCATTCTCAGGCCGCCGGACACTTCGGACAGTGTCCAGGCGGGGTCGGCGTCCGGGGCCAGGACGGCGATCTCCACGGTGTCGAGCAGTGGCTCGAAGGTGGCGGGCGCCAGTTCCGCGGTGGTGACGGCCTCGGTGGGCTGGGTGCTCACGATCACTCCTTGACAGCGCCGGCGAGCAGGCCGGAGACGAAGTGGCGTTGAAGGGCCAGAAAGACGATGATCATAGGAATGGCGGCGACGGCCGTTCCGGTGAGGATGGCCCCGTAGTCGGTGTCGTCGACGCCCTGCAGTGAGGCGAGTGCGACGGGAATGGTGAGAGAGGCATTGTCGCGCAGGACGATCAGGGGCCAGATGAAGTCGTTCCACTGGTAGAGGAACAGGAAGATGCCCAGCGCTGCCAGGGCGGGCCTCATCGGCGGCAGGACGACCCGCAGGAAGAGACGCAGTTCGCCGCAGCCGTCCATGCGGCCGGAGTCGAGCAGTTCGTCGGGCAGCGCAGCCATCGACTGGCGCATGAGGAAGATGCCGAACGGCAGCGCCAGATTGGGCATGATCACTGCCTGATACGTGTTGAGCCAGTGCAGTTCGGCCATCATCTTGAACAGTGGCACCAGTGTGACCTGGGTCGGGATGACCAGCCCCAGCATCAGCATGCCGAAGAGTGCGTCACGGCCCTTGAAGCGGTACTTGGTGAAGGCGTAGCCGGCCAGGGTGCAGACGGCTCCGGCGCAGACTGTGTAGATGACCGCGATGAGCAGTGAGTTGAGTACGACCTGCCCGAAGGATGCGGTCTCTTGCAGGCTGGAGAGGTTCTTGCCGAGGTCTCCGCCGGGAAGCAGTGGCGGTGTGGAGTCGAAGATCTCGTCAGTGCTGTGGGTGCTGGCGATGACGAGCCAGTAGAAGGGAAGGAGCACGCCGGCGAGCACGATGGCCAGCCCCGAGGTCAGCATGATGCCGCGGCCTGGGCGGTGCAGGCCGGTGCGTGGTGCGCGGGCGGTGCCACGTGCGGGGGTCGTCATGATTTGTCTCCCAGGACCCGGAACTGGATCAGGCCGAGGACTCCGATCAGCACCGCAAGGACGTAGGCGATGGCCGACGCGTAGCCGAAGTCGAAGTACGTGAAGGCGTTCTGGTACAGGTACACGCCGATGGTGAGTGTGGCGTTGTCGGGGCCGCCGCGGGTGAGGATGTACGGCTCGTCGAAGATCTGCAGGGTGCCGATGGTGGAGAGCACCGTGGCGAGGAGGATCGCCGGGCGCAGTCCCGGAAGGGTCACGTGACGGAACGACTGCCAGGCTCCGGCCCCGTCGACCGAGGCGGCGTCGTACAGCTCCTTGGGAATGGTCTGCAGGCGGGCCAGCAGAATCACCGCGTTGTAGCCGGTGTAGTGCCAGGTCAGTGCCAGACCGAGGGAGATCTTTGCCCACAGCGGATCAGTCAGCCACGGCACTTCGCCGATTCCGACGAGTGAGAGCAGCCAGTTGACCAGCCCGTACTTCTCGTTGAGCAGGACTGAGAAGATGACACCGTACGCCACGAGGCCGGTGACCATCGGCATGAAGAATCCGAGCCGGAACACCGAGCGTGCCCGCAGGAATGCCGAGTTGAACGCGACGGCCAGGCCAGTGGCAAGCGCCAGCATGATTGGCACCTGGACCACCAGGATGACCGCCGTGTTCCTCAGTGCCGTCCAGAACAGCGGGTCGTCCAGCAGCCGCTTGTAGTTGTCCGCTCCGACGAAGGTGTCGACGCCGTCGACCGTCTTGTGGAGGCTGAGAATGAACGACCAGCCGATCGGGTAGAGCTTGAAGGCGGCGAACAGCAGCACGGCGGGCAGGACGAAGGCGTACGGCGCGAAACGGCGGGCGCTCAAGCGCGGGGGTCGGGAGTCGCGCATACCCTCCGTTCGCACCGTACGGGTCGGGGAAGTGACAACGCTCATCGGGCGACCTTGCGTCCGGTCTGGGCAGCGAGCTGGTCCGCCGCCGCATGCAGCACCTTGGCCGGGTCGGCGCCCTTGAGCAGTACCTTCGTCTGGGCGTCGGTGACCACCTTGAGCGCTCGGGCATAGTCGGAGGTGTAGTTGAACGCCGGCGAGGGCGCCTTGAGGGCACCGAAGAAAATCTCACCCTTCTTCTGGCCGCCGAAGAACTTCGACGGTTCGTGGAAGACCGGATCGTCGTACGCCTTCAACAGGGCCGGGGCGATCCCCTTGCCCTGGTAGATCTTTACCTGCGACTCGGGCCGCGTCAGCGCGAACTCCACGAAGTTCCAGGCCGCGGCCTGGTGCTTGCTGGTACCGGCAACGGCCAGGTGCGTGGAATTCACGGTGGCGGCGGTGGCCCCGCCGCGGCGTACGGACGGGGGCAGACGCACACCCCACTTGCCCGCCTCGTCGGGGACCGTCTCCTCGATGATGCCGCCGAACCAGGTCGGCCACGGCAGGACCGCCGCCGTTCCCTTCTTGATCGAGCTGATCAGCGCGTTCCAGCCGCCGGAGATGTCGCTGACAAGTCCGGCGTCGTTCATCTTCTTGATGAGCGACATGGCACGCACGGCCTCGGCGGAATCGAGGGTGATGTCGCCGTCGGTGTTGAAATAGAAGCCGCCCTGGAGCTGGAGCAGCAGCTGGAAGAAGTTCGCCGAGTCCTGCTGCGAGGCGGGCTTGTCGATCCCCAGAAGGTACTTGCCCGTCTTCTTCTTGATCTTCTTGCCGGCCTCGATCGCGTCGTCCCAGGTGTCGAGCGCTCCGACATCGACACCGGCTTCCTCGAAGACATCGGCACGGTAGTAGAACCCGGCCGAGTTCGCCTCCCACGGAAGAGCGTTCACCTGTTCGCCCTTGGGCGAGACCGTCTCCCACAGGCCCTTCGCGAAGGAGTCCCGGTACTTGTGGGCTCCCAGCTTGCCGAGATCGGCAAGCTGGCCCGGGAAGCGGTCCACGTATCCGGGCAGGTAGTCGACGCCTATGTGCAGTACGTCCGCGAGGCCCGCCCCTCCGGCTGCCATGCCCGTGGTGATCTTGTCCCAGATCGCCGGGTTCCCGATGTCCTGCACGGTCACCTTGATGTCCGGGTACTTCTTGTTGAAGGCCGGAACCAGCGCCCGCAGCTCCGCCGCCGGGCCCTGCCAGCTCCACACCGTGATGGAGCCCTTGGTGGCGTCACCTACATCGCCGCCCTGAGCGCCTGTGCTGCCGGTGCCGGAGCAGGCGGTCAGGCCGCCGAGGCCCGCTCCTGCGGCAAGCGCGCCGCCCACTCCAAGAACTCTGCGACGACTCATGTCCATGAGATGACCACCTCTACATGCGGCTCGGGCATCGACCGAACTCCGGGTCGACTGCAGGGAAGTTAGCAACCAGTCAGACTTACTTGCAATGGTTGATCGAAAACTTTCTGATCGATCCCGCATCTCAAGCTTGCAGGACTATTGCAACCCGTCGAGCATCGCTGCTAGCTTTCGGCCACTCACTCGAGCCCCCGCACTGGAGTACGCCATGAGGCATCGCCGTCCTGCCCGCCTGGCAGTCGTAGCCACACTCGCCACACTCGCCCCGCTCACACCACTGACCCTGGACAGTCCGGCCATCGCAGCCACCGCAGCGCTGACCTTCAGCAATCCCGGCTTCGAGGACGGCACCACAGGCTGGACGTTCACTTCCGGCACGGGAGTCGCCACCAACGCACCGCACGGTGGCGCAAAGCTCGCGTACCTGGATGCCGGGAGCGGCAACAAGGTGGCGCAGACCGTCACGGCGTCCGGTGATGGTACGTACGACTTCTCCGCCTGGATCGCCACCGGCGGCCCGGGCGGCAGGTTCGTCGCCCGGGTCAACGGCGCGCAGGCCGGTGCGGTGGATCTGCCCGGCCGGTCCGGCTACGCCCGGTACACGATCAGCCGGGTGTCCCTGAAGAACGGCGACCAGCTGGAGCTCGCCTTCGAGTCCGGCAGCAGCTGGGTCAACGCCGACGACATCATGGTCTCCCCCGCGGCGCCGGCCGACCCGGAGATCTCGTCCTCCGACCCGAAGATCGTCGAGATGTTCAACTGGTCGAAGCGCAAGGCCAACAGCTGGGTCCAGATGCCCGGCACGACCGGTCCGCTGAACGTCGACGAGGGCAACCGGTCCGGAACCGGCACCGGGACGTACGGTCCGTCCTACTGGGCCGGGTACGCGCATCGCAGCGCCTACTACTCACGCGACATGGCCCACCAGCTCGCCGGTGCCTCCGTCCTCGGACTGAACGACGCGAACAAAGCCATGCTGCGCACCTTCGCCGGCTCCGCGACGCCCGAGCACAAGTATTACCCCGTATGGGCCGTCAACTTCGACAACAAGACATATCTCTCGATCGACTACCAGAGTCCGACCTCCTTCGTGCGAGAGGTCCCGGCCACGTTCGAACTGGTGGAGAAAGCCGAGCACGCCTACCGCTGGAGCGGCGACAGCGCCTACGTCAACGACGGCACGCTCTGGGGCTTCTACAAGCACGCGACCAAGGACTTCGTCGAACTCCACGACGCCAACAAGCCGAACGGTGTCGCCGAAGGCACCGGCAAGGGCATCTTCGCGGGCGCCGCCAGCTACAACGAGGTCGGAGAGGAACACCTGGCCGAGTCCGGGGATTCCATCGGATCCCAGTACCAGGCGTACCGGGCGATGTCCGGCCTGGCCGCCGCCAAGGGCGACAAATCCCTGTCCAAGAAGTTCCAGCAGAAGGCCGACAGCCTCAAGGCCTACTTCAACGACGCCTGGAGCGGCTCCGGCTCAGGGCGCGACATGGTACGCGGCTACACCACCGACGGCAAGGCACTCACCGGCTGGGGCAAGGAGAACAGCTGGTTCATGCCCATGAAGCAGATCATCAATCCGGGGGCGCGCGCCGACGCCTACCTCGACTATGTCGACGAGCAGGCCAGCGGCAGCGGCAAGCCGTCCAACATCGAGGCGATCAGCTACCTGCCGGACACCTTCTTCGGCTACGAGCACAACGACACGGCCTGGAAGTGGATGCAGTACGTCTACGACAAGCGGAACGACCAGCACCCGGTGTCCAAGCAAGGCCCCAACGGCGACTACCCAGAAGTCTCCTACACCCTGCTGAGCCAGACCGTCGAGGGCCTCATGGGCGTGCAGCCCAACGCCCCGGGGCGCGCCCTGAGCACCCAGTCCCGCATGCCCGCCGGAATGGGCTGGCTGCAGATCAAGGACATCAAGATCGGCGGCAACACCTTCACCCTGCGTCATGACGGTGCCACCAAGTCGACCCTGACCAACACCACTGGTTCGGCCCGCTACAAGTGGGAGGCCCGCTTCCCCGGCAGCCACTCGACGATCGAGGTCAACGGCGTCCCCCAAAGAGCCAAGACGAAGACCGTCAACGGAAAGACCTACACCTACGCCAAGGTGTCCGTCGCACACGGGCAGAAGGTCACTGTGCAAGTCTCGTAGCGAAAAGTGTCATGAATCAGCACTGCAGCGGCGCTTGAGGTGACGAGGTCGCAGTCCATGGGCTGCGACCTCGTCACCCGGACGATCCAGAGCACCAACGAGCGCGCGGGTGTCTGGTGCCGGCCGATCGCGCCGAGCGGCTTCGTAGGAAGTTCGCCGAGTTCGATGTCGAGGTGGCCCGGCTGGAGGCCGCGGGGGTGGTGTTCGGCCCGTACGCCGAGGCGATGGACGGCGGCAGGCAGGACGATCCGGTGGTGGAGTCCGATCCGGCGGGATGCTGCTCGTGCCGCACCGCGTCGAGGGGCTGAGCCAAGAGTTGCTGCCCGCCGACTATCAGCGGATTGTGCAGGTGTTCGCGGGTGCGTCCGACGGGCCGGTCAAGACCAGGGAGGTGCGCGAGGCGGTGGGGCTGGGCTCGCTGCCCTGCGTGCCACCCTCATGTACGGCGCCGGCGACGTCCGGATCGAGAACGCCCCGGGCCCCGTCCTCAAGCAGCCCACCGACGCACTGGTCCGCATCACCGGGATCCTGCATCTGCGGCAGCGACTGCACCCCCTACGCCTCGATGAAGGCCGAGGACGGCCCGGCCCGGCCCGGCCCGGATGGGATGGGGCACCGAGTTCATCGCCATCGTCGAAGCCACCGGCGGCTCTGAGGTGACCACCGTCAAGAAGGGCGGCCTGGTCGTCGCCCCCTTCTCGATCTCGGACAACACCTCTTGACGAGGTCTTCATCACGATCAACGACGGACAGAAGTACCTCTGGCGCGCGGTCGACCAGAACGGCAACGTGCTGGACGTCCTCGTCCGGAACCGGCGCAACAAGGCCGCGGCCAGGCGCTTCTTCCGTGGGCTCCTCAAAGGAATCGGGGCCGTGCCGAGGGTGGTCGTCACGGACAGGCTCCGTTCCTACGGAGCGGCCCGCCGCGAGGTGATGCCCTCGGTCGAGCACCACTCCCACCAAGGCCCGAACAACCGGGCCGAGAGCAGTCATCAGCCGACGAGGCAGCGCGAACGCGCGATGGAGGGCTTCCGCAGTACCGGCGGGGCCCAGCGGTGCCTGTCCGCGTTCAGCGGCATCTCACCGCACTTCCGACCACGCCGCCACCTGATGACCGCCACCGAATACCGCACCGAGATGACCACCCGCTTCGCCATCTGGGACGGGATCACCGGCACCACCGACCAGCCCATCGCAGCGTAAGCCAGGCCCCCACCCGACCCCTACGCACCCTGACGCGCCCCCAATCGATCAACACCGCACCAATGTGACAACGCCCTCCTGTGCGCCGGCCCAGGCCAAGGTCGGTTGCGGTGCCGACGGGATTCGAACCCGCGGACAGACAGGGGCAGGCCCGCCCCGTCTCCGTCAGTCGACGTGAGGGGACCTCTCCCACGTCGATCGCAATGGGCCACACTGCCACGGCACACAGACGGCGCAGCCGCATCAGCAGGCCCGACGCGACGTCCCGGTCGCCGATGTTCGCAGCCGTGACCGCGACGGCCAGGAGTGGGCCGAGGGTGTCGGTCGCGATGTGCCGCTTGCGGCCCGGCACCTTCTTCCCGCCGTCGTAGCCGCATGAGGCGGCCGGCACCGTCACGGCGGCCCGCACCGACTGCGCGTCGATGGGACGACACGGCGGGCGAGTTGAGGTCAACATGCCCGGGCACGTACAGCAAAGACAACAGAGCCTCCGGGAACCACTCGGAATGGGATCGCACCCCCGAGCTACCTGGAGGCCCTGCTCTCACTCGCGGAAACCGCCGCAGTCACCCGATCAAGACTCCCGTTCGATCGACAGCCTTCGAGATCGGTACGGGCAACAACCACTTACGAGTCGGGATGCTCCGGCAGGGCGAGCCAGTCCGACCAGGAGATCTCGCGGCCGAGGAAGCGCGGCTGCTCGAACGGCCAGTCGGCCGCGACCCACTGCGGCACCAGCGCGTCGAGGGCCTGCTCGACCTTGCTGCCCACCAGCTCGTCCACCACCCACCAGGAGATCTCGCCGTCCGCGCCGGCCCTCTCCGGTGGGTCGATGTAGACACAGCCGAGCAGACCTGTCTCCGCCGCGTCGAACAGCGCGTAGTTGAAGGACTGGTGTGCGGCGATCTCCTTCTCGTGCCGCAACAGGTCGGCCTGGTCGGCCTCGTAGGTCATGGTGGCCGCGGGCCAGCCCCAGGCCGGGCCGAAGATGGTCCACAGCCGCTCGCGCGAACCCATCACAGCCGGATAGTCGAGCGGGGTGTCCGCCTCCCGGATCGGCCGCAGGTGATGGCCACCGCCCGGCAGCGGTACCAGGACGGGGTGGACGAAGTCATCGGGAAGCCAGCTCATGGCGCCCGACCGTAGCAGCGCGCGGCCGTCCGCTCCCCCGAATTTTCCCCGTATACCGCCAGGCCCTGCTCTCATACCGTGCAGGGCCCGCGATCACCCGATCGAAACTCCCGTTCGATCGACAGACTCCATGATCGGTATGGCAACGGCTTCTCAGCTTGTTCTTTATGGTCTGACCTCGAACGATGCCCCGAACGCGGTCGCTCGTACGGGGATTCCGGGGACGTGAACACGGCCTCCGCCTGATCCTGTGCCCCGGCCAAAGAGGCACTTGACCAGTACGAAGGTCGTGGGGGAATGAGTGTGCTGCATCACGATGTCCGGCGCGAAGCGTTCGCGGTGGCCTCACACTTCCGAGCCGACTTCTTCGACTGTCTGACCGTGCGCGGGGACACGCTGTTCGAGCTGACCGACGCGGTGCTGTGCGCGGACGGCCCGGTGACCACGCCGGTGGATCTGAAGCTGACGGACGAACACCGGCGTGGGCACGGTGCGATGTACGACGCGCTGAACCACGGGCACGTGGATGTGCCACAGCTGCGGCAGGTGCTGGCTGGGCTGCCACAGCCTGAGGCTGCCGACGGGCGTCTGGTCCTGGCGGTGGACGTCACCCACTGGCTCCGGCCGGACGCGCCGGATCGTTTGTTCTGTCACGTCTACGGCCGCAGCGGACGCTCCTCGGACCAGTTCGTGCCCGGCTGGCCGTACTCGTTCGTTGCCGCGCTGGAGTCAGGCCGGACCTCGTGGTGTCAGATCCTGGACGCACTGCGGCTGAGGCCAGCCGACAATGTCGCCGAGGTCACCGCTGCCCAGGTCCGCCGTGTGGTCGAGGACCTCATCGACATGGGCCGCTGGCAGGCGGGTGACCGAGACATTCTGATCGTCTTCGACGCCGGCTATGACGCCCCGCGCATGGCCTATCTGCTGGAAGGACTACCGGTGGAGGTCCTGGGGCGGATGTGCACGGACCGTGGGATGCACAAGCCGGTCCCGGTGCCGTGGATCTCACCGCCGCAGGGCGGACGCCCGCCCAAGCACGGCCAGGAGTTCCGCTTCGCCAAGGCCGACACCTGGGGCGAGCCCGTCGCCGCGACCGTGCAGGTCAACGACCGCTACGGCACCGTTCGCGCGACGGCCTGGGACCGTATCCATCCTCGGCTGACCACCCGCTCCCCGTGGATCGACCATACCGGCGAACTACCCGTCATCGAGGGCACGTTGATCCGCCTGGAAGTCGACCGCCTACCCGGCGGCCACGATCCGCTCCCCGTCTGGCTGTGGACGTCGGCCACCGGCCTGCCGGGCGAGTGAGTCGACCTGCGCCGGCAGGCATTCCTACGCAGATTCGACCTGGAACACACCTTCCGGATGATCAAGCAGACGCTGGGCTGGACCCGCCCGAAGCTCCGCACCCCCGAGGCAGCGGACCGGTGGACATGGCTCATCGTCGCGGCACACACAACTACGCCTCGCCCGGCCGCTGGCCGCGGACCTCCGCCGTCCCTGGGAGAAACCGGCCGGACCCGGCCTGCTCACCCCCGCCCGGGTCCGCCGGGGGGTCAGAAACCTGCGCCCGAACCTGTCCTGCCCGGCACGTGAACCCAAACCCAGCCTGCCGGGCCCCGGCAGGCCACTCGGCTCGAAGAACCGGCACCCTGCCACCCGCTACGACGTGGGCAAGACCACCAGATGCCCCGAAAGCATCACCGAACGCGATCAGCTCAGAGGCGGATCACGACTTCAGAATGGAACGGCCAGCCCGGACTCGCGCAATCGAAGCAGTGCCCTGCCCATGCACTCGGCGACCGAGGCCCCGTCGGCCCTCATCCCACCGTCAAGCGGTCCACCAGAAGCGGCAAATGTCCACGCCGGCTGACCATCGCGCATGCGCTCCGCGTCGACCCGAATCATGGCACCGACCCCCTGCGCACCAAGCCACTCCAGGATGGACAGCGTCACGTCCTCGACGCCGCTGTCCAGGTCCACCTTGGGCCGCCGCCCCATCCCCTTGGCCATGGCCACAACCCTACTCAGCATCTGATCGGATAGAGATCGCCCCAGGGAGGGAACTGGGTCAGCTGTCCGATGAGGACCATCGGCTCCACCGGCGTCTACGCCCCGGGCGGCATGGGCTCGATGCTCTTCGCCGTGCTGGCCGTCGCCGCCCAGCTCGACCGCAATTACATCCGGGAGAAGACCCTGGAGGGCCAGCAGACCGCCGCCCGCAAGCGCAACCACGGCGGCCGACCGAAGGTCATCGACGACGACATGCCGACCTTCGCCGTCACGCTCAAGGACAAGGGCGTCCCGGTGCCCGAGATCGCCAAGAAGCTCGTCATCAAGACCGGCAGGGACGCCGGCGAGCATCCGTCGGTGGCCTCGGTCTACCGGGCGCTCGCCGGCGCCGAGGAGGCCGCCGCGCTCGCCGCGGTGGACGACGGCGAGTCGCTGCGGCCCAAGCCCGCGCGAATCCTCCCGCCCTGCGTCCCGCTCGCCCCCGAGGAGATCGACCTGCGCGAGCGCCTGGTCGCCCAGCGCGCCCAGTTGACCGCCGCCGACTCCCAGCAAGCGACGGAAGCCAAGACCATTCCTCAGCGCTAACGGCTGTACCGCTAATGCAAGCAGCGCGTGACCAGTGGTCCGGCTTCGGCCGGTCACGGGCTCGCGGCGATCCCGCGCTGGACCGGGCCGCCGCGCATCACCCTGTGCGGCTTCAGCGGGCAGGGTGATAACGACGTCAGAACTGCCGAGTCTGGTCGGGAAGTTGACGGATTGAGATAAAATCCTGGACATAATTCGCAGGCGCAGGGCAACGGTGTGGACCTATTCTGCCCGCCATGACCGACTGGAAGAGCGTCGAGGCCGCCGACTGTGCCGTGCCCGCTGACCGGCCCATGGACGACCTCGTCCGCGAGCTGTCCCGTGCCCTGGCAGATCCCGATCCACTGGTCCGGGACGGCGCGCCCTACGCCGTCCTCGCGACCTGGATCGCTCGCGGGGCGATCGGGACGTCCCGGCGGCTGGAGCTGGGGGACGAGATGGCGACCCGGTTCACAGACCCGCGGGTCGAGGCCCGCACCTTCGCGCCTCTCGTGCTCGACATGCTGGTGGCCGCAGGGGACTTCAAGGCCGGCTGGGTGGAGGCGTTCGAGCACTGGTACCCGGCGGAGCAGGATCTGCGTGGCCACGACGAGACGCTCGGCTGGCTTCACGCGGTGGCGCATGGCGCGGACCTGCTTGCCAGCTTCGGTCGCCACCCCGAGGTGGCGCCGGTGCGGATGCTGAACCTCGCTGCCGCGCGGCTGATGGCGCCCACCGACCATGTCTACGACCAGATGGAGGACGACCGCCTCGCCCGGGCGATCGCCCGGGTCCTCACCCATACCGACCTGAGTGAGCGCGATGCCGTCGGCTGGCTGGATCCGATCGCCGACCGCTTCGGGGCCGACCGCATCAGCACTCCGGTGCCCGCTCACATCAGCAACTGCCTGCGTACCCTGCGCCTGCTTTACATCCTCGCCGACCGGGGTGTACGCCCCACCAGCGAACTGCCCGCGGAACCCCTCCACCACCGCGACGCGGTCAAGTCCGGCATCGCCACAGTCCTCGACCGGATCGTCAGACGCTGATCGACGGCACCCGGTTCGGCCGGGCACCCCGCCGGCTCTTCCCCAGCCGGGCCGCCCCGACCACCTATCCGCGGTCATGTGCGGGATCGGCGTCGCGGTCGAAGCCGTCCGCGGTGCGGCCAGCCGACAGCAGTTCCTTGAACTGCCCGCCCCGTCATCGCGGACGCTCTCGGCTACCACGACACGACCACCAGCCGCCTCCTCGAGGAGACCGGCGGGACGCGGAGCCGTACGCGGCTGGCGATCACACAAGGTCACCAGCCGGTTGGACTCCTCGGAGAATTGGCGACAGCTGAATACGAGGGCCCACCAGTATCAAGACCGTTGTCGACGGGCGCGAAGGCGGCTCCTGGACGTACGTAATGGCCCCGAGGCGGTTGAGGTCACTTTCCAGTCGCCCGCCTACAGCGCTCTGCGCATGCTCGTTGTGGGTTCTCTCCGCAGAGAGACACCTCAAGCGGCTAAGCCGTCAAGCCGTTTCGGTTTTCCCCTCTCTCTAATGCCCATCGGCAACAACAGGTGCGGAGTCATCAGGAAAGAAGACCTCGGAGATCCGTACGAGGTCAGCGTCGCTCAACTCAGGCGGTGTCCAGCCGCGGCGGCGTACGTGGTCGACGAACCGGGCGTCCACGGGTACGTGGTAATACTCGACGTAGTGCGCCAGGTCCGTGTACCAGAACCACTCACCGTCAGTGAGGAGGTACAGGCCGCCGATCAGCTCCTTTCTGGGGCTGAGGACGTCGTGGACCCGCGAAGTGGTCGCGGCCAGCACCGATCCCGCACGCAAGTAGCGGACGAGATCCGCTTCATGATCTTCGCCCTCGCTCCGCACGGACCCTCGTAGAGATGGCCCATTGGTGCGACCGTGCTCAAGCTCCTGGAACTCCCCGATGAATCGGACTGCCTGTACGTCTTCGCCGCTCACAGCTGCACCCTATGCGTCGATCACCCACTTGAGGCAGACCCCGGCAGCGGCGTGGGCCGAACGCCTCGGCCAGCAATGACACCGAAAGAACCGAGGCTCCCGAGGCGGCCGGCCCACCGGCTTCGACAGCGAGCGCTACAAGAAACACAACACCGTCGAACGCACCATCAACCGTCTCAAAGACTTCCGCGCCGTCGCCACCTGCTACGAGAAACGCGCCTACATCTGCCTCGGCACCGTCACAGTCGCAGCCCTCGTCATCTGGCTCAGAACATGATCCGAGCAGTGCCTAGTGGCCCCGGGATGCGTTCGGCCCGGTAGGCCGGGGTGGGCCTCGCGAAGTAGGTAAACGGAGGACGGATACCGCCTGGGCAGTTGCGCCCCAGTGGCCTCGTTGATGCTCCCCTCTCCCGTCCCCACCCGTTCTGGCATGATGCGCGCTGTCAGTGCCTGGGAGGGCTGCGCCGTTCGCAGAGGAGGGGCCGTGTTCGACGGACTGGAGCCGGAGGACCCGCGGCAGGTGGGGCGGTATCGGATCGTGGCGCGGATCGGCGCGGGCGGCATGGGGCAGGTGTACCTGGGACGTTCGCCCGGTGGTCGACCGGTCGCGCTGAAGGTGGTACGTCCGGAGCTGGCCCGGGACATGGACTTCCGGCGCCGCTTCGTTCGTGAAGTGACGGCGGCCCGCAGGGTGAACGGGGCCTTCACCGCCGGGGTTGTCGACGCCGACCCCGACGGTTCCCCGGCCTGGCTGGCGACCGTCTACGTATCCGGTGTGTCGCTGGGCGAGGCGGTTGCCCAGCACGGGCCGTGGCAGGCCGAGCACGTGCTGGCACTCGGCGCCGGACTGGCGGAGGCCCTGGAGGCGATCCACGCCGCCGGCGTCGTGCACCGCGATCTGAAACCCTCCAATGTCCTGCTGGCCCCCGACGGCCCCCGAGTGATCGACTTCGGCATTTCGACAGCGAGCGAGGCCAGCGCGCTGACCCACACCGGCATGACGATCGGCACGCCCGGCTTCATGTCCCCGGAACAACTCACCGGCCGGCCCATCGGGCCCCCCAGCGACGTCTTCGCGCTCGGCGCGGTACTCGCCTACACCGCTGTCGGCATCGGCCCGTTCGGCACCGGCACCCCTCACGCCCTGCACTTTCGCGCCGTATACGAGGAGCCCGACCTCGACGCTCTTCCCCTGGAACTGCGCCGGACCGTGGCAGCCTGCTTGGCCAAAGAGCCCGACCAACGGCCGACCGTAGCCGACCTGCTGCACCGCATGACCACCCCGGGCAAGCGCGATACGGCCGAAGCAACGCCCCTGCTCACGGAGCCCGACTGGATGCCCGACGAGGTCGACCGGCTGGTCCGGGCGAAGGCCGCCACCCCGCTGCCCCGCACCCCCGCCTCGACGCCCGCACTTGCCACAGCACCGACCCCCACCGCGCCGGACATGCCCGCCGCACTGCACGGAGCCACGCCCGAACCGCGGCAGACGCCTGCCGCGCCCGATACCCCTCCAGCCACCGCCCCGGCCCTGCACGACCAGCCCACCCAGACCGCCGACCACGCCGCGCAGAGCCCCGCCGACATGCCGCCTCCCCTCTCCCGGCGCAGCGCCCTGTTCGCCCTGACGGGTACGGCAGCCGCCGTAGGACTCGCCGTCGCGGTCTGGAAGACCGCCGACGGGGGTTCCGGCTCCGCCGGCTCGCCCTCCGCCCTTCAGTCATCCGCACGGAAGCCGGCCCGTACCACCACTCCGCCGGCCCCCCGAAAGCCCGGCCAGCAACTCTGGTCCTTTCATACCGACGGCGAGGTGAAGTCGACGCCAACCATCGCGAACGGCGTGGTCTACTTCGGCAGCAACGACAACAATGTGTATGCGCTGGACGCTGCCACGGGCAAGAAGCACTGGTCCCTCGACACCGGCAGTGTGGTCTACTCGTCGTCTGTTGTCGTGGGCGATCTCCTCTATGTGGGCACCCACCTCAACGGCCTGTACGCGGTGCACGCCGCAACCGGCAAAAGACGCTGGGTCTTCGGCGACGGATCGATATTCTGGTCGCCGGTCGTGGTCGACAACGTCGTCTACGTCGGAAGCAGCGACGGGCACCTTTACGCGGTGGACGCGGTAACAGGCAAGAAGAAATGGGACTTTCGCTGTCGCAAGAATGGCGATGTGACAGAGGCGCCGGTCGTAGTGAGCGGTGTCGTGTACTTCGCCAGCGACGACGATCATCTCTACGCGCTGGACGCCAAGACGGGAAAACGACGTTGGGCCTTCCCCATCCTCGACGGCGTGAACTCCGCCCCGGTCGTGGCCAACGGCCTGGTTTACATCTCCAGTAGTCGCTTGTACGCGGTGAATGCCGCGACAGGGAAGCAGCAGTGGTCCCGCGCCGGTGCCAAATACAAGAACGTAGGTACCGGCAACCGCGCTCTCTTGTCGCCGACTGTGGCCGATGGCGTGGTGTACGTCGGCGACGACATCGAGTACCTGTTCGCTCTGGACGCCGCGACAGGCAAGAAGCGGTGGGCTTTCGAAACCGAAAGCAGTGTCTTCTCCGCCGCGGCTGTAGCGGACGGGGTGGTCTACGTGTGCAGTGAGGACAGTCATCTGTACGCGGTGGACGTGCGAACAGGGAAGAAGCGCTGGGCCTTTCGCACGGGCGCTGGTCTGGAGTCCTCCCCGACGGTGGCGGGCGATGTAGTCTACGTCGGCAGTAAGGACCACGCTCTGTACGCCATCCAGACGTGACGCCAGCCCCTGCCAGCGTGACTCCTTCGGTGGCACCGTCGTTGTGCCAGATCGCGGCGGTCAGTGCGAGGATGCGTTGCATGACGCGGGCTATGACACCTCCGGGTGTGCGCCCTCGGTGCCGTTCGAGGTCAAGCTGTCCCTTGAAGGTCTCGTTGATCGATTCGATGACCTGTCGCAGCGGCTCGAACAGATCTGCGCCAGGCCGTTCCCGTGCACCTTTACGTGCAGGCCGTAGCAACTGGATTCCATGCTCGGACAGTTCGCGTTCGAAACCACGGCCGAAGTGGTTCTTGTCGCCGATGAGAGTCTGTCGGGGCGCTCTCGCAGAAGCTCGCATTCGGCCGCCAGAAGGTCAAGGAGGTCTCGCGTTCGTCGGCCTTGGCCCCGGTCAGGGCGAAGGCGACGGGCAGGCCCTGAAGGGTGCAGACCAGGTGCAGGCGCAGGCCCCGGAGGAAGCGGCTGTGGCTGGCGCAGTAGCCGTATTCGGCCCAGCCTGCCGGGTCGGAGCGTTTGACGGTCTCGCGGGAGCGGCCGCATTCCACGGGGGTGGAGTCCACGACCCATACGTCGTCGCTCCACACCGAGGTGGTGGCCAGGATCCGGTTGACGCTTCGCATCAGACCGGCGGCCTTGCGCAGCCGCTTGTTGTAGCCGGGCTGCTGGGGCAGGTAGGGGAAAAGGTGGCGCAGGTGGGCACCGGCATGGCGGAGCCATTTGGTCTCGGAGGTGTAGCCGATTATGGCCTGCGTCATGGCGAGGGTGACCAGTTCGGCATCGCTCAGGCGGGGCGTAATGCCGACCGGCGGGCGCCACGGCGCCAGGTCGGGATGCTCCTTCAGCATGTCGTCGGTCGTCGCATAGAGTGCTGTCGCGAGGGTGTCCACGTCGTTCGTCACAGAACGATCTTGGACACCCTCGCTCTCGTCTCCGCAGGCACCCCTTGGACCACACCACCAGGAGGAACCAGTGTCATACCCGCAACTGCTCAGCCCCGAGGAGAAGCTCGCCGACGCGAAGAAGCTGTTGAGCCTCCCGCGTATCGTCGTGATCTGCGGCTCCACCCGCTTCATGACCGAGATGAACGAGGCCGATCTGCGGGAGACCAAAGCCGGAAAGATTGTCGTCAAACCGGGCTGTGACATGAAGTCGCCGCACGAACTCTGGTCCGATCCTGTCGAGGCCGAGGCGCTGAAGGTTCGACTCGACGATCTGCACCGGGCGAAGATCCGGCTCGCTGATGAGGTGCTCGTGGTCGGCGACTACATCGGAGACAGCACCCGAGCCGAAATCGCCTACGCCCGTTCGCTGGGCAAGCCCGTGCGGTTCACTCACCCCGAAGTCGACCCTGACGCCTGACCGCCCGCTATCACCTCGACAACCAGGGCCGGCAGCCCGCCGCCTGACCGTCTCGCGGTGGCTGCGGCCGCCGCCCACCCCACACCCTCCACAGGCATCCCTTGGAATTGATCATCTAGGCGGGTGTCGGCGTCGATGACGACCTGGTGGTTGGTGGAGTACCGATAGTTCTTCGACTGCGCGGCGATGGTGTGGTCCGGAGTGGGGACCAGAGTGCCGTCCACGATGAGCACGGTGTCCTTGGCGAACCGCTTGCGCGGCTGGAGCGCGAGCATCGGCCCCAGGCGGTCGATGACGCGGTCAGCCGCCGACTTCGACGCCCCGGACAGCGGCGCGAGCCGGCGCATCGTGAGGTTCGTGCGCCAGTACGGCGCGACCAGCAGTGCCCGGTCCTCCAGTGGAAGACTCCAGGGCCGGCCCTTGCGGACCACGTCCACGCCCTCGCGCCGCAGTACCGTCACCAGCTTCTTGAAGGCACGGGGGCTCAGCCCGGTGAACGGGGCTGTCCAGGACGGCTCGGACGCCGTGATTACACCAGCCACAACAAGATCATCCCCGTTGCCGAGGCTGCCCTATGTCCTCGATCCTGTGTGCTCGGCGAGCAGGAGGGCACATGGGACTGGTTCTTTTCCCGGGCGACGGAGACAACAGCAGTCCGGATGTCTCCTGGTCCTACAGCGGCTTTGCCGCGTTCCGGCGGCGTCTGGCCGAGACCGAGGGGATCATCCTCTCCGAGATGTGGGGCTTCGGCGGCGAGCGCCCGTGGAGCGAGACGTCCACCGCTCTGGAGTCACTCCTCGATCATCCGGATGCCTGCGGTGACGACCTCTCGCCTTCCAAGTGCGCGTCGATTCTGGTCCGGCTGGAGGCGATCACCAACCAGTGGGCACGGGAGGGCGGCGACCAGCTCCTCCAGCAGCACATTGAGGACGCCCGCCAGCTGGCGAGTGTCCTGCGGCTCTGCATCGACAAGGACGTCCCGCTGGTCTTCCTCTGAAGCCCACCACCACGGAACCCACTTACGGGGCAGCCCTTGGAGGTCGTTTCTCCCGATTCTTTTCGCCTCAGGAGTCTCGCTGGCTTCTCTGGTCTCTGAAGTGTGGCGACCGCCCCCTGTCCCGCCGCCCGGCGCCGGTGAACCTCCAGAATCTGCCGGCGGGATACATGCTCTGCCGGGCCGTGAAGTGCCGACCCATCAGTTCTCTCTTGAGCGACGGGCCAGGAACTTTCCCAGTTCCCACACGAGCAGGAACGCGAGAGCGGCCAGTAGCGCCCAGCCGAACTGCCGCGCGTTGATCTCGGTCGTCCCGAGGATGTGGCGGAAACCGTCCATCTGGGTCACCAGAACCGCGAGTACGAACTGGGTCAGTGCCACCCAGTTCATCTGCCTGCTGTCGAAGGTGGACGTCGTCAGCACCGAGTCCGTCTCGCTGCGGCATTCGAACGCGGCCACGATCAGACAGAGGGCGAAGGCGGTGAACGCGATCGACTGACCGGTCTCAGCACTGTCGAAGTGGGCCTGACCGAGCTTGATCAGTCCAAGCAGGAGGGCGGTGATCGCCAGTCCGCCGATTCCGACCGTGACCAGTACGGGCCGGGTGAGGACGGACTCTCCTCGTGGGCGCGGCCTGCGTCGCATGAGTCCGGGGCTCTCCCGGTCGAAGCCGAGCGCGAAGCCGAAGGAGGCGTTGACCACGAAGTGGATCCACAGCACCTGCGGCGGGGTGAACGGCTCACCTGCGGCGATGTTGAAGACGGTGGCCCCGAGGAAGGTCAGGACGAAGGTGACGAGCAGGAGCAGGACGAACCGGATGTACTTGGTGAGGTTGTCGTAGATTCGCCGGCCCTGCTCCACGGCGTAGACGATGGTGGCGAAGCGGTCGTCGGAGAGGATCATGCGTCCGGCGTTCTTCGCCACATCCGTGCCGCTGCCCATGGCGATACCGATGTCGGCGGCTTTGATGGCGGGCGCGTCGTTGACGCCGTCCCCGGTCATCGCCACGACTTCGCCCTTCTTCTTGAGGGTGTCTGCGAGCAGCACCTTGTGCTCCGGCGCGACGCGGCCCACCACACCGATGCCGTCGATGCGGGCGAGCTGCTGGTCTTCGCTCATGGCGGCGAAGTCGGCGCCGAGGATCGTCTCGCCGGGGATGCCGAGCTGCCGGGCGATCGCCGCCCCGGTGGTGACGTCGTCACCGGTCACCATGCGGACCCGGATGTGCCCCGCCTGCGCGCCGGCCACGGCTGCCTTGGCGTCCTCGCGGGGCGGATCGACCATGCCGACGAGGCTGGTCATCCGCAGCTCGGTGACGTACACGAGCAGGTCGCCGTCCGGATCGAAGCCGGCCGGGTCCAGATCACGGGTGGCCGCGGCCATCACCCGGTGCCCCTCGCCGCCCATCCGCTGGGTCTGTGCCTCGGCGCGCGCGATCAGTTCGGTGTCCCATGGGATGGTCTCGCCCGCCGCGAGGGCGGTGGCGGCCCGCGCCACTACCGCCGGGACCGCGCCTTTGACGAAGCACCGGACGACTTGCCGCCCAGAGGCGTCGACCGCTTGGTTGAAAGTGGCCATGAGCTTGTAGTCCGGGTCGAACGGCAGCGTGGCGAGACGGGGAAGGCTCTCCCTGGTGGCGTCGACGTCCAGCCCGGCCTTGTGCGCGAGCACCAGCAGCGCGCCCTCGGTGGGATCGCCCACTACCTCGCCGTCCACCAGTTTCGCGTCGCTGGCCACCACGTACGGGAGGATCGCGTCCTCGATGCTCGCGGAGGACCCCGCGGCATGGTGGATCTTCCCGTCGAGCCCGTAGCCGGTGCCCGAGACGGTGTACCGGTCGGTGGGACTCACGACTTCGACGGCGGTCATCTGGTTCATGGTCAGGGTGCCGGTCTTGTCCGAGTTGATCGCCGAGGTGAACGCGAGGGTCTCGACGGACGGCAGTTCTTTGATGATGGCGTTCCGTTTTGCCAGGTTGAGGCTGCCGACGGACAGGATCGCCTGGGTCACGGTCGGCAGGGCTTCGGGGATGGCGGCGATGGCCAGCGAGACCGCGCTGACGAACAGGACGTCCCAAGCCTGGTCCCGTTGCCGTCCCAGGGCGAACATCACGATCATGGTCAGGGCCGCCGCCCCGGTGATCCACAGCGTCAGGGTGTCGAGCTCCTTGGTGAGCGGCGGTACTTCCCTCGCGGTGGCCGACAGCATCCCGGAGATCTTGCCGACCTCGGTTGCGGCGCCGGTCGCGGTGACGACGAGCACGCCGCTGCCGTGTGTGACCGGGGTGTTCATGAACGCCATGTTCGTCCGGTCGCCGGGCGCCGGACGGGCGCCCGACAACGTGCCGGCGTCCTTCGCGGCGGGAACGCTCTCGCCGGTGAGTGCCGACTCGTCGATCTGTAGGGCACTGGCCTCGATGATGCGTCCGTCCGCCGCCACCTGGTCACCGGCGGCGATGAGCACGATGTCGCCGACGACGAGCTGCTCGGCGGGGATCTCGGCCTCCGTGCCGTCCCTGCGTACCCGTACCGTCGCCTTCATCATCGACTGCAGCGCGTTCATCGCGCTTTCGGCCTTGCCCTCCTGGCGCAGGCCCACGACCGCGTTCAGCAGGGTCAGGACAATCAGCAGGACTGCGGTGGTCCACTCCTGGATGAGCAGCGAGACGACCGCCGCGGCCACGAGGACGATCTGCATGTAACTGCGGTACTGCGCGAGGAACCGGTGCCAGGCCGGAGGCCGCTTCTCCTCGGGAAGTGAATTCAGGCCGTGCGCGTCCAGAAGTTGCGCGGCCCGTACTGCGGAGAGACCGAACGCCGGATCTACACCGAAAGCCGTTACGACCTCCTCGGGAGTGCGCGTGTACCAGCCGTCCTCCGGAGCCCGAGGCTGTTCTCCCGCGGAATTCGAACGCACCGTCATCGCTCTGTCTCCGATCCGTGCGCGATCCGTGGCCGCGGATGCGTCCGGGCCGATCGCGCGCTGGTTTCGACGGGTCTCAGCCGCGCTTCTTCCTGGCCGACGGATGCCGGTCGGCGTACGGATCGGCCGATGCCCCGGCGGGGGCCTCCCGCTCCAGGTCCCGTTTGGTGACGAGCAGGTCCTTCCGTGCGGCCTTCCCCACGTCGGGGTACTGAGGGTCGATGTCCATCAGGGTGTGCGCGAGGATCGCCGCCGAGCAGATCCGCCCGAACCACTTCCGGTCCGCCGGCACGACGTACCACGGCGCCCACTTCGTACTCGTGGCCGACAGCATCTCGGAGAACGCGTGCTGGTAGTTGTCCCACTGCCGCCGCTCCCGGACGTCGGCCGCGGAGAACTTCCAGTTTTTCTCCGGCCGGTCGATCCGCTTCAGGAAGCGCGTGCGCTGCTCCTCCTTGGACAGGTTCAGAAAGACCTTCACCACCTTGAACCCGTTGTCCGTGAGATAGCGCTCCCAGCGGTTGATCTCCCGGTAGCGCCGCTGCCATATGTCCGGCCCGCGCGTGCCGTCCGGCAGCCTCTGCCGGACCAGGTTCTCGGGGTGCACTCGTACGACGAGGACCTCCTCGTAGTGCGAGCGGTTGAAGATGGCGATCTCGCCGCGCGTGGGCAGGCGCTGGGCGTAGCGCCACAGGTAGTCGTGGTCGAGTTCCTCGGCGGAGGGCACCTTGAAGCTGCTGACCCGCACGCCCTGGGGATTGACGCCGCTCATCACATGGCGGATCGTCCCGTCCTTGCCACCGGCGTCGAGTGCCTGGAGACAGAGCAGGACGCCGTACGTGTCCTGGGCGGCCAGCCGCTCCTGGTACTCGGCCAGCAGCGACACCCCGGTCCGCAGCAGCTCGATCCCGTCCCGCTTCTTCAGACCCGCCTTGTAGCGAGGATCGAAGTCCCGGTCAAGGCGCACCTTCGACCCCGGTTTCACCCGTAGGGGCGCGATGAAATCCGCGATGCGTTCGGCTCTCTCGTCCGGCATCAGGATCAGTCCTTCCCTCGTCCGGGGTGAGCGCGGCGCGTCTCGGGGGCCACGCTGCGGTCGACAGCCTGACCGCGGGAGACGGCACGGAGCACCCTCCGGGACCGGCGTTCGACCAGGATCGGGACGTAAGCTCTGACCCTGGCCTGGTGGAAGGAGTCGTAAGCGGTCCTGACTGTGGTCTCGACGGTGACCGCGTCGACCGAGGGGTAGACGGCCCTCAGCCGCGCCACCATGTTCCGGATGGACACCAGTTCGTCCTGCGAGCCGGGCGGCGGTACGGCCGCAGGCCCTGCGGGATCGGTGCGCTTCACCGGCCCGGGGTGGCGGCTCAAGCCCCCGTCGGGGAGGCGTGCACGGACGTCAGAAGTCTGTTCTTCGACCGTCATGGCCGCACGTGTCCCATCTCCCACGACCTCCAGACCACAGACCACACATCCCGCCACAGCCGTGACAGGATCCCTCGCGCTCATTGTCTGTTCGCCCGGACAAGATCGCCCCCTGAGGCCGGGGGGCGGGAAACCGCCGAGGGAGGCGTCGGCGCCGCGGCCGGGCCGCTGACCGATGGAACCCGGGCCGCGGCCGGCGAGCTGGTTGTTCTCGTAGAACGTGACCATCCCGGCCAGCTGTGGCATCACCGTCCGTAGCCGTTCGGCGACCGACGGGGTGCGCCGCTCCCCGTCGGCCAGCACCTGCCCGCTCCTGCCGACCGCTTAGCGGGGGTCGTCGAGCGCGGTGTCAGCGTCGTGAATGCCTGCCGCTTCGAGGAAGACCACGAAGTCCTCGTCTTTCCGAGCAGCCGCGGGTCCGTATTGGATCTGAGCTGGGCGGATGCGTCGCGGTCATGTCCGGGACGCATCCCCAGGGGGTCAGCTTTCCAAGTCCGCCGAAGCGGTCCCGGAGATGAACCCGCGCGAGGTGGCCTTCGGCGACTGCCTCGTGCGCGGGTTCATGGGCATGTGAGGTGTTACCCGACGGCGACGCTGTCGGCGGCGACGCAGCGGTCACACAGGATCCCCCTCGAAGCTCTCGACCACCAGTACCAGCTCCTCGATGGCGACCTCCGTGGCAGTACCGCTGAGCGAGGGTGCCGAGTCACTGCTTGGGCCAGGCGTTGGTGAACTTCCACCGCAACGCCGGCTTGCCCGCTTCGTCGTTGAGCACGATGTGGCCGGTGCGGCGAACCACAGTGCCCTCCAGTACGGCCCGGCGCCAGTCCCAGAGCTCGCGGTTGGTGGTGAAGCCTCGCTTGAGCGTGATGTCACCGAACTTCTTCAGCCCCGGGAGCTTGACGACCGAGAAGTCCATGTTGCCCTCGCGGTACTCGATCACGTCCTGCTCGGTGTTGGCCCCGCTGCACTCCGAGAATCCGTGCGAGCCCCCAGCCCGTCGATGGTCAGAGTGAAGTTGAACGCGGCGAATGGATCAACCCGCTGTCCTGTTGCCATGACTGTTTCTCCTCGTGCCTTGGTAGAACGCCCGTCGACCCGCGACGTCCATCACGGATAGCCACGCCCAATGAGCGCGGTGTATCCGCCCGCGGTGATCTTACGAGCCGGGCTGTGGCAAGCGATGTGATTCCGTCAACCTTGCGCCGCCGGAGCGTTGCCCTGTTCGAGGAGTTGGGCTTCGAGGTCGGCGATGCGTTTCTCGCTGAAGCGGAGGTTGGAGCGGGCGCCTTCGAGTCTTTCCTGGAGGGTGCGGTGCTCGCGGGTGAGTTGCTGGACGCGGTGCTTGAGAGTGGTGTTCCCGGTGGTCAGGGACTGGAGCGGCTCGCCGGGGACCATCTGGTCGAAGTCGCGGATCTGTCCCATCAGCTCGCCGTTCCGCTGCCGCTGAGTGCAGATCTCCCTCTGGGCGCGGGTGAGCTCCGCTCCGACGTCAAATGCGCGCTCGCGCCAGGTTGCTTCGATGCACTCGTGCTCGTCCTGGCCGTTGCGGTCGTGACCGCTACGGCTGTCGGCGACCGCGCGCTTCACCAGGGCGCGGGCGGCGGTGTTCTCGTAGGGGAACGTGGCGGTGACACCCGCTCGCTCGGCAATGGCCCGGACGGTCAGGCGGCCGCGTTCGCGCCGCAGCCGGCAGATGACCTGCTCGACGGCGGCGACCTTCTGCTCGGCCTGGGCCGATTCCGGCTATGCCGGACAGCTCGTGACCTGGGCGAAGTAGCACCCGGGCGTCAGCCGGCCGAAGAAGACACCCGGGTTGGTCATCATGCCCCGCCGCTGGGTCTCCGAACGCTCGCTCGCCTGGATCAGGCACGCCCGCCGGCACGCGTGGGACTACGAACGGCTCATCCAGCACTCGGAATCACTGATCACCTGGGCAGCGATCACGCTCATGGCCAGGCGCATCACCTGCCGTCCCGGCCGGCCGGCATCCCGCCGGTTTCGGCGGTCTCGCCCTGGTTCACACCGCACTTGCCCATACCTCCAGTGTCCACGTCGGCCCCGGCGGGGAGGATGCGCTGGCTGATCTCGCTCAGTCCAGGTCGGTGCCGGCCAGGGCGAAGTTGCTCAAGCGTCAGATGTTCGGCCGTGCAGAATTCGCCCTGTTGAGGATGAGAGTCCTGCCCGCGGCTCGGTCGGCGAGGCGGCGGTAAAACGTCGCAGGATACGGTCAACGGCCGGCGAGGTCCAGCGCGATGTCCACGATCATGTCCTCCTGACCGCCCACCATGCCCCGGCGCCCGGCTTCGAGCAGTATCGCCCGGGTGTCGAGACCGTATCGCCGGGCTGCGTCCTCCGCATGTCGCAGGAAGCTTGAGTACACGCCCGCGTAGCCGAGGCTCAGGGTTTCGCGGTCGACGCGCACGGGCCGGTCCTGGAGCGGCCGTACGAGGTCGTCGGCCGCGTCCATCAGCCCGAAGACGTCGCTGCCGTGCTCCCAGCCCATCAGGTCGGCGACGGCGACGAACGCCTCCAGCGGGCAGTTTCCCGCGCCCGCTCCCTGTCCAGCCAGCGAGGCGTCGACACGGCTTGCGCCACTCTCCACCGCGACTACGGAGTTGGCGACGCCGAGGCCAAGGTTGTGGTGGGCGTGAATGCCGATCTCCGTGCCGGCATCGAGCACGTCGCGATAGGCGCGCACTCGGTCGCGTACGCCGTCCAGGGTGAGCCGGCCTCCCGAATCGGTGACGTAGACGCAGTGAGCTCCATAGGACTCCATCAGGGCTGCCTGACGGGCGAGTTCGGCGGGCTCGGCCATGTGGGACATCATCAGGAACCCCGCGACGTCCATGCCCATCTCGCGTGCGGCCGCGATGTGCTGGGCGGAGATGTCCGCCTCGGTGCAGTGGGTGGCGACGCGCACGGAGCGCACGCCGAGTCCATGAGCACGGCGCAGCTCGGCGACCGTACCGATTCCGGGCAGCAGCAGGGTGGTGAGCCGGGCGCGGGTGACGACCTCGGCTGCGGCAGCGATCCATTCCTCGTCGCGGTGGGCGCCGACGCCGTAGTTGACGCTGGACCCGGCGAGTCCGTCGCCGTGGGAGACCTCGATGGCGTCGACCCCGGCCGCGTCGAGGGCAGCGGCGATGGCGCGTACGTCGTCGATGGTGTATTGGTGCCGGATGGCGTGCATGCCGTCGCGCAGGGTCACGTCCTGCACGTACAGGCGGGGCAGCTGAGTGGGGATCATCGGGTGGCCAGCCTTTCCGCGACCCGCAGTGCGGCGGAAGTCATGATGTCGAGGTTGCCCGCGTAGGAGGGGAGGTAGTGGGCGGCTCCCTCGACCTCCAGGAACACGGATACGAGGGTCGCGGTGCCTCCGGGGTGGCCGTCGGCGAGCTTGGCAAGGGGGTCGTTCGCACCGAGCGGCCGGATCTGCACCTCCTGTTTGAGCCGGTAGCCCGGGACGTATGCGGCGACCTCGTCGACCATCCTGCTGACCGAGGCGCGCACGGCGTCAGCCGTGGTCTCGTCGCAGTGGCCTATGACGCAGTACACGGTGTCGCGCATGATCAGCGGCGGTTCGGCCGGGTTGAGCACGATGATCGCCTTGCCCCGCGCGGCCCTGCCGACCTTCTCCAGTGCCTGCGAAGTGGTTTCGGTGAACTCGTCGATGTTGGCGCGGGTTCCGGGTCCTGCGGATTTCGAGGCGATGGACGCCACGATCTCCGCGTAGCAGACGGGCGTCACCCGGGAGACGGCCGCGACGATCGGGACGGTGGCCTGGCCGCCGCAGGTGACCATGTTCAGGTCGGGCGCGTCGAGGTGCTCGTCGAGGTTGACCGGTGGCACGACGTACGGACCGGTGGCGGCAGGGGTGAGGTCGATCAGGCGCTTTCCGTACGGCGCGAGGACGGCGGCGTTGTGACGGTGCGCGCCCGCCGAGGTGGCGTCGAAGACGAGGGCGACGGAGGAGAAGCAGTCCATCTTCACCAGTCCCTCGACGCCCTCGTGGGTGGTGGCCACCCCGAGCCGACGGGCGCGTGCCAGACCGTCGGATGCGGGGTCGATGCCGACCATCGCGGCCAATTCGAGACGGTCGGACAGTCTCATGATCTTGATCATCAGGTCGGTTCCGATGTTGCCGGAGCCGATGACAGCGACGGGGATGCGCGCCCTTGCCGCGGTGTCGTTCGGGTTCTCGCCGTCAGTCACGGTCGCCTCCGGCAGGGATGCCGAAGAACGCCGCCGCGTTCCTTCCGAAGATCAGGGCTTGCTGTTCCTCGTTCAGTTCGGCGCAGTCACGGACCACGGTGCCGGGCCGCTGTTCGCCGAGCGGAAAGGGGAAGTCGGTTCCCAGCATCACACGGTCCGCGCCCATCACCTCGACCAGCAGCCGCAGTGCCCGCGGGTCGAAGACGGCCGAGTCGACGTAGAACCGGCGGGCGTACTCGGAGGGCGGCTTAGGTGAGTCGGCGCGGACGATGTCGCGCTGATGCCAGGCATTGTCGGCGCGGCCCAGAAGGAAGGCGAAACTCCCGCCTCCGTGGCAGAAGCAGAGTTTCAGGGACTCGGGCAGTTTCTCGAAGCCGCCGGATAGAGCGAGACCGAGGATGGAGAGCTGGGTCTCTGCGGGCATTCCGACCAGCCAGGGCAGCATATGGCCCCGCATCCGCTCGCCGGCGAGCATGTCCCAGGGGTGGACGAGTACGGGAATGCCCTCATCGGCGCAGTGGCGCAGGAAGACGAGGAAGTCCGCGTGATCGAGGTTGCGTTCGCCGATGTGGTTGCCGATGTGTACGCCCCGGTGTCCGGCGGCGGCCGCCTTGGAAACGGTCTCGCAGGCGAGGGCGGTGTCCTGGAGCGGCACTTGGCACAGCGGGAGCAGCCGTGCGGGGTCGATGGCACAGTAGTCGAGGATGCGTTCGTTGACGAGGTCGCACCACTCAGCGGCGCGGTCTGGCGCAGCGGAGTAGCCGAACAGCAGGGGCGTGGAGGAGATGGCCTGTACATCGACTCCGAGCGCGTCCATCTCGGTGAGTCGCAGCTCGGGCTCCCACAGGGCGGCGGTGACGGGGCGGTATTGCTCACTCCCGCTCATCATCATGCCGGTGCCGTCCTCGTGTACCCGCAGCCAGGGTTCACCGGCGCCGCTGAGGATGCGGCTCTCGGTCTGCGATATGCGCGGAAAGACGTGCGCATGGACGTCGATGACTGACAAGACGTACTCCGTGAGGTGGGTTCAGGTATCCGCAGAAGGGTGGGCCTGGGGGCGAGTGGGGTCAGGAACGGGCCCGGGTTTGTGGGCGCATGTCCTCGGGCCACTGGCGTCCGGGATGTGCCGCGCTGCACTGCGGGCAGGTCCGGTTGCCTCCATAGAAGGCCTCGAAGACGGGCGGCAGGTCGTCCACTATGGATACGAGCTGGAGTTCGGAGCGGTGGACGATGTGGTGGCAACGGGTGCAGTACCACTCCACCCCGTCCAGTTGTCCCTGAGGACGGGCGAATTCGACGACGAGGCCGAGGGAACCGGGCTCGGGTCGCTGCGGCGAGTGGCGCACGTGTGGGGGCAGCAGGAAGATGTCGCCCTCGTTGATCTGGAGGTCGGTGGGCGGCTTGCCCTCCTCTTCCATGACACGCAGCACCATGTTGCCGCGGAGCTGGTAGAAGAACTCCTCGATGGGGTCGTCGTGGAAGTCGGTGCGCTGGTTGGGGCCGCCGACGACGGTGACCATGAGATCGGCGTCCTGCCAGATCTGGATGTTGCCGACGGGCGGCTTCAGTAGATCCTGGTGCTCGTCGATCCACTGGGTGAAGTTGAAGGGCAGGCGGTTCGCGAGCTTGGCAAGGGAAGGTGCGGGCATGCCGGGCGCTCCTCGGGGTCAGTCGGTGGCGGGGATGTGGGCGACGCAGGAGATCTCGATCAGTAGGTGCGGGTGCGGGAGTTGGTGGACGGCGACGGTGGTACGGGCGGGGCCGCTCTCGTCGAAGTACTCGGCGTAGACGGCGTTGTAGCCACCGAAGTCGTTCATGTTCACGAGGTATGTGGAGATGTTGACGACGTGGGAGAGGTCGCCCCCGACAGCGCGCAGCAGGTCGCGGATGTTCTCGATGACGGCTCGGGTCTGCGCCACGATGTCGAGGCTGGTGGTTCCCATGTCGTCGGCCTCGGCGCCCACAAAGGTGCCGTCGGGGAGGCGTGAGCTGGTGCCGGAGACGTAGACGAAGTCACCGGCCCGCCGCAGGTGCGGGAAGCGCCCGCGAGGTCGGGGCTTGCCGTCGACGAGCAGGGCTGCGCTGTCCGGGTGCTTATTCATCGGGTGGTCACCTCGACCTGGCCGAGCCCGGCGCCCAGCACCCGGACGTGGGCGCCGCGTGGCAGGGGCAGGGCGGCCGTGGCCGCTCCGGCGAGCACGATCTGGCCCGGTCCAAGGGTGATGCCGGCCTCGGCGGCGAGGCGTGCGGCGGCGGCGAGGGAGCGCAGAGGGTGGCCGAGTATGGCCGCGGAGGAGCCGGTGGCGACGACGCGGCCGTCGATTTCCACGGTGAGTCCGACATTGCCGAGGCTGCGGCTGTCGGGGTGGTGCCAGGGGCCGCAGGCGTAGTGGGATGCGGAGGCGTTGTCGGCGACAACGTCGGGGAGGGTGAAGCGGAAGCCCGCGTACCGGGAGTCGAGGATCTCGTGGGCCACGGCAATCCCTGCGAGGGAGCGGGCCGCCTCTTCCGAGGTGACCCGGCCGGAGAGCGGCCGCCCGATGAGGAACGCGATCTCGGGTTCGATACGCGGGTGGATGAGGCCGTCGAGGTCGAGCGTCCCGCCGTCCTCGACGCGCATCGCGTCGGTGAGCAGCCCCCAAATGACGTCATCGACGCCCATCTGCACCATCTTGGCGCGGCTGGTGAATCCCATCTTGACGCCGGTGGGCGTCTCGCCGCGGGCCCGCCGCCTTTCGATGACGGCGCGTTGGATCGCGTAGGCCTCGTCGAGGGTGAGCGGTCCGGTATCGGTGGGCCGGTGGACGGTGCGGCCGTCGAGGGCCGCCGCGTCGAGGGTCTCGGCGAGTTCGGCCACTCGCGCCGCGCTGTGGGTCACGGTGTCGTTGCTCAACTCAGGCCTCCTCCGGGGCGAAGGCGACGCGCACGTCGCCCAGTCCGTCGATACGTGCTTCCAGTACGTCGCCGGGGGCCGCCGGGACCATGGGCCCCAGCGCGCCGGTCAGCACGGTGTCGCCGGCCCGCAGCGGGCGGCCGACCCGCGCGAGGGTGTCCGCGAGCCAGAGCGCGGCGTTCAGCGGATGTCCCAGGCAGGCGGCACCGGTCCCAGTGGAGATCTGCTCGCCGCGCCGCTCCATGACCATGCCGGCCAGGCGCAGATCCAGCCGGTCCAGTGCGACTGGGCGGTTGCCCAGGACGTACAGGCCGCTGGAGGCGTTGTCGGCGACGGTGTCGGCGAGGGTGATGTCCCAGTCCTGAATGCGGCTGCCGCAGACTTCGATGGCGGGCAGTGCGAACGCGGTGGCACGCAGCAGATCGGCGACCGTGTGCCGGTCATTGTCGAGGTCGGCGTCCAGGACGAGGGCGACCTCGGCCTCGACGCGGGCCTGCTGGACGGCACCGGGCGGGATCTCGGAGCCGTCCGGCACGGCCATGTCCGCGTAGAGCATGCCGAAATCCGGTGTGGTTACCCCGAGCTGGGACTGTACCGCCGGTGACGTCAGTCCGATCTTGCGACCGGTGAGGCGGCGGCCGTCGGCCAGCCAACGCTCGGTGAGCCGGTTCTGTACGGCGTACGCGGCTTCGGCGGACGTGATGAGATCGCGAACGGGGGCGCAGGGGGTGTTGTCGGCGTGGGCGCGCAGCAGTCGGTCCGCGGCGGCGCCGATCGAGGTGTCCCGGTCGTCTTCGGTGGCGGTGGGGTTCATGGTTTCCTCAGACCTGGACGCAGATGTTGACGGGTTCGGAGAAGAAGTCGAGGGAATAGGTGCCGCCCTCGCGGCCGATACCGGAGTCCTTGATGCCGCCGAAGGGGGTGCGAAGGTCGCGAAGGTTCCAGCAGTTGACCCAGACGATGCCGGTTTCGATGCGTGGGGCGACCCGGTGTGCGCGCGAGAGGTCACGGGTCCACACGGTCGCGGCGAGTCCGTATCGGCTGTCGTTGGCCAGGGCCACAGCTTCGTCCTCGGTGTCGAACGGGGCGACGTGGCAGATCGGCCCGAAGATCTCCTCGCGCATCGTGCGAGCCTGGCCGTCGAGTCCGGTCAGGACGGTCGGCTCCACGTAGAAGCCACTGTCGCGCCGATCCCCGAAGGACGGCACGCCACCGCCCGCGACGACGGTCGCCCCTTCGTCCACGGCCAGCCGGTAGTAGGAGAGGACCTTGTCCCGGTGCACGGCGGAGATCATCGGCCCGTAGTCGACCAGCGCACGGGCGCGTTCACCCAGCCGTGCCACGAACTCGTCGAAGACGGTCCGCTGGACGTAGACCCGCTCGGTGCACAAGCAGATCTGTCCGGAGTGGGTGAAGGCGGAGCGGACGGTGCCGTCGACCGCGGCGTCCAGATCGGAGTCGGCGAAGACGAGTGCGGGATTCTTGCCGCCGAGCTCGAAGGATACGGGCGTGATGTGGTCGGCGGCCTTGCGCATGATGGCCGCACCGGTCGCCGACTCCCCGGTGAAGGCGATGGCGTCCACGCCGGGGTGGGAGGTGAGGAACTCACCGGCCGCACCGGTACCGTGCCCGTGCACGAGGTTGAATGCCCCGGCGGGCAGCCCGGCCGCGTCGATCACTTCGGCGAGGAGCGTCGCCGTGGACGGGGTCTCCTCGGAGGGCTTCGCGACAACGGCGTTGCCTGCGGCGAGCGCCGGGGCGACCTTCCACGTGAGCAGGAGAAGCGGCAGGTTCCAGGGAGAGACGACTGCTACGACGCCGAGGGGGCGGCGGACCGTGTAGTTGAGTGCCTTGCCGGTGCCTGTGCTCCAGCCGGGGACCGCCGTGCTGTAGGAGGTCTCAGGCCGGCTGTAGAGGAGTTCCGCGTAGGCGCGGAAGTTGCCGATCGCGCGGGGGATGTCGACGGTGGCGGCGAGTTCGCGCGGCTTGCCGGTGTCACCGGCCTCGGCGTCGGCGAACTCGTCGAAGCGGGCCTCGATGCCGTCGGCGATGCGGCGCAGTGCGGCGGCACGCTCTTCGGGGCCGGTGCTTCCCCAATGTCCGCCGAGCGCGCCGCGCGCCGCACGGACGGCCGCGTCCACGGTCTCGTGTCCCGCTTCCGGTACCTCACCGACGACCATCCCGTCGACCGGGTCGACCAGCGGGAATGTCCGGATCTCGGTGCCGTCGGACGGGGCGGGGTCGAAGGCCCCGCCCACGTAGTGCCGCGCCGTCTTCATCTGCTCGCCCCTCGCCCTCAGGTCGGCTTCCCGTTCCTGTTCCGGTGCCCGTTCCTGATCAGGAGCATGATGCGGGCGAGATATGCCTGTCTAATGCTCTTTGCCGCGTTCGATATAGCTGAATGGCTATGCCTGGGTGATGGGTTCGGTGCCTTCGGCATGGTTGGCACCGTTCGCCTTGAGCCCGGCCGCCGCAGCACGCAGCGTGCCCAGCAGAGCGCGGGTGGAGGGGCTGAGGGGCCGGTTGCGGGGCAGGGTGATACCGACGCTGTGACCGATCGGATCCAGCGAGATGGGCAGCGGGGTCAGACGTGGGTCGTCCGCGCCGATCAGGCCCGGCAGGACGGCGACCACATCGGTCTCGATGAGGAGTTGACGGACGGTGAGGAAAGATGTGCACTCGACGCGGTTCTTCGGCAGGGGCAGCTTGGCCCGTACGAAGAACTCCTCCAGTTCACGGCGCAGGACGGTCTCCGTACCCGGCAGGATCCACGGATGGGCCAGCAGGTCGGACAGGGTGAGCTCGGCTTCCCCGACAGCCGGGTGGTGGGTACCGACCACGACGCGTACGGAATCCTCGTAGAGCGCGTGCCGGACGGCCGCCTCGTCCGCGGGTGCGGTGAGGCGGCCGACGATCACATCCAGGCGCCCCGCCTCCAGGTCGACCAGGAGGGCTTCCGGCGTTGCCTCCCGCACGATCACGGACAGCAGCGGATGCCGCCCCTTGAGGGCGGCGATGGCGCGCGGCAGCAGCAGGTTGGAGCCGGCGAGGTGAGTGCCGACGACGACGGTGCCGCGGTCGGCGTCCGCGATCTCGGCGACGTGCCGGGCAGCCTGGGTGAGCTGGGCCAGGACGGCGCGGGCGTGATCGGTGAAGGCGTCGCCGAACACGGTCGGGGTGATACCGCGCGGCCCCCGGTCGTACAGGGACACGCCGAGGACGGCCTCCAAGTCGTGCAGTCCACGGGTCACCACCGGCTGCGTGACATGCAGGGATGCGGCAGCACCGACAACACTGCCCTGCTCGCTCAGGGCGTCGACCAGGATGAGATGGCGCAGCTTGAGGCGCCCGTCCAGAAGGCGTGGAATGTCCATGGCGGCCGACCATATAGCCGCACCGCTCCCCGGGGGAAGGGTTCCATTACCGTTCAGGCATACCCCAGGGGGGAAGAGGTATTGGCGTGATCCACGTCGCATCGGCAGCATCGCCACCCAGGGCCTGATCCGAGCGACCGAGGGGATCTCTCATGAGCGCACCGCGGACCGTCATCAGCGGCGGCCGGATGATGACCATGGACGACGAACTAGGTGACCTGCCGACGGGCTCGCTCCTGGTCGAAGGCGGCCGGATCGCGGCCGTCAGCCACGCACCCGATACCTTTGACCACCTGGACGCACAGTTCGTGGACGCTTCCGGCGGCTATGTACTGCCCGGCCTGATCGACACGCATCGGCACACCTGGCTGGCGCTGCTGCGCGGAATCTCCGGCGACCAGTCACTTGTGGAGTTCCTCGCCACAACTTTCCACGGCATCGGTTCGAAGATGGAGGCGGCGGACCTCGCCATCGCCTCGACGGTCGGCGCCCTGGAGGCCCTGGACGCCGGTGTCACGACGGTCTTCGACTGCTGCGACTGCGTCAACTCCCCCGACCACGCCCGCGCCAACGTGGAGGCGCTGCGCTCGGCGGGTCTGCGCCACGTCTACGCGTACGGCATGCAGGTCTACGACTACCGGCCGCCCGCGTTCACCGGCCACGAACAGCGCCTGGGTGACGTGGCGAGGCTGCGTGCCGACTGCTTCGCCTCGGACGACCCGATGTCACGTCTGGGCATTCTCTACTCCGACTTCGGCACAGTTCCCTTCGACACGACCGCCGCCGAGATCCGTCACGTCCGCGATCTCGGCATCGCGGGCGCCTCCCATACGGGCGCCGCCACCGGCTCCAATCTCCTGCGTGGCCTGCGCGAGCTCAACGACCGCAGCCTGCTGCTCCCCGGCCATCTTCACGCGCACTGCAACGGCCTCAATGATCGGGAGTGGCAGCTGCTCGTCGACTCCGGCGCGCACGTGACCACCTCCCCCGAGACCGAACTCCAGATGGGCATGGGCCCGTTGCCGCTGCGCCCGGCACTGGACCGCGGCCTCGCGCCCGGCATCGGTACGGACAGCGTGATCTGCGGATCCGGTGACCTCTTCTCCCAGATGCGCATCGCACTCCAGCACCAGCGGTGCATGGACAGCGCACCGGCACACGCCTCGGGGACCGTGCCCCTCAGCATCGGCCTCGGCGTACGGGATGCCCTGATGTGGGCCACGCGCAACGGCGCCGAGATCGTCGGGCTCGGAAACCGCATCGGCTCGCTGACACCCGGCAAACAGGCGGACCTGATCGTCGTACGTCCCCGCATGGACCTGGTCCGCTCCAGCCACCCCGCAGCCACTGTCGTCCTCCAGTCGACCGCGGCCGACGTGGACACGGTCCTGGTCGACGGCGTGGTGCGCAAGCGCGGCGGCAAACTGGCCGGCCACGACCTGGACGCGCTGCGCGCCCGGGCGGAGGCAGCCCTCGACCGCATCGAGCGGGCCGCCGCGACCCTGCCCACCTACTCGCGGGAGGACCTGCACGGCTGGCTCACCCGCGCCGAACGCCGGGCCACCGTGCATTACGCCCAGGCGTACGCACCCCACTGACCCATCCCCCGCACCGATTTCAACTCTGTTCGACCCCGAAGGAGTGGCGATCCCATGAGCAGTACCCAGCGCACCCTGGTCACCGGCGGCCATGTCATCACCATGGACCACGAGTACGGCGAGCTGCCCGAGGGAGGCGTCCTGATCGAGAACGGCCGGATCACGGCGATCGGCCGCGGCGCCGACGACTTCACCGGCGTGGACGCCGAAGTGATCGACGCGCAGGGTGGATTCATCCTGCCTGGCATGGTGGACAGCCATCGCCACACCTGGATGGCGCTGCTGCGCGCCGTCTCCGCCGACCAGTCCCTGATGGAATTCCTCGCCAGAACCTTCTACGGAATCGGCTCCCTGGTCCGGGCCGAGGATCTGGGGGCCGCCTCGATGGTAGGCGCCCTGGAGGCCCTGGACGCGGGTGTCACAACGATCTTCGACTGCTGCGACTGCGTCAACTCCCCCGACCACGCCCGCGCCGGCGTCGAGGCGCTGCGCGCGTCCGGCATCCGCTCCGTGTACGCGTACGGCATGCAGGTCTACGACTACCGGCCGCCCGCGTTCACCGGCCACGAACAGCGCCTGAGGGACGCCGAGGCACTGCGCTCGGAGTGCTTCGCCTCGGACAGCGACCTGTCGCGGATGGGCATACTCTTCAGCGACTTCGGCACGGTCCCGTTCGAGGACACAGCACGGGAGATACGTACAGCTCGTGAGCTGGGTATCAAGGCGGCCTCCCACACGGGCGCCGCCACCAGCTCCATCCTGCTGCGCGGATTGCGCGAGCTCAACGACCGTGACCTGCTGCTGCCTGAGCATCTGCACATCCACTGTCCCGCACTCAACGACGAGGAGTGGAAGCTGCTCGCCGACACCGGCGGCAAGGTGACCATCGCACCCGAGACCGAGATGCAGATGGGCATGGGGCACCCCCCGTTCCGCACCGCCCTGACCCATGGGCTCGCGCCCGGGATCTCCACGGACATCGTGTGCGTCGGCTCCGGCGACCTGTTCTCACAGATGCGGCTGGGACTCCAGTTCCAGCGCTGCCTCGATCACGATCCGGTCCACCGCTCCGGCCGAATGCCCGCCACTGTCGACCTGTCCGTGAGGGACGCGCTGACCTGGGCCACGCGTAACAGCGCCGACGCGATCGGCCTCGGCGACCAGATCGGCTCGCTCACCCCGGGCAAGCGGGGCGACGTCATCATCGTCCGGCCGCGCATGGACCTCGTACGCTCCAGCTACCCGGCAGGATCGGTGGTGCTGCAGTCGACAGCGGCCGACGTGGACACGGTTCTGGTCGACGGCCTGATCCGCAAGCACCACGGCAAGCTGGTAGGTCAGGACCTGGCCGCGGTGCGGCAGCGGGCCAACTCGGCGCTCGACCACCTGCAGAAGGCTGCGGCCTCGCTTCCTGACCTGTCGGCGCAGGACATCTACGGCTGGTTCACCCAGGCCGAGCGGCTGGCCTCGGTGAACTTCTCGCAGGCGTACGGAAAGTGACGACAGCGGGAGGGGCCCGGACCGCACGCGGTCCGGGCCCCTCCCGCTTCCCTCCTGTGTTCAGACCGCCAGCCGGCGCAGCTTCGGCAGCGGCATACGACGGTTGACCGTGGCCGCGGCTACCGGACGGCCGTCCCGGTACCACTGGAGGATCATCGAGCGTTCGTCGCGACTGCCCTCGACAACCACCGGGACACCGGCGGCGGGGACAAGGCCGCACACCTTCACGGCGAGGCCGAACTGCTCGGTCCAGAAGTACGGCCGGGGCCGGTACACGGGCGCCGCCCCGGGATCCAGCAGCGCCGCAGCGGCCGCCGTCGCTTGGTCCAGTGCACTGGACCAGAGCGGGGTGCGGTGCCCGCCCGGACGGGAGACCACATCGCCGGCGGCTACTACGCCGGGAGCGGCGATCAGCCGCTCGTCGACGCACAGGCCTCCGTCGAGCGTGAGCCCGGAGTCCGCGAGCCATTCCGTGTTGGGCCGTTCGCCCGCCGCCGTGACCACGGTGTCGGCCTCTCGCCGCACCCCACCCACCACAACGGCTGCCTCCTCGACCAGCACGGGCCCGGCAGGCCGCAGGAAGACCACGCCCGCGTCCCGGGCCGCCTCCACCAGCAGGTCCGCGAGGAAGCCGCCGACCTGCCTCCGCATCGGCGGACAGGGGTCGATCACGGTCACCGCACGCCCCAGCTCCCGGCATGCTGAGGCGATCTCCATACCGAGAGGGCCCGCTCCCACGACGATCACCTCGTGGGACGCGAGCAGCGAGGCACGCAGTACGAGGGCATCGTCGACGGAGCGCAGCCGCAGCTCCCCCGGCCCGTGACACAGCGCACGGGCGCGCGCTCCGGTCGCGATCACCAGTCCGTCGTACGTCACCCAGCCTCCGTCACTGAGCGTAACGCGGCGTTCGGCGAGCCGCAGTCCGCCGGCGCGCGCTCCCAGCCGCAGTTCGATTCCGTCGGCCAGGTGCAGCGCCGCGGAGTCAGGGTGGTCGGTGCCCGTCAGAATGCCCTTGGAAAGCGGGGGCCGGGCATAAGGAGCGTGGAGTTCTTCGGAGATGAGGGTGATGCGGCCGTCGAAGCCCGCGGTGCGCAGGGCGCTCGCGGCGGTCGCGGCGGCCAGGGAGCCGCCGACGACAGCCACCGAGCGAAGCCGCCCTGCCGGGCTCATGGCAGCAGCTTCAATGCCGCCACCGGGCAGATGCCCGCGGCGGCGGAGGCGTCTGCTTCCGCCGCCGCGGGCAGGTCCCGCCCTTCATGGGTGAGGTGCAGCTCGCCCTCGTCGTCGAGATGGAAGAGCCCGGCGGCGCGTTCCTCGCACAGGCCGTGCCCCTCACATCGGTCGCGTTCCACCAGCACACGCATGTCTGCTCCTTGGTTTCGTTCAGTCGGGACCGCCGGGTCTGCGGTCAGCCCGCGGGGACGGCCCGCGTAGGCAGTGAGTCGAAGGCGCGCATCACGTTGTTGACGGTCCGCCGGGATCCCCGCACCTCGAAGCGGGCCACACGGCGGGCGAGCGCGGCGAGCACCGCGTGGGTCTCCAGGCGAGCCAGGCCCTGCCCGGCACAGCCGTGCGCTCCGTAACCGAAGCCGAGGTGGCCGAGGCTCTCCCTGCACACGTCGAATTCCTCGGGCCGGTCCCATGCGCGTTCGTCGCGGTTGGCCGAGGCGAACATGACGAGGACCTGCGAACCGGCCGGCAGGCACGCCCTGCCGATCTCGGTGTCGCGGGCCACACGCCGGCCGAAGGCCCGTACCGGGGTCTCCAGGCGCAGCACCTCACGGAAGGCGCCGGGGATCAGCGCGGGGTCCTGACGGATGAGGTCCCATTGGTCGGGGTGACGGGCGAACAGGTCGATGGCGGCGGTGAGTCCGGTGACGGTGGTGTCCAGGGACGGCACCAGGTAGTCGATCATGAGGGAGACAGCCTGGTCCCGTCCCACCTCGCCCCGGTCGAGAGCGTCGAGCACACAGTGCGCTACGCCGTCGGGGCGGGCGGAACGCTCCTCGACGAGACGTTCGGCGTAGGCGGCCATCGCGCTGGACAGCGGGAGGGACGCGCGGGCCCGGTCGTTGAGGGGGCCGTGACAGTTGAAGTTGGCCGCAGCCCAGTCGATGAGGTGCTCGCGGCCGTCGTCGGGTATGCCGAGGAAGTCGGGCACCACGGCAAGCACCATCGCCCGGGCCAGATCACCGACGGCGTCGAAGGACCCCTGCTCGACAAGCGCCTCGACGACCGCGTCGGCGGTTGCCTCCACTCGTCCGCGCATCGGACGCAGCGCCCGCGGCGTCAGCCTACCTCCCGTGATCGCCCGCAGCCGCGCGTGCTCGTCGCCGTCGCTGGCAAAGGTCGAGCCCAGGATCAGGTTGTTGTAGTGGTCGTTCAGGGAGACCCCGCCCGCGTTTCGGAAGGTGTCGTCATCGGTAAGTGCCGCCCTGGTCTCCTCGTAGCGCGGCAGGGCGTACACGCCGTGCCGCTTCAGGTACACGACGGGGCCGAGGTCCCGCAGACGACGGTAGTGCCCGTACGGTTCGAGGATCGCCGATTCCGCGTAGAGGTCGACCTCGTCGACCGGTACAGGAGCGGTTGCGCTGGTCATGGTCAATTCCTTCCGGTACGGGCCGGCTCAGCCGGACTCGGTGGAGCGGACCGGGATCGGGGCCGGGCTGTGCACGTCGGTGGTCCCGCCGACCGGTCTCCGAGCGGCGAGGGCGACCAGCGCGGTGACGATGCCTGTCATGCCCATAACCGTCCAGGCCACCGGGTAGCCGGGCCCGTCGGCCAGCAGCCCGAACGCCCAGGGAAGGACGAACCCGCCGACCGCGGAGACCGTCAGCATCAGGCCGACGGCGGTGCCCAGGTGTTCGGGCTCGATGCGCGCGCTGCCGCCGGGCACGGTCTGCCAGACGGCAAAGGTGAAGTTGAACATGAAGCCGATGCCGAAGGCGGCGATCCAGAAGGCCGTGGGGCCGCACAGCGGCAGCATGAGCAGGAACAGGCTCTCCAGCACGGCGCCTGCCACGAACAGCGTGCGGGTGCTGCGGACCCTCTCGGCGAGCCGGCCCGCTGCGATGCTGCCGGGAACCCCGGCGATGCCGATGAGGAAGGCGGCCGCGCCGACGGCTCCCCCGGACAGGCCCCGGTCCTCGCCGTATCCGGCGATGATCTGGGAACCGGTCAGGTAGGCGCCGTACGCGCCGAAGAACGCGATGCCGTACAGCCAGATCTCCCGGTCGGTGAGAGTCCGGCGCAGCGCGACCCGGCTGATCCTCACACCGTCGAGGGCGTCAGCCCCTTCAGGGACACGGAAGAACAGGCCGCAGACGAGGGCGGCGGCCAGCGCGAGTGCGCCGCCCGTCGACAGCGCCGTCCGCCAGGAGGTGGCGGCGCCGATGTCTCCCCACACGTACAGTCCCAGGGCTGTGCCGACGCTGAAGGCGGCCGAGGAAATCCCGAGTGCCAGCGTGTGGTGGCGTCCTGTGAACCAGACACTGACGGCGGCGATCCCGACCGCGGCGAACACGGAGGCGCCGGCGCCGCACAGCGCCCGCCAGACCATCAGCTGGGCGAGATTCTGCGCAGTCACCGACAGAAGCGCGCCGGCCCCCTCGACGGCGAGGCCGAGAACGAGAACCCGGCGGAGCCCCCACCGAGTGGCGAGGAAGCCGCCCGGGATGTGCAGCAGCCCATAAGCCGCCACGAAGACGGAGATGAGCGGCGCAAGCGACGGAACGGAGAGACCGAACTCATCGGCAAGGGGACCGAACCCGGCGGCGATGTTGAACCAGTTCACCGTCATTGCGACGAATCCGAGCGAGACCAGTGCGAGCATGCCCCATTTCATGTGGTGCTCTCCTTGTGCCTTGGGCCGGAGTCGTACGACTCACCAGCGCTGGCGGATGTACCGGAGGCCTGCTGCGCCTTCAGGCCCTTTCGTGCGCCGCGCGTCCGGCGGTCCCGGCCCGGGCCACGAGCCCCAGCAGCCGCTCGAAGAGCGCGGAGCTCGGGTCGGCGAGGTCGAGGAAGACGTCGTAGTGGTGGCGTCCGGGCACCACGAGCAGTTCAGCAATGCCCCTCGCCGCGCACGCTGCGTGGAAGGCCGCGCTCTGTGCGAGGAAGCCGCTCCCGTCGTGCTCGGACACGGCGATCACGGACTCGGGGAGGTAGGAGCCGCCCGGGTCGAGGGCGAGCAGCGGGCTGAGTGCGGCGGCGCGGGCGGTGTCGAGGCCCAGCCATTCATTGGCGAAGGAAGCCACCAGAGGACGCAGGTCGAACAGGCCGCTGATGGGCAGGGCGGCCTTCACCACGTCCGCTGGCAGCCCCAGTTCCCGCTGCCAGCCACCGGGCATGGTGGCCGCGGCAAGATGGCCGCCGGCGGAACTTCCGCCGACGACGATGCGGTCGGGGTCCAGACCGTGCTCGGCACCATGCCGGTGGGTCCAGCCGACGGCGGCCCTGACCTGGCGGACCATTTCCTCCAACGGCGCTCCTGGTGCCAGGGAGTAGTCGACAGCGACGGTCGCGATGCCGGCCGTATCGAGGGCGGCGGCCATGAAGGCGGTATCGTGCCGGGACAGCATCCGCCAGTAGCCTCCATGCACGACGAGGAACACCGGCCGGAGCCTGCCCTCCTCCACGCCCCACACGTCGAGCCGTTCCCCGCTGTGTGCGTCGAAGGCGATCGCACGGTGTCCGGACAGGTCACGCGTGGCCCTTCGGGACTCGCTGCGGTATGCGGTGATGTTCCGCTGGAATTCGCTCTCCTCGACGCTGAGCCGGACGTTGTAGGCGGCGTCGACGAGCGGGTCGGAGCCCATGACCGCGCGCTCAGCCGGCTGTGGTGTCGTCGCCGGAGCCGAAGCTGCGGATCTGCTCGGCCACCGTCTGCGGGGAATCGAGGGTGGGGAAGTGTGTCTCACCACCGACCTGGTGGTACGAGAACCAGGGGTGTTCGGCAGCGAAGTCCTGCTGCGCACGCACGTACTCGTCCGCGGTCGGCTGCGAGAACAGGTGACGAACGGGACGCTGTTCGGCGAGGGCGTTCATGCGCAGAAGTGGCGATCCCCAGCGCTCGTACCCGTTCGCGATGACGCGACACGAGCGGGCCCACATCTCGAAGTCGAAGCCGGCCATCTCCTTGTTGAGGTGGTGGCCGACAACAGCGTTCGAGCTGCCGTTGAGCCAGGTGTCGAAAAGGTCCTGACGGCCCTCGGTCCATCGCTCGTGGTCCTGGATGGCCGCGAGGCCGGCGGCGAAGTCCGCGGGCGGCGTCGTCATGATCCAGTCGATGACGATGCTGCGCGGCACCCGACGGGCCCCGAGGCGCTCGGCCACTTCGATGTTGGCCCAGCCGCCGTGCGACGTCGAGACGGGCAGGAAGATGTCGACGCCCAGCAGGTCGAGGACCGCGATCACGTCGTCGGCCTGCTCCGGGTAGCCGAAGTCGGCGACAGGCGTACGGTCGACGCCGTGACCGCGCCAGTCGATCCGGATCACCCGGTGGGTGTCGGTGAAGTGGGGAAGCAGCGGGTCGAAGAGCCGGTGGTCCTGGCACCACCCGCTCAGCATCACCACAACCGGAGCACTCGCGGCCCCGTGGTCGTCGTAGCTGATGGAGTGGCCGTTGACCTCGACGCACTTCAGGTCGGAGGAGACTGTACTCACCGGGTTGTCCTTTCGTCCTTCACATACAGGTGCGGCTGGTGCGACGCTCACGGGGCCTGTCCGGCACCTACCGCCTGGCCCGCGACGCCCTGGGGGCGTACGACGGAAATTCCGGACACGACTCAGGCAGAGGCGCCCAGGAAGCGGTCCGCGCCCGTCGGGGTGGTGAGGGCAGCTCGCATCCGGGAGGCCCCCAACGACTTCCAGCGGCCGACAAGGCTGAGAAAAGGGGCACGGGGCGCGTCCGGGATGACGTTGAGCAGACGCAGCCGGTAGGACCAGAGCTGGGTGTGCTCGATGAGCGGACGTTCCGTCTTCTCCCAGGTGGCGAGGCGCCCTTCGACAGTGGCGGCCCCCGGTGCAGAGAGTGCGTCGGCCAGGCCCAGCGCGTTCATCATGGCGCAACCGCCGCCCTGGCCGAGATAGGGCGGCTGGGCGTGCGCGGCGTCGCCGATCAGGGCAATCCTGCCCTGAGACCAGGAGCGCAGCCGGAGAAACTCAAAGGTGTCCCAGCGTGCCGGGATGCCGTCCAGTGATCGCAGCATGTTCTCCAGGTGCGGGAAGGCACGCACCCAGGTGTCGATGTCGACCGGCATCTGTCCCGCAGCGCCGTCGTGCGCGTCGGCGACAAGTGCCACGTAGAGGCTGGTGACGCTGGAGGGCGTGTACAGAACCCGGCGGCGCCCGCTGAAGTACTCGATGTACTTGTCGCGGTCCGGGGCGGCGACGAAGTCGTCGGAGCGCTCCACTGTGAGCCGGACCGCGCCCTGTCGCATCCGCTCGCGGCGAGTGTCCATTCCGATGCTGTCGCGAATGCGGGAGTTGACGCCGTCCGCGGCGATCACGACATCCGTACCGCCGGCGCTCAGACGCTCGCCGGAGGCGCGGACGAGTGTTCCGTCGGGTTCGGCAGCAACGACTTCGGATCCGGTGACGATCTCGACTCCAGCCGCCTCGGCGCCCCTCACGAGAGTGCCGATCAGCCGGTCGCGCATAATCGTGCGGACCTCGGGCCTGCCGGGGCCGTTGATCGGGATACTCTCGACCACCCGGTCACGGTGGTCACGGCTCTCCATCACCGGACCGATGTGCGCCCCGGCCACGGCCTCGTCGTGGAGACCCAGTGCCGTCAGGGCGCGCAAGCCGTTGCCCCATACATAGATCCCGGCGCCAATGGCGCGGATCGAGCTGTCGCGTTCATGGAGCCGGACGGACCACCCACGCTGTGCCAGCGCGGTCGCCGCCGTCAGGCCGCTGATCCCCGCACCGATGATCTCGGCGTGCTTCCTGCTCGACCTGCCGGACATGCGTGCCTCCCTCGTCTGATGCGGATCATCATGAGAGCCACAACACATGCATGTCGAATGCCGACTTGGGGGTGGGGCATGCCTGAACGGCTATAGGGAGAGTGGGGCGTGTCGCGTGCGCCGGGGCGGCGGGCACGTGTGTGGGGTCAAGATGTCGCGGCCCCGATATTCGCCGTACCCGCCCCGGGTTCGGGAAGGCCCAGCCGGATCCGGGAGCGGTGGCGCGGGTTCCGATCTCTCTCGGAGCCCGGTACGTCCGCCGGACCTAGAGCATCCTCACGTCGCGAGCCCACCACCGAGAAGTGCGCAGAGCAGGCAGCCGCAGGCCGGAAGGAAGACCGGCGTGGCAGAACCGCTTTTCTCCCTCGCTCCACGGAGCGACGCTCGTACGGGCGCGGCCGTCGCACCCCTCCCCCAAGGCTCATCGGGCCTGGCAGGAGCAGAAAGAACGTACTGGTGAGCGGGGTCACACCAGTCCCCCGGAATGGCATGCACCGAGCCGCGGGTTGTACGGTAGGAAAAACTCAACGCTTGTACAGTTTTTTGGAGCCACATGTCCGCCATCACCACTCCACATACCGATCCCGCCCCTCAGCGGGGCCGCCATCTCGGGCTGGCCCTGCTCGTCATCGCTTCGGCGCAGCTCATGGTGGTGCTGGACGGCACCATCACCAACATCGCTCTGCCCAGCCTCAAGGCCGACCTCGGCATTTCCGCATCCGGCCTGGCGTGGGTGGTCAACTCCTACGTCCTCGCGTTCGGCGGCCTGCTGCTCCTGGGCGGGCGGGCCGGCGACCTCTTCGGCCGACGTCGGATGTTCCGCGTCGGCATAGCCGTCTTCACCCTTGCCTCGCTCCTGGGTGGCTTCGCGAGCGGCTCCGAGATCCTCATCTCGGCTCGTGTTCTGCAGGGCATGGGCGCGGCCATCGCGGCACCCACCGCGCTCTCCCTCATCGCCACGACGTTTCCGGAGGGTCCGCCCAGGAACAAGGCCATGGGTGTGTACGCGGGCATGTCCGGCATCGGGGCTACCATTGGCCTGTTGCTCGGCGGCGTACTGACGGAGTACCTCGACTGGCGCTGGGTGTTCTTCGTGAACGTCCCGATCGGCGTCGGCGTCCTGTTCGGCACCAAGGTCCTCGCGGACGGCGGCAGGGCCAGGGGCAGGCTCGACCTGCCCGGCGCGGCCACCGGGACCGCCGGTCTGGTCTCACTCGTATACGCGATCACCCGAGGCGGGGACCACGGGTGGACGGACAACGGAACGCTCGCGTTCTTCGGCGCGGCCATTGTCCTGCTGGTCGTCTTTGTCGGTCTTCAGGCCAGGGTGAGCGCCCCGATGCTGCCGCTGCGACTGCTCAAAGACCGTAACCGTGCGGGCTCGTACGCCACCATGCTGTTCATCGGCGCGGGCATGTTCTCGATGTTCTACTTCTTGTCGCTCTACATGCAGCAGGTACTGGGCTACACCCCGCTCAGGACAGGACTCGCCTACATTCCGTTCAGCATCGGTATGGCCGCTGCCACAGGTGCCGGCTCGAAGCTGGTCGCACGGTTCGCCCCCAGGACGCTCACCGTGCCGGGCCTCGCACTCGCCGGTGCGGGCATGCTGTGGCTGAGCCGGCTCTCCCCGGACTCCTCCTACCTCACCGACCTGATGCCGGCGATGTTCATCACCGCGGCCGGTCTGGGCACGGGGTTCCTCCCCATGACGCTCGGTGCGGTGTCCGGCGTCGCGCACCAGGACACGGGTATCGCATCCGCGTTGCTGAACACCGCACAGCAGATCGGCGGGGCCCTCGGTCTCGCTATCCTGTCCACCGTCTCCACGACCACCGCTGACAATCAGCTCGCGAATGCTGACGGCGCCTTCTACCAGGGCCTGGCCACCAAGGACTTCGCCCTCCTGGAGCGCGCCGCGAGCGCTCTGACCGATGGCTATACGGCAGCCCTGGCCGGCGGAGCGATCCTGATGGTCGCGGCACTGGTCGTCGTCGGTACCGCCGTGAACGCGCGGCGTCCGCAGCACGCCGACACCGCCGACCCGGCGACGACCGGCTGAACCCGTTTCCCACGTACGATCACTCCCGGCCGCCGCAAGAGAGGGAGCTGACATGCCGGACACGGAGCGCAAGGGAGAACGGACCCGTAGACACATCCTGGAGGCATCCCGTGCGGTCTTCGCCCGCCATGGCTACGAGCGCGCCACGATCCGCGCGATCGCGGCCGAGGCCGACTGCGACAAGTCGTCCGTCATCCAGTACTTCGGCACCAAGAAGCAGCTGTTCCACGCGGCGGTCGACTGGCAGGTCGACTTCGACGCACTCACCACTGACGACCCGGAGCGTCAGGGCGAGCAGTACCTGCGCAGCATGCTCGGCGACTTCGAGAACGATCCCGACGGGCCCATGATCGCGCTGCTTCGGTCGGCGATGACCAGTGAGGACGCGGCCCAGCTGCTCCGCGAGAAGGTGACGGAGGGGTCGATCACCCCGCTGGCCACCGCCCTGCACGGGCCGGACGCACGGCTGCGTGCGGCATTGGTGGGTGCGGTGCTGTTCGGCATCACTGTGCAACGGGAACTGCTGCGGATGCCCGACCTCGCGGCCGCCGAACTGGACGACATCCTCAGGCTGTCCGCCCCACTGCTCCAGCAGTTGCTGACCCCGCAGAACGTCACCCCTGACATGCCTGCAGCCGGCGACTCGGACGGCCACGGATACCGCTCACGAGAGTGATGTCATTCCCCGGCAGTCGGTACGCGGGATCTCGCTCGCCTCACACTGTCCGCATTCCGCGCGACGGGACGCGCCACGGCGGGCGGAGAACCCATCCGGCGGTCGTGGGGTACACGGGACAACCCGGTTCACCCACGACCGCCATCCCGCAGCGGCACAACCGGGACACAGGGCTGAACAAGCAGATTTCACGGGCCCGGGAGCTGCAGGACGACGTCATGGAGACGCGTCCCGGCCGGCCGCCTTTGGCAACGAGGCGCGGGGGACATCCCCGTTCCCGAGGAACGGCCAAGTCTCACAGAGTGAATCACCGGAGACAGAACCACCCCATATACCCCAGATCGACATTCGACCGCACAGAGCCTGTCCACCCAGCCGCCACCTGAACGGTTTACAGGCAGGCGCCCGACAATGACCTTTACCTGGCCGGAATGGTCCTCGCCTCCACCGGCAGCGCGGTCCACGTCACGCACGTCCCACACCACCAGATCTTCTCCGAGCGCACCGACGTCACCGGGCGGGTGCCCGGCCTCAGCCGACTTCAGGAAATGGTCGGCGCAACGGCCTGGCTCCCGGTCGCGGACATCATCGACGAGATGCTGCACTGCCCGAACGCTGAGCCGCACGGTCGAAGGCCGGGCGGACCTGCACGTAAACCCATGACCGCACAAGAAGCTCTGTACTTCATGGTCATGGTCACCCGCCGAGAACGGACCTCAGCACGGCCACGTATTGATCAGTGATGCCCCAGATCCAGGAGACGCGTTCGGGCCCGTTCCGGGTCTCTCGGATGGTCTTGGCGGTGCTGTGCGCTCCCAGTAGCTGCAACCCGCTGATGGCCCGGCTCCGCAACGCGGCCATCGCTCGTGTTGGCGCCAGTGGGTACGTCGGGCCAGCCGCGCTTTCGTGAAGGCGATGTGGCCAGGGTTCGCCCCGGGCGTCTGCCAAGCATCGCCGGAGGTGACAGCCGTCCAGGTCACGAAGTTCCAGCGGTGCGACCGCTACAGGCAGACGCCGTGCACCATCCAGGGATACGACAAGTGAGCCGGTCCGGCGGCTCTCAGATGAAGTACACCAGGTCCACCTGGCCGTCGGACCGGGGGATGATGATCGCCTCACCGGCACCCTGGACGGGGTCGATGTTGAGGTAGCCGACAGCGGCGTCCACACTCTGGTACACCCCATGGTGCCAGGCCTTGGCCGCAGCCGCCGTCGCCAATGACTTCTTGAACTCCACCTCGTCCTCGCTGGCGTGGACCATGTGTGACTCCTTTGACGGCTGTGAACGAAATCCGTCATCCGTTCCGGACGACAAGTGAGAACTACCCCCTGTACTCACTTCTTACGCAGAGCAACCACATGCTCACTCCTCGGTTGTCCGGAGACCCGGCGCCCGAGAAGCGCAAAGGCAGAAATGGTGCGAAGCCCGTCGGAACTCGGATCGCATGCACGCCTCGGCGCCGCGCAACTCAACGGCGGGAGGCCCGCGTCGACCGCCTCGTCATGGTCAACGCCTCCGGCACCCATCAGTGGACACCCCCGCGCCAGCTCGGCGCGAGTTGCGGTTCCGGCGTGACCTCGGCGTCGCCGGACCTGCCGACCTCGGTGAGCAGGGCGCCGTGCCACGGTTCCTGCTGCACGACCGCGACCACAAGTACACCGACGCCTTCGATGCCGTCTTCACCGCCGAGGACACTCAGGTGCTGCTCGGCGCGACCCGGGCACCGCGCACGAACGCGGATTGCGAACGTGTGATCGGCACCATCCGCCGCGAGGCCCTCGACCACGTCCTGATTCTGTGCGAGAGCCACGCCAGGAAGGTCCTGACCGACTACCAGGACCACTACAACGGACACCGGCCACACCGATCCCGGCAGCAGCTACCGCCCGGCGCGACCGGGCAGCCCGCAACCGTGCACGCCCTCGACGACCGAAGCCTGCTCCGCACCAAGGTCCTCGGCGGCCTCATCAACGAGTATCGATGCGCTGCGTGACCTGCAACGACGACTTTCGGGTGGCCCCACAGGTTCAGGGCTCGGGTGAGTTCGCGGCTGGCTGCCCGGGGGCGCTACGACGAGTTCCTCGTTGGCTCGTCGAGTGTGCCCTGCTTGTCTGCGCGGCTTGCGAGCCCTGCTTGTCTGCGAGCTCCTGCTCCAGTGTGGTGCTGCGGCGCTGGAGCTGGTCGGTGGCGGACCGCCGGATCTCCCGCTACGGGTGCAGCACGACCTTCGTGTAGCCCTCGATCCGCTTGTCGAACTTGTCGTACGCCGACGGCGCCTGGTCCAGTGGCAGTTCGTGCGAGACGACGAAGTTCGGCTGCGCCCGGCCCTCGATGATCATGTCGCGCAGGTACCGGTTGTAGCGCTTCACGTTGCACTGCCCCGTACCCATGCGTAGGCCCTTCTCGAAGAGCTTGCCGATCGAGACGAGCAGCATGCCGTGCTTGGCCTGCTCGTCGGGGCCTCCGGGGTCGGACGGAACGTAGAGGCCCGGCACGCCGAGCGCTCCGGTGGCCCGGACCGTGCCGACGAGCGAGTTCAGGACTGTCGCCGGTTCCTCGTGGTCGGTGCCGCGCGCCGACGCCTGATAGCCGACGGCGTCGATGCCCTTGTCCGTGCCGATGCCTTCGGTCTGCTCCTTGATCTGCTCCACGGGGTCGCCCTCGGCGAAGTTGACCGGAATCGCACCGATCTCCCGGGCCTTTTCCAGCCGCTCGGGAACCCGGTCCACGACGAAGACCTTCTTCGCGCCGCGCAACAGGGCCGAGTAGGCGGCCATGAGCCCGACCGGCCCGCCGCCGTACACGGCGACACTCTCACCTGGGCGGACCCCGGCGAGTTCACAGCCGTGGTAGCCGGTGGGGAAGATGTCGGCAAGCAGCATGAAGTCGGTCTCGTGCTCTTTTCCCGGCGGCAACTTCAGACAGTTGAAGTCGGCGTACGGAACGCGCAGGTATTCTGCCTGGCCGCCTGGCCAGGGCCCCATGGCGACATATCCGTATGCACCTCCCGCAAAGCCAGGATTGACGGTCTGACAGAATCCGGTGAATCCCTCGACGCAATTGGCGCAGAACCCGCAGGCGACGTTGAAGGGCATGACCACGCGGTCGCCCGCCTTGAGCAAGGTGACGCCCTGACCGGTTTCCTCGATTATCCCCATGTTCTCGTGGCCGAAGACGATGCCCGGTTCGGCGGCGGTACGGCCCTCGTACATGTGCAGGTCCGAGCCGCATATCGCGGTGGATGTGATCTTTACGATCACGTCGTTCGGATGCTGGATCCTTGGCTTTTCGACGTCCTCGACCGCCACGGTGAACGGTTCTTTGTATACGACGGCCTTCATGGCTGCCACCTCCGCTCGGCGATGCACGCCTTTCTTTCACCCACCCCCGACTCCCGTGTTTTGCGTGACTCATCTCTCATGATTCTCCGGCTTGAACCGATGGACAACCCGGTAATCTCGGATAAATGGATGAATATCCACTTCCTGGCATCGCGCCGAAATCGAAAAGGAAGAGCGCAGAGTGGCTGCACAACGCCTCGGGATCCTGCTCGTCCCAGTGCCCGGCCTGTCCGGCACCACGTACCCGCCGGGAACGACGGTGACTGTCCGCGGTCGCGGCGCAACTGTCGATGCCTTCATCAACGGCGACTGGCTTCCGCTGTCGTGGTGGGAATTCTCCGACGGCCTCCGCGAGGACATCGCCGACCGCTGATGCCGGTGCGGACGGTGGTCCGCACCGGCGCCCCGGGCTCTTGATCATTCATCGATGCCGGAGCGCTCCGCGCCCGCGACGATGTGGCGCTGGAGTACCAGGAAGACCACCAGCAGGGGCAGGATCGACACGGCGGCCGCGATGAACAGCTCGTGCAGGTTGACCGTCTGAGCCGTGGTGAAGGTTGCCAGAGCGACCTGCACGGTCCAGGCGTCGCGCTGCTGGCCGATCACCAGTGGCCAGAGGAACGAGTTCCACGAGCCGATGAAGACGATCGCCCCGACGGCGGCGAAGACCGGCCGTGTGTTGGGGACGACGATCCGCCAGTACGTACGCCAGTAGCCGAGCCCGTCCACCCTGGCCGCGTCCTCCAGCTCCCGGGGGAAGCCGAGGAAGTACTGCCGGAAGAGGAAGGCAGCGAACGCGCTGAAGAGGGTGGGGACGATCAGTCCGCGCAGAGTGGAGACCCAGCCGAGCGACGAGACGAGGACGAAGCTCGGGACGAAAGTGACGGCGGACGGGATCATCAGGGTGACCAGGAACGCGTAGAAGACCTGGCTCGCATGGGGATACTCGATGCGGGCCAGCCCGTATCCGGCCATCGAGGCGAGCAGCAGGGTGCCGGCGGTCGTGAGGACGGCGATCACCGCCGAATTCCACAGGGCGTGCAGCATGGGGACGCTGCTGTCGCTGAACAGTTCCCGCAGGTTGCCCCACTGGAGACTGTGCGGGAAGAACGTCCAGTTCCCCCCGGTGATGTCCGCTTCGGTGGCCAGGCCGTTGCGCACCAGCATGTAGAACGGGACGAGGAAGAGCACGGCGAGCGCGATGAGCAGCACGATCCGCAGTCCGCGTGCGAGCCGCCGGAAGGCATGGGCCGTGGCGAGCCCCGTCGGTTGATCCGTCGAGTGCTGTCGCATACGTCAGTCCTCCCGGCGTCCGAGACCGAACCAGCGTGCCTGTACCACCGCCACAACCGCGATGATCAGTGCGAGGATCACGGCGCCCGCGCTGCCGAGGCCCAGGTTCTGTCCCTGTCCCAGCGCCACGTAGTACAGGTAGACCAGGGGCGGCCTGGCGTATGGCGGGTAGCCGCGTGCCGTCGACAGCAGGTTGTAGAACTCGTCGAAGGCCTGGAAGGCGTTGATCACCAGGAGCAGGACGACGGCGACGGAGGTCGCCCGCAGTTGCGGGAAGGTGATGTACCTGAAGATCTGCCAGCCGGGGCGGGCACCGTCGACGGCCGCGGCTTCGTAGAGGGTGCGTGGGATTCGCTGGAGTCCGGCCAGCAGGATCACCATGTAGAAGCCTGCCTGGAGCCACAGGCGTACGGTCACGATGACCAGCCAGTACCAGGGCGGGCTGGTGGTCGACAGCCAGGCGGTGTCCGAGCCGCCGAACCATCCCAGGACCGTGTTCGCCAGCCCGAACCGTACCCCGTTGAAGATCGACAGCTTCCAGATCATCGCGGCGACGACGTACGAGCAGGCGGTCGGCAGGAAGAAGACCGATCGGAAGAACGCCTGGGCGAAGCGCAGTCTGGCGACCATCAGAGCGAGGGCGAGCGAGAGCCCGTAGGTTGCCGGAACGATGAAGAGCGAGAAGACGACAAAGGTGGCTAGGCTGGAGGTGAAGGACGGGTCGCCGAGGATCTCGGAGTAGTTGTCCAGGCCCACGAAGTCGGTCGGTGTCACCGTGTTGTGGGCGTCGAAGAAGCTGAGCCACACGCTCCACAGCAGCGGTACGTACGTGAAGAGGGCGAGCCCGGCGGCGAAGGGGCCGACGAAGACCCAGAACCACAGGTAGCGGTTCTGCGGACCCAGCAGTCGCCGCCCCAGCGGCCTTTGGGCGCCTTCGGTTGTCTGCGTGGCTATGACTGCACCCGCTTCAGCTCGGAATTCGCCGTCGAGACGACCGACCTGATCTGGGCATCCGGGTCGGCGCCTTCGGTGATGATCCGGCTCAGGGCGTCCTGGTAGGCGGTCTGGCTCCTGCTGGTCCACAACAGTGGCTGTGCGTAGCCGTGTTCGGTCGTGAAGCGGACGGCTTCGGCCGCCGCGCCCTCGGCGAGTGCGGCTGCCTTCTTCGCCAGCGAGATCCGGGCGGGAATGTGGAAGCCGTAGGACAGCGCGAAGTCTTCCTGGTAGTCGGTCCGTTCCGCCCACAGCCACTTCACATATGCCTTCGCCGCGTCGATGTGGCTGCTGTGCGCACTGACGGCCGCCCCGTAAGCGCCGACCGGTACCGAAGGCCTGCCCCGTGCCCCGTCGCGGGGAAAGGGCAGGACGCCGAAATCGTCGCCCAGCGCCTTCTCGATCTGTGGGAGGGCCCACAGTCCCGTCCACTGCATGGCGGTCAGGCCCTGGAGGAACGCGGACGGGTCGGACCAGTCGGTGGGGGCTCCGAGCAGCAGGGAGTCGTCCTTGTGGAATCGATGCAGTTTGCCGAGGGTCCTGGCGGCTTGCGGGTCGTCGAATCCGACCGCTCCGTCGGACGTCACCAGTTCCAGACCTGCGGCGCGCAGCGGGGTGGCGCCGAGCACGCCGGCTCCCCCGTCGTTGCCGAGGAACAGGCCCTTGACGTTCTTGGTCGTCAGGGCACTTGCCGCGTCGACCAGTTCGTCAAGGGTCTGCGGTGGCCGGACTCCGGCCTCGTCCAGCAGACTCTTTCGGTAGTAGAGCATCTGCATGTCGATGGCCTGGGGGATCCCGTAGACCTTGCCCTTGTACGTCTTGGGGGTGAGGACCGCGGGGTTGAAGTCCTCACGTACCCCGTCCAGGAGGTCGGTGAGATCGGCGACCTGACCACCCCGGATCTGGTCCAGGGTCGGGCTGCCCTCGAAGACGTCCGGTGCGTTCTTGGTGAGCAGTGCCGCGGCCGTCTGCTGGTCATAGTTGCCGGGCCGCCATTCGATCGTGACCTCCGCCTTGTGGTAGGCGGCCGCATAGCGTTTCACCGCCTGTTCGGTCCCGGCCTCGCCGTACTGGTGGTACCACTGGTCGAGAGCGGGGCGATCGCCCGCTCCTCCGGCACGGCCGGTGTTGGAACCGCAGGCGGCGGTGAGTGCGAGTGCGCCCGAGGCGGCCAGCAGATACCGGCGGCTGATGCTGTTGGCTGTGGTGCTTGAGTGGGGCATGGTTCATCAGTGTGGCGCCGATACGTGTATGAGTTGTTGCCCGCCCATGAAACGGCCTGTTTTGGCCGAAGGGGCGGTTCGATCGGAGTCTTCAACGGTCAAATACAGCCAGGGATGTTCGAGCCGTCGCCGTCATGGGCCGACGGCCCGGTTTGTGAACGCCGAGCCGGAAGAGACAACGGCATCGGGTCCGCGTGACGAGCCACGCCCGTCCGTGCCGGACGCCGGACGGCTGCCCGTAGGCGTGATGGGCGCGACCGGCGGCCAGGGCGGCACGGCGCGCCGCCGCCTTGCTGGAGGCAGGGCATGCGGTATGTACCCGTGGACTTCCTCACGCGGGCGACCCACCGGTGCACCGTCGCCGGATCAACGTCGAGTTCGGTGGCCTTGGCCTCGTAGCGATGCATCCATGGCGTGCCGGGCGCGTAATCCTGGCGCGGTCGCCGGGAAGAGCCAGCACCTCGCTGCCAAGCTGGTAGCCGGTCACAACCTCCTGAACATGGCGGAACCTCCGTGTCGGGTCGTCGTCACCGTCGTCGTCGAGACCGCCCAAGACCGCGGCAGCCGTCGGCTCCTCCTGCGGCACCGGGACCAAGATCTCTGCGGTGGGATGCGCCAGCAGCACGGAGATGTCCACTTGCCGCCACTTCGGCACCCCGACAACCGCGGCAGCAGGCTGGAGAAGGATCCGGCGGCCCTCGATCTCAGCGACCGTGAACTGCTCACCGTCGAAGCTGAGCGCAAGCCCCGGCCGCAGGGGCGTCGTCCAGGCAGTCACGCGCACCTCCGCAGCACCGAGGCCCCCGACAACGGGCGCGACAGATCCGTTGTCAGCCGCCCGGACCACAACAGCGCCATCAGCGCCGGCCTCGCCGCCTCAGGCGGCCGGTCCCCTGCCAACCGATGCTCGGCCAGGGCCAGTTCCTCACCATCCACGACCTGCCGTCACGCTTGCTGCACCTCGGCCTCGGGCACCACCCCGGGGCGCAGGTAGCCGGCCAGGAAGCACACGTTCTCCAGCAGACCCGATCCGCGCCGGACGAGATCTCGTACTCCGAGCCGTGCTGGCGGAACAACTCGCCCGGCCATGCCGGGGCTTCCACGATCTGCGGGTCCTGCAGCCGCACCGCCGGCCTGACGTTGACCACCCGCACCGTCCCCGAGCGCATGACCAGCAGAAAGTCCGGGACATGGTGCCACACCCGGTCACCGACCCGAGCTGCCGGCCGGCACGGCTGAGCCAGATCCCCCGTACCGCGGGATCAAAGTCCGCCAGCAGCAGCCGGGCCAGCTCCAGACGGCTCTCATAGACCACGTGGCCGCCTGTCGTCACGGACGCGTACTTCCCCGAGCAGTGGGCCATCCCGTGTACCGAACGGACTTCCCGCCACGGCTTCGACTCCGTGAAGTCAGCCATCCGCAACTGCCGTCCCGGCACTTCACGTACCTGCGTGTCCTCGTACCGGATCGATGCCGTTGGCACCTTGCGCGTACGACGCGCGCTGCCCAAGCTCCGTACTGTCATGCTCTGGACCGTACGGAGCCCTTCGCGGCACAGATCCGAAAGACCGCAAGAAATCGAGGACGACGGCCACGGACCGTAGCGAATGCGCACCGAGCCCCAGATTTGCGCATTCATTGCGCATCCTCAGCCGACACCGCGCATCGACTCGCGGACCCTACATCCCCTGTAGGTTCCGTGATTATGTGCGCGCTGTTTCCTGCGAGAGCGTCGGAATCCGAGCTTGATGCGCAGCGCTGATGTCGGTCGAGAATGCGCAATCTTCGTCTAGTAGGTCGCTTCGGCAGTCACCCCGGGTGAATGACACCGGCTTGTCCCGGGCGTTGACGTTGCTGACCGGGGCTCTGATGGTCGGGTGTCCGCTCCGGTCCGGAGCCTTGGGCCGGCACCAAGCGGTATGGGGCTGTCTGGTGGCGCCCGCCTCGTGTACAAACGGCATGGGACCGGAAGACGGGGAGGGCGGAACCATGCCGGAGGTTCACTTAGAGGCTCGGAGCGACCGCTTCGACGAAGATGACGAGCGCTGGCGAAGCCAGGTAATTCTCCTGCATACGGCGCTGGAAGAGGCTGCCGGTCCTTTGGAGCGCCGCTCCGAGCCGGTCCCGGGAACCAAGGGAGCACTCTCCGATGTGGTTGTCCACCTCACCGGCCCTGGGATCATCGCGGGCGTAGTGGCAGGGCTCACCGCATGGCTCAAGCGCGATCGAGGGCGCAGTGTGCGTCTCACCTGGACCGTGGACGGCCGCCGCAGCGAGTTCACCGTAACCACCAACACCAGTGACAACGAGACCCTACGCAGTGCGCTGGAGCACGGCCTGCGCGCGGCAGCGGGCGATGCTACGGCCGTCGACGAGCCAGCCGACCCGAACGGTGCACCGGGTGACTGAGTCGGGGAGGGAGTACCGGGCGCTCCTGATCGGCAATTCCGAGTTCCCTGACGACGCGGACAATCTGCGACCCCTGCTAGGGCCACCGACGGACGTGTCGATGCTGTCCGCCGCTTTGACAGACCCCGACACCGGCCTGCACCGGGCCGACACCGTGCGAACAGTCCTGGAGGAGACCGCGCAGCGTATCGAGGAGGAACTGACGGAGTTCTTCGAGAGTGCGCTGCCGCAAGAGCAGCTGTTCCTCTACTACAGCGGGCACGGCCGCCTCGACCTCCGCAATAGATTGCGCCTGTGCGCGCGCGACACCACGCTCGGACGTCTTCGGGCGCGTTCCGTGGGACTCAGGTTCATCGACGAGCTGATCGACGACTGCGCGGCACGGTCGATCGTTGTCGTTCTGGACTGCTGCTTCAGTGGAGCCGCCACTGTGAAGGGTTCGGACCCCGCAGCCCAACTGGCCGGGCAGGGACGGTTCGTGATGACCAGCTCCAGCCATGCGGACACCTCCGCCGACGCCGAGGAGCCGGGCGTGGCCAGCCCCTTTACCCGTCATCTCGTCGTTGGGCTGAGATCCGGTGCGCTTGGCCGGGAGGGTTATGTGACGGCGTATGACGTGTACCGGTACGCCTATGGCCGGCTCCGGGCCTCCGGGCAGATTCCGCACATGAAAACAGAAGCGGGGGTTGGCGCTATCCCCCTTGCACGGCGCCCGCCGCGGTCGGCCGAGCCGGGGAGGGCGGACGGCATTGTCCGCGTCGCTGGAGACGACGCCGCTCCCCTCGACGTCCGCCCCCTTTTTACCGCCCCTGACGGAAACCGGACACTGCTGGCCACGTATACCGACTTCAGCGGTGTCCTGTATGTCAGCTTGCGCGTGGGCCACGTCGGCCTGCCCTACCCCGCTGTGGTGACCCACCGCGACGAGATCTCCGCGGCGGGCAAGGGCACACCCGTCACGGCCGAGTTGTACACACGTGGAGACGTCTCCTGGCACGGTGCCCATGTCCGCACAAAGGGCCGCAAGGTGGCGGACCTGCGCGCCGACACCTCGGGGGGCGCCGTGTCGTTCGTCCTGCCCAACAACACGGGCACCGTGGAGTGGCAGGAGGCGCAGGTGCGCGCCTTCCGCCAGGCCACGTCCCAAGGACTCTGGCCAGGTACGCCTCTCGCGAAGAGCCCGGCAGTCGACGAGTACATGGCCGACAGCGGCTACCGGCGCCTCAGGAAGGCTGCCTGGTGGCTCTTGCTGTGGCTGTCGGTCCTCGTCCTCGCAGCGGTGGCGGAAGTCACCTTGACTGGTCCCACATGGTATGAGGACGTGGGCCGACGAGGCTGCAGCGTGGCGATCCTCTTCTCCCCGGTGCTAGCGCTGCTTCAGTTCAAGAGCGCCTGGAGGTTTCTGAGGATACGCAGTGTGCTGCGCAGCTCCGGGCTGTACGCCATCCCGATGGTGATGACGACCGGGCTGGTAAGGGAGGACGTCGCCGGCGGCATCAGCGGTGCGGTCGAGGTGAAGAGACCATGGGTGTGGCTGCGGTACGAAACCTCGCTCTTGAACCGGCCCGCGGGAAATGAACTCAGGGACATCTCACCGGAGGAGGAATGGGCTGACTGGTTCTCGATCGGCGTACTCCTCCAGTCCTTCCACTGCCGGGACATCGCCAAGCGGTGTGATGCGTCGGACAGGTCAGGAATTGAACACGTCCAGGTCATCGGTACCCCAAGACCCGGGCGCTGGGTGGTCATCCGCACCGAGAACGGCATGCTCTGGCCACGTGCCAAGGCCCAATGAGGTCCTCCTGATCCTGCGCGTACGACGGGCGCTGCACCCGGTTGGCGATCAGCTTGTTTTTTGAACTTTCGACCTTTGTTGGGTGATCAGGGTCTTCTCTGGCTGCCGGTTTCGCCTGGTCTCCGTCTAAGGTGTCGAGGATGCCGCTTGTCGAAGTGACCTATGCGCCCACGGTGCCCGAGCCCCAGCTACGTGAACTCGGCTCGGTGCTGCCGCACCTGGTGTCCCTGGCTGTGGAGTGCCCCGAGGAGCCGTACGACGGCGAGCTGCAGCCCGGGGATGTCGAGGTCCGCTTCCGGTCGCTGAGCCCGCTGGACCGTAGCGGCCTGACGGTGGTGATCGAGATCAAGTCGAAGTGGTCCACCAGCAGGGAAGCCAACCGCCAAGAGCGCGTGGATGCGCTGCACGCGGACATCCGCGCCGCAACCGGGCTCGTCGATTTCGGTGTCTACCTGTCACTGCCGAGGGCCGCCTGGTCTCAGGGAGACTGATCACGCACACCCGGCGGCGTCGTTTCCGAGACCTCAGCGAAGGCGAGACGGTGCGTCGGCCTGCGATGTGCGCCACCGCCCTGGACAGCGAGGACATCGAGAAGCCGGCCGAGCCCGGCCGCCTCACCCCGGCCCATGTCCGCCAAGGGTTCAGGAACCTCCGCCCGCACTTGCTCTGCCCGGCACATGCGCCCAAACCTTCGACTCCAGGAACTGGGAGGCCGCTCGGCTCGAAGAACCGGCAACCCGCCACGCACTACAACGTGGGCAAGACCGTGAAGAGACCAGAAAGCATCACTGAACGAAACCGACTCGTACCATGAAGAACAAGCTCAGTCGCGGGTGGCGAGTTCCTGGGCCAGTACCGCGCAGCGCACTCGGGCCGGGGAGAAGTCGTGGGGCAGCTTGGTGACCGCCTCGAACGCGCTCATGCCACCATCCTTGGCATCCGGCTCCGGTGTGTCTTCGGGATCCTCGGGGTGAGCGGTGTCCAGGGCGTCGAGGAGGGCTGCTTCGTCCTCCGCGATCCCTGACTCTTCGATCATCGTCATCAGGGTCTTCTCGAAGGCGTGGCGCTGGGCGGCCGTCTCGGCGACGTGCGGGTCGTCGACGGCGACGGTGTCGTCGAGTGCTTCCTCGGCGGTGTCCACGCGGTCGGACTCGGCCCGAAGTTCGGGATGGGTGGCCAGCGCGATGAACCGGGATGCCTGCACGGCCGCGCCGAGAGGGCCGAAGATCCGCTCGGTGACGAGCAGGGTGTCCAGGTCCGCCTGGCGCAGCGAGCCCTCGGGAAGATTCTTCAGACGGCCGGTGACTGCCTCGGAGAGCAGGCCCATCCGGCTGCCCTCGGCCCGCGTCCGCCGCACGTGGGCCCGCTGGCGGGCCAGCTCTGCATCGGCCATGGCAAACACCGCCAGACTCATAGGAACCACCCTGCAAGACGCAGGATGCCAAGATCCGCCCCGGGCATCTTCCCCGGAGCGGCTACCAGATCTTGGGCTGCCTCTTGTTCCGCATCGCCCACAAATGGCACGCAGATGTCGAGTTACGAAGGCGGCACGGGACCGGAGAGTGTTTCGCACACCCTGCGCATCCTTGTGCCCCGCCGGATAATCCGACGGGGCTGCGCGGTCATCCCCGTCCGCGACGTTCTTCGGACACACCTGCGGCACGTAGTGGTGTCAGCTCCGTCGTCTGCCGCTGCCAGTCATCCTGCGCTGCCAGGGCGCACGCGACCAGACCCAGGCCGCAGGAGCGAAACCACTCATCGTGGTGATCGGCTGTCCGAGGGCGTGCGTGATGCGTTCTCGGAGGTCGATGGCCGGGCGCTGTTGGCATAGGGGTCACACCCAGCGGGTGCGCGTGATCGGGCGCGGCAGCATCCTCCGCTTCCATGGCGCCCCGTCCGGGCTCACACCGTCCGTGCCCGGTGGCCGGGCGGTGGTCGGCGGGGCCGGAATGCCAAGATCGCGGCCCGAATCGGTGCGCTTGTGAGGCTCCGCGTCGGGCCGCCCGTCCCAGGATCTCGGCAGCGCCCAGGCAGGCGGAGGCGTCGTCGGGGAAGGCCGTTTCGGACGCGTCCGCGTTGTCGGCGACGAACCGGTGGAAGACATCTGCGTTGCCTTCGAGGCGGGGGCGCGGGCTGCGTTGCGTGCAGCCTCGGTTATGCCTGGTCGGCCCACACCGGAGTGCCGGCTTCTTGCACGTGCAGGGTCGGCGAGTGCTCCCGGTATCCCCACTGGGTTGCGTCGTGCGGTACTACCCAGGCTTTGGTCTGGAATGCCTGAACAGGTGTCAGCGAAACCGCGCAGGCATTGAGCGGGCTGATTCGAGTGGACCTGGCTGGGATGGTGAGGGTCACCGACGTTCCCCAGGGAGCGGGACAGGCCTGCTCCACCGCGGCTTGGACGTAGGCGAGCTTCGTCTTTACCCTCATCGGCTTGCCCGAGGTGTTTGTGAACTGCACGAGGAAGGCTGTCAACGCCTCGTCGGTGACAGTCATGCACGGCTTCCACGACACTGCTCCGGCGCTGCGCAGTCTTCCGCAGCGGTGATTTCCCTTCAGGCCGCCAGGCGTGGTTGAGGCAACAGCCTCGGGCCCGCCGAGGCGCATGGCACGCGCGCTCTGTGACGCTGACCTGTCCGGGCCCTTGTCGGTTGTGGTAGTCGGCTTCTCGCCGCCCGGCCACACCCACAGGCCGGTCGCCACGGCCGCCGCGATGGTGAGTGCTCCTGCCTCAACCCACATCTTTCTCGGCGGGCGGAATGACCGCTCGGCGATTTCTGCCTCCACGATCACGGTGGGTTCCGGCTCAGGTGTTGCAATCGGTTCGTGGTGCGCTCGGAGAGCGGCGGGTTCTTCGGGTTCGGCCTGTCCGGGGGAATGTACATAACTGCTTTCCGTGACCCGGCGGCGCCAGCCACGTCCAGCCGTCGCCTGGAACCTGCGTGCTAGATCGGCGATCTCCCTCCCGATCATCGGTAACCGCTCCGCGTTGTCGGGTACATGCGGTTTCAGTGCTCGTGCGATGGCGTCGCTGTCCTCCACGCTGGGCAGCCGGTTGTACTTGGTGCCGGGAAGAAGTTGCCTGCGTCCGCGGAGCCAGTACGACAGCATCGGCCCATCGATCGGCGCACGGGACGCCCATTCTGGTGTCGCCCGCTCCTGCTCCAGCGCCCTGACCAACGCCTTGCGTGTCGGCTTGTCCTTCGAGATCGGCTCCCCCACACACGCTGCCCATGCGTCCAGCGCCTGCACGAGACTGTGCGCGAGGTCCGCGAATTCATCCCCCTGATCCCCTGCCATCGGCTCCCCTTCCAAGGGACTCTTCGTTGCAGTGCAACGGAGAAACAGCAGGTTACGGAGGTGCAAGTTGCGCTGCAAATCCCCGATTCTCTTGCACTGGTGTTCTCCTCACCCGGCTGCGGCACATTCAGTTCCGGCGGCGTGGAATGTCCAGCCGTCGCTCCTCACAGGGTCGATAGCAACAGGAGAACCATCACCATGAACAAGATCAAGAGTGCTCTTGTGGCGGTTGCGGGCACGGCCGTACTCGCCACTGGAACGATGGCCGCTCCGGCCGCTGGTGCCCCGTCGGCTCCGCACTCCCCCGCTGCTGCATCCCGCGTGGCTCTGGTGTTCGTGAAGAACGCCAAGGATCCTTCCAACTCAACCCTGCAGGTCTGGAACGGGAGGACGCTCATCGCCAAGTACCGTGCTGGCTCCGGACGGGGGACGGCTGCCAACTACCAGACGAAGGAAGGCAACAGGTACCGGAACGAATGTGCGAGCAATGTCGGGTGGTTGCCCAATGGCGCGTACAAGCCGTCCTCGTTCGAGATCGGCCGGAACAGCACGATCAAGGGCTACGCCATCGGTCTGCCGAACAAGAAGTGCCACCCGAGCAGGGTTTCCCGCACCGCCCTGTTCATCCACAGCGAGATGACCAAGGACAGGAAGCAGGGCCCCCGCAATGGCACCGACAGCCCCCAGCGCTGGGAAGGCGTGCAGGACTACAAGTCCAACGGCTGCATCAAGCTCCACCCCACCCACATCGCCAAGCTGTTCAGCTACATGAACAAGCACGGGCGCGCTGTCCTGCTCACCGTGCGCTGACCCGCCTGTAGCCCAGCCCCTTACCAACTACGCGCAACGGCCCGCCCCGGATCCAGATACTGGGGCGGGCCGCTGTCACGGTCGGGTTGTCCGAGCCAGACATGTCCAGGACGGACAAGCGGCCTGTTCACCCGGCAGAAGGCGGTAACGATGGCTATCGCCCCTCGCTCCGCTGCTGAGGCAGGGAGCGGGCGACGGCCTGGGCGTGCTTGCGCAGCGGGTGGTCCTGTTTGTCCCAGGTGGCGGCCACATGCGGACGCACGCGAGCCGACGGCAGCAACGGCCTCGCTATCTCCCACAAGCCGTCCGGAACAATCCATCCCCACCGTCCACTCCCCATGACCAGTACAACTGCCAACTGACCATGTAGTACACGGTCTAAGGGCGGTCAATCTCGCGGCAGCACGGCAGTTCCACACCCCGGAAGGACTCCTGAGAGTGCCCCGCGAGCAGGCCTCACAGGTTGAGATGAATGACGGCCCGGGAGGCCGTCGGGGCGGCGCTGACGAGGTCATGGGCGTCAAACTCGGCACATGGCTCGACAACGTCCGCAACCGCGCCGTCATGCTCACCGAACAGCGCCGGGCGGACCTCGACGCCCTCGGCCTGCGCTGGTAGAACAGCAGGTCTTGGCACGAACAGCTTGGCAGGTGGGCCTGAACCACGGACGCGAGAGGGGCCCACCATCCACTTGGGCGGTGGGCCGATGGTTGTCCCGGGCTCCACCAGGCGAGCCCGGTCACGATGGCACCGCCAGCGTCTCGGCGCGTCTGCCGCTTCATCGGGTCCAAGCCGGGTATTCGGTAACTCATGTCTATTTCAAGCAGCAGCCCCTCCCTTCCCTTCTCCGCCTCCCATTCGGTCTCCCTTCCCGTCCCCGCCCGGTTGCGCGGCCTGCTGCACAGCCGCGACCTCGCCCTGTTCCGCAGCGTCGCCGGCCGACGCTGGCCGGGCGCCGATCAGGTGCTGCCCCGCCTGAGCCGCAGCGCCGATCACGGACTTCTCTGGTTCGGCGCCGCGGCCGGTATGGCGGCACTGGGCAGCAGCGCCCGGGCACGCCGTGCGGCGTTGCGCGGGGTCGCGTCGCTGGCCGTCGCCTCGGCCGCGATCAACACCGTCGGCAAGCGGGCGGTGCGCCGGGAGCGGCCGATACTGGACCTGGTCCCGGTGGTGCGGCAGCTCAAACGGCAGCCGTTCACTACGTCGTTCCCGTCCGGGCACGCGGCGTCCGCGGCCGCCTTCGCCACGGGTGTCGCCCTTGAGTCGAAGGGCTGGGGCGCGGTCGTCGCCCCGGTCGCGGTGGCCGTGGCCGCCTCCCGCGTCTACACGGGTGTGCACTATCCGGGCGATGTGCTGGCCGGTGTGGCACTCGGTATAGGGGCGGCGTTCGCGTTGCGCGGGGTCGTACCGACGCGGGGTCAGCTGCCCGCACCGGGCCGTCCGCCGGCGGCGGCTCCGTCGTTGCCCGACGGCAAGGACCTGGTCGTCGTAGTGAACCAGGAGTCCGGCACCGCCACCGCGACCGCTTCGCTGGTGCGCGAGGCGCTGCCGCTGGCCGAGGTCGTGGAGTGCGCGCCCGACGAGCTGTCCGGGGCGCTGGCCGAGGCGGCGGGCCGGGGCCAGGCGCTGGGGGTCTGCGGGGGTGACGGCACGGTGAATCTGGCGGCTTCCGTCGCGGCGAGGCACGGGATGCCGCTCGCCGTCTTTCCGGGCGGAACGCTCAATCACTTCGCGTACGATCTGGGCATCGAGACGGTGCACGACACAGTGGCCGCCCTCGCCTCGGGGGGCGCGGTCCGGGTGGACCTGGGCCGGTTCCGGCCCGGTCCCGAAGGGCCGGGCGGGGCGGACGGCTACTTCCTCAACGCGTTCAGCCTGGGGGTCTATCCGGAGCTCGTGCGGACCCGGGAGCGCTGGGCGCCCCGCATCGGCGGCTGGCCCGCCGGGGTCCTCGCGGCCTTCGAAGTCCTGCGTGGTCGACGCCCGCTGGTGGCCGAACTGCAGGGAAGGCGGCGGCCGTTGTGGCTCCTGTTCGTGGGCAACGGGCTCTTCCAGCGAGTGGGGCCCGCTCCCGGACGGCGGCACAACCTGGCGGACGGCCTGCTGGACATCAGAGCGGTCCACGGCGGCCGGACTCCTGGGCTGCGGCTGCTGGCAGCAGCGGTGGCCGGTCCGCTGACTCGCTCCCCCGTCCATGCGGCGGTACGTCGGCACCGAGTACGGATCGCCGGCCTGGCACCGGGAACCCCGTATGCGTATGACGGTGAAGTGGCCTACTCAGGAGTGGAGTTGACGATCGATAAGCTTACAGAAGCGCTCACGGTCTACTGCCCCATGCCCCTGTGACGGAGAGGCCGGGGCGGCGGACATCGCATCGTGCGGTGCTGTGTGATCGGAATGCCGAAACGGCTCCGGGTGGGAGCAGGTCCGGTTCGGGTGGGCGGGCGAGCGGCAAGTGTGCAGGGGCCGGGGCCCGTCGTCGGCCCGGGCAGGTGGACGTGCGTATCGGGACCGGGTTCGAGGTGGTCCCTCTCGATCCTTTGGAGCAGGTGATGCAGCAGCGGTGGGTGGACGCGGCTGTCGCGGTCGCGTTCGAAGAACTGGAGCCGGTCTCGGCGTTCCCGGTCGTGCCGGGCCGTCGGTGGGGGCCGGGATTGTGATGGTCGGCCCCCACCGGGTGGCACGTGTCCGCAGGGTCGAACGTGATGCTTACGCAGCTGATGGTGCTCGACCGCGACCCTGGGGTGGCGGCATGGCAGGACGGCCGGTACAGGTGCTGTGGCGTCATAGCCGGGGCGGGTGCGGTCGTGGGTGCCACAGCTCTTCGCCCGGTGCGTGGATGGCACTGGGTGGCTGACCGACTGCCCCAGCCACCCGGAAGCCGGCAGTGAACGGGCGTTGGAGGCCGCATGGGCGGTGGCGGAGGCGTGATTGCAGTGGGGTTCGTCTATCGGCGTCTTGCCCGCTGAAGAAGACGCTGGCGGGGAACCTGAAGTGGCCGGCCGATTACCGGAACCCTCGCAACCAAGGGCGATCGGATCTCTGCTGGAGAGGGTGGTTGACGTGTTCGCGCAGCCTCAGCCGCTTGTCGAGGGGATGGCAGCGGTCGGTGATCCGATCGAGGTCCTTCCCGTCGCGCTCCACGCGCTGTGGGCGGGGCTGCTGGTGGCGTCGTCGGATGTGCCACTACACGCACGCGCCCTGGTCCACTCCCCGTGGTCCCTGCGAATACGGGCAGCCCGGCTGATCAACAGGCCACCGCCGTCCAAGGCCGAAACGCTGTCCATAGTCGCGGCGGCGGACAGCTCGCCCCCGAAGCGTTCCTGACCTGCCCGGACGCGACCTTCTGCAACACGCTGTATCACTCCAGCCGCACTTCGTGAGCACATAGCGCCCACGACTTCGTGCCCACTGTCGGCGGCTCAGTGGCACTCAGCGACCACAGCCGCTTCTCTCGATGAACAACAGTCCAGGCCCCTGGAGTTCGTGTTCTGGAGCGCCCAAGGAGCGGGGGCGCTTGGGGAGGACGAGCATGACACCAGCACGATGGGCACGGGCATGGCGCAAATGGCGGCAGCGTCGCCCACGAATCGGTGCTGTGAAGACCACGAGCATGAAGCCCTGGGCCCGCTCCGAACAGCTCGGTCAGTGCCCGGTACCGCCCAAGGACCAGGAGTGGGTCGAGAAATGGATGAGGTGGTGCGTAAAGGAGTTCGGGCTTGAGGTGGTGAAGCGCGAGACAGCGCTTCCGGCCTTGGACTTCTTCCCTCCGGACTTCGTCGGCACCCCGGCCCAGGTCGGAGAGCTGGTCGGGCACGTCGGCTCAGTGATGGGGTTGGCCCAGGTGCGGTCAGCGTGGAGTACTTCGAGAGCCCCGAAGAGGAATCCCGCGCCCTGCGGAGCAACCATGGCAGGCATCGGACGGTCGGCAGGTACCACAAGGTCGATGGCCATGCGGTAATCGAGTTTGACCTCCGCGAGGCCGAAAAGCCAGCTGTACTCGCGGCCATCATCGCCCACGAGCTCGGGCACGTCCGTCTGCTCGGTGAGGACCGCATCCAAGGCATCGAGGTTGACCACGAGAGGCTGACCGACCTGGTGACGGTCTTCCTCGGCATGGGTGTCTTCACCGCCAATGCCGCCTACCGCTTCACCAAGTCGGCACAGCGGTTCTCAGCCCTGCCGCTGGGGGACCTCACCGAGCGGGAGCTCACTGGAACTGCCCTCGATCCCACTCACCACCTCGGCTACCTTACTGAGCGTCAGTTCGGCTACGCCTTGGCCTGTTACTGCCTGCTTCGGGGCGAGACGGATCCGCTCCGGTCTCGTCACCTGGAACCCGGCGCCCTCGCCGTGCTCAAGCAAGGGCTGCAATACCTCGCGGATCGTCCGCCTGCGGTCCAGCACCGATGAACGCCCGCACGGCAGGAAGTGCGCGATGTCGAATACGGGGAGTGCTCCCATCGACGACGTCAATATGTCGAGAACGCTCGGTGTCGCTTCCGCCATGGAGACAGGAAAAGTGGAACGTGGCGTAGTCGTCAACCTCCCATTCCGGTGAACCAAGATATTCGCGCTGGTCGGCCGCCACGTGAAGGATCTCGTCTCTGAGTCATGGGTGTGTACCTGGTTGTCCGACGGCCCGGCGCATCTCGTCGTCGGTGGGCACCCACCGCGGCCGGCACTGGGTTGCGGATCGGTTCTTGATCTGCGAGGGCTGTTAAGCAAGGGGATGCCCGAAGGAGCTGCGTGCGGCCGACCATCCCGTTCCCTCGGCGACCGGGGTGATGACCGAAGCGCGGCGGGACGGGCTGGACGCGATCGACCCGGGCTGGTGCCCGGCATGGGACCGCCGGGTGGCAGCGCTGCTTCCGCCTCGTCCACAACTACGTACAGGCCGGTGGCGCGCTCCCGGAGGCTGCGGGCGACGTTGTCGTCCAGGGCTAGGACCTCGGACAGCCGTCACGGGATCGGCCAAAGCCCACCGCTCGTCGGACGAGCCCCGCAGCAAACCTGTCCGTGGTCATCGCGCAGGCCGCCCTCGATGCGGTCATGGAGGCGATGCCGGACTGCAGATCGTCATCCGGCCGAACCCAGGTGCGTGGCGTCCCGGCCCCTTCCACCGGGCACTGTCTTCCTTGCCCGTGTCCTTCACACCCACCCCCCCTCTGCCCAACTGAGCACGCATGGAGGAAACCCACATGGACAGCAGCGTTTTCGCACTGAACCCGCAGGCGCCCGACCGTACTGGCGAGGACGCAGCGCTCAGGGACCGCGGCCCGATCACCCGCGTCGACGTTCTCGGCGTCGAGGCCTGGGCCGTCACCGACCCGGAGTGGCTGCGGCAGTTGCTCACCGACCCGCGGGTCTCAAAGAACGCGCGGGCCCACTGGCCCGCCTTCGAGAGCGTGAAGGCCACGTGGCCCCTGGCTCTGTGGGTCAGTGTGCAGAACATGTTCACGGCGCACGGGACGGACCACCGCCGTCTGCGCAAGCTCGCCCAGACGGCATTCACCGCCCGCCGCACGCGCGACATGATCCCCGTCATCGAGTCGATCGCCGATCAGCTCCTCGATGGCATCGACGCCACGCACGCCCTCGGTGAGCCCGTCGACCTGGTCGCCACCTATGCCCGCCGCCTGCCCATCATTTTCATCTGCCGGCTCATGGGACTGCCCGAAGAGGAACACGACCGGGTCCGGCACCTCGCCGACGTGATCTTCTCGACCTCGCACAGCTGGGAGGAACAGGAGGCCGGCCAGGCAGAGCTCTACACGCTGCTGCGCGATCTCGTGGCACTCAAGCGCGAGAACCCCGGCAACGATCTGACCAGTGCCCTCGTTGCCGCACGGGGCGACGAGAACGGGACACTGAGCGAACAGGAACTCGTCGACACACTCCTGCTGATGATCACCGCCGGATTCGAGACCACTGTCGGGCTCATCACGAACGCGGGCCGCAACCTCCTCACCCACCCCGACGAACTCGGCCACATCCGCGCGGGCCGCGCCACCTGGAACGATGTCGTCGAAGAAACACTCCGCCGCGACGCTCCCATCGCGAACCTGCCGATGCGCTACCCCACCGAGGACATCACTCTCCCCGACGGCACCGTCATCACCACCGGTGACCCGATCCTCGCCTGCTACAGCGCGGCCGGCCGACACCCCGCAGAGTACGGGCCGGACGCCGGCCAGTTCCTCCTGCTGCGCGTGAAGAAGGAACATCTCGCCTTCGGACACGGCGCCCACCTGTGCCTCGGGGCACCCCTGGCGCGCGCCGAGGGCGAAATCGCCTTGGCCAGGCTCTTCGACCGCTACCCCCACGCACGTCTCGCCGACAGCGACAACCGCACCCCGTTGCCCAGCTTCATCTCCAACACCACCACTCGCCTGGACGTCGTCCTGGAGCCCCTACCCCAGGGAGACACACGATGAGCACGCTCCCGCCGCCCGCATTCTGCGGCAGGCCGGCAGCGCTGCCACCGCCCCGTCCGGAACCACGTCCAGGCCGGCGGAACACTCCCCCACGGCCACGGGCGACGTCATCGTCCAGGGCCGAGACCTCGGACGCCGGTTAAACGCGCAGCGGTTCGGGGAGATGCGGCTCCTGGTATCCGGGGCAGGACTTCGGGGCCGAGACGCCGCGTGCCCACTACCGGCCGCCGCCGTGGCAGGTGACATCAGCGCGCCCACGAACCAGGGCGCGGCGTGTCGGCGGGTGGCGACGGTGACGCCACCCGCCCCCGGCAGCGCCGAGGGCGCCTACGGTGAGCTGCGGGGCGGGGGATAGCGTGCGGGCATGGCGATGACAGGGAAGCGGCGGGTCCTGTACCGGCAGGGCAGCGGGTTCTGGCGGATGACGGCGAAGTGGGTTCTGGTCTTCGGAGTCCTGTACCTGCTGGACGGCGGACTGCTCCGGTCGTGGGGCGACGCTCTGGTCTGGCCGATGATCGGGATCCTGCTGTGGGTGCCATTCGGGATCGGCGTCGTCTGGTACTCGAATAGGGACCAGCAGGTCGCGCTGACGACGCGTGAACTGCGGGTGCGGCGCAAGCGGCTTCCGATGGAGAGGGTGAACCTGCTGCACGTGGCGCGGCTGTGGTTGGAGGGGCGGTCGACCGCGGACGACCAGTCGGTGCTGGAATGGCCGCGGTTCAATCGCGTGGTGTGGGTTCCGCTGCGGGACGGCCGGGCGTTCGGTGTGGAGTTCCGCGACCCGGCTGCGTTCGCCGAGGTTTTCGGCGCCTTCGCGGTCGCGGCGTGCGGCGGGCCGGACATCGTCCGCGCGAGGGCCGCAGTGGAGACCTACCCGGATCCGCACCCGATGCGGCTCCGCCCTGCCGACGACGGCTCCTGGCTGGACCTCCTGGACATCTTCAACTAAGTCGGGTGGCCGCGTCTCGTTGCCGTGACCCGGCCACCCGGCAAAGGCCCTGCTCCGTGGACCGCACCGACCGAAAATAGGTCCCCGGTACTTGAGGGCCTGTCACTCCCCGCGTCCACTTGGCCTGACATTCGGGGCATACGCTGGCCCCCTCACGTGATAGGCGCTTGCACGATCTGGAACAGCTGAGGGTCATGTCCGAGTTGTGCGGCTTACCCTCCTCTGCTCCAGAGTGCCGCCACGTGCCGCACGAAACCCGTGCGGCACGAGCGCAGGAGCAGCACCATGAGCAAGCGCATGACAGCCCCGTCACCAGTCCGGTAAGAGAGAAGAAGCGCCGCAGCCCGACGTGGAGTTCAAGGCCCGCGGGTTCCAACGTCAGCCCGAACAAGATCCCGTGGATGGTCCTCGCCGCACTCGCGGGCGCCGCCGCTGCCAAGCTGGCCGGCGGTCGTGTCAGGACGCTCCGACCTGACGGATGGGGTGGCCCCGCGGAACGTACGGGGTGAGCTGGGCCGCCCCAGGAGCAACGTCTTGTCAGGGCACTCATGTCCCACCGTACGAGCCGCGGTGCTTCACCGCCCGGTGAGCTTCTGCATACGTGACCGGTCCGGCCCCGGGCGCAGCTGCGATGAGGCCAAGGCCTGCCCTGGTGCCGGCGGTGAGCTCATCTGCCACTGCGGGCCACGACCAGCACACATGCCCCGATGCCAGGAGATGGCCTGATCTGCGGTTATGAGGGTTCATCAGCCCCGACCAACTGGAGGTCCCACCGTGCCTGTCATTCGGCGCCGGTGGTTCCGCTGCTGACATGGGATGTGCCATCTGGTCATTCTTCGGCTTCAGCACTCCCGAGGGCCGCATGTGGTTGTGGGAACCGAATCAGCGGTGCCTTGATCATGCTCTGTTCCCGGAGGATTTCACTCTGGCCCAGCGACTGGTCGGCCGGCTGTGAGCCCATTTTTATGCAGGGCGCGGGCGATTGCGTTCGGCGGACGGGCGCCGGGCGGCTGTTTCGCTGCCGCGGTCGCGGGTCGCCCGCAGAGATGCGAGGAGCTGGAGGCGTTCGGCGTCCGCAGTGCCGGGCTCAGCGGTGAAGACCAGGAGCACCGGACCGGGGTTGCCGGGCAGAGGGTAGGTGTCCCAGTCGAGGGTAATCCCGCCGACCTCGGGGTGCTGGAACAACGTGGCCCCATAGACGTTCTCGCGAACGTCATGCCGGGCCCACAGCCGCCGGAAGTCGGCACTGTGGATGCTGAGCTCGCCGACGAGCGCCGTGGCACGAGGATGATCCGGGTCGTCCGCAACGGCGGCGCGCAGCATGCCGACGAACTGGCGGGCCATACTCTCCCAGCCCTGGCAGAGGTTCCGGGCCTCGGGTTCCCGGAACAGGACCGAGACCATGTTCCGATCCGCCGGGGGCCGATCGGCGGGATCGCCCAGCAACGCCTCGGCAAGCGAATTCCAGGCCAGTACGTCGAGGTGCCGACCGAGCACCAGCCCGGGCGTGCCCATGACGTGCAGCAGACGCCGGGTGCTCTTCGGTACGCGTTCCGCTGTCCGGCGTGGGCGGGCGTGCTCGGGACGCCGGGCAGCGCGGGCCAGATCGAAGAGGTGCCGGCGCTCGTCACCGTCCAGGCGCAGGGCGGTGGCCAGTGCATCGAGGGCGTCGTCGGAGGGCCGGACGTCGCGGCCCTGTTCCATCCGCTGGTAATAGTCCGCGCTGAGCCCGGCCAGCAGGGCGATCTCCTCGCGGCGAAGGCCGGTCACCTTCCGTCGGCCTCCTGGCTCCAGGCCGACGTCCTGCGGACGCAGCCGGGCACGCCGGGCGCGCAGAAAGTCACCCAACTCGCGTGCGTAGAGATGATCGGTTGCCATGGTGCAAGTGTGCACACGTGCCGGCCCGCCAAGGTAGGTCTGCCATTCCCAGGCAAACGAGTACGACGGAACCGCTTCCATCCGCTCCTACCGTTGTTGGCGGACCATCCCCGAAACACCGCAGGAGCACCGCCATGGCCGTGTGGAACACCCGACAGATCCCCGACCAGCACGGCAGAGTCGCGGTCGTGACCGGGGCCAACTCAGGCCTCGGTCTGGTCACGGCGACGCAACTCGCCCGGCACAGGGCCAAGGTCGTACTAGCCGTACGCGACACCACGGCCGGTGAGCGAGCCCGAGCTCGAATCCGCACCGCGGTGACCGGGGCCGACCTGGAGGTGCGTCACCTGGACCTCGCCTCACTCGCGTCGGTCCAGGCGTTCGCCAAGGAGCTGACCGCTGAACACCCGGCGATCGACCTGCTGATCAATAACGCCGGCGTGCTGAACCTCGGAGCCGCCCGCACCACGGCTGACGGCTTCGAACTCCACATGGGCACGAACATGCTCGGCCACTTCGCCCTCACCGGCCTGCTGCTCGACCCGCTCGGCCACGCCGACGCCCCGAGGGTGATCAACATCAGCTCGATCACCCACAAGAAGGCCCACCTCGACTTCGACGACCTCATGTCGCACCACGCCTACGACGCAAATCATGCCTACAACCGGTCCAAACTTGCCTCGACCGTCTTCGGCCTCGAACTCGACCGCCGACTGCGCGATACCGGGTCGCCCGTACGCAGCGTCCTCGCCCACCCCGGAATGAGCCGCAGCAATCTCAACCCCCGCGCCCTGCGGGAACGCAGCCTGTTCCAGCAACTCATGGCCCAGGCCATCCTGTGGGTCCTCCAGGCCCCCAGCGAGCAGGGAGCACTGCCCCAGCTCTATGCCGCCACTGCGCCCGAGGTGCGCGGCGGTCAATTCTTCGGCCCCTCCGGCCTCAAAGAGATGCGCGGCCGGGACGTGAAGGAAGTCCAGCCCGGTGCCGAAGCCACCCACCCCGAGACAGGCCATCGACTCTGGACAGAGGCCGAACAGCTCACCGGGGTCGCCTACCTCTGATGGCCCGCCGTTCACCGGAGAAGGCGGCTGTCGCCCGGCTCATGATGTTGACGGCGGCACCGGTGTCAGCGTGGTTGGTGTGCCCGCAGTGGGTGCAGGTGAACAGTGAACGGGTGCGGCGGCTCTTGGCGTCAGGTACCTGCCACCTACCGGGAGGAGGCGGGTCATTTTGTCCGTGGGCCGGTACAGCACCACCACACCCGCGGGTGCGTCCCCCTCGATCACTCGAAACGGCGGGTGTCCCGTCCGGTCGGGGCTTGATCCTTGCCGGCCAAGGCTGTTCTCGCCGATTCGATCGCTACGGCGTTGACCGGCTCGGCTGCGTGTCTGTCTCTTTGAGCTGATACAGCTCGGGCACGGAGACCTTGACCGGCTCTTGGGTGGTCCGAGCGATCACGACGACTGCGGGCTCGTTCGGGTCGGGGTTCTCCTCTCGGTGCGGGACGAACGGGGGGACGAGGAAGAAATCGCCCGGGCCGGCGGCGAGCCGTACCTCCTGTGCGCCGTCGTGGTAGACGAACACGGGGTGGCCGCTGACCACGTAGATGCCGGCCTCCGAATCGCCGTGATGATGGTTGTCCGTCGAGCTCAGCGGCGGGTTCTCCACCAGCCCCATCCAGAGCTTCTTCGAGCCGACCGTGCCTCCGCTGATAGCGGCGTAACCGTCCAGTTCGCCGGATGCAACGTGGCGGACACGGTTGTTGATCGGAGCATGGTCACCAGGGTCCGATACGGGCCCGGTGCCCTCATGAATCGCCATTGTGCAGCCTTTCGGTTTCGATTGCCTTGACCGAACCAGACTGCAACTCCCTTACCGGTACGGGCAATTACTCTTGCTGTTCCGGCAAAGTCAATGCTGCCGGCGCATGGGAATCCGATCGGACTTCGATGGCACACGCTCAGCATGCGATGACGCAGGACATCCAGCCACGCGCCGGAAGGGTGTCACCGGCAGGCCGTCCGGGCAGGCCTTTCGCATGAGTGGAAGACGACTGGCGAGGAGCGTCATACGCACAGGGCCGGCCCTCCGACGGGTCGGAGGGCTGGCCCCACTTCGTACTCGTGGCCGAAGGCCGCCACGTGGGCTTCGCGGCCCCTGAACACTGACCGGCCGGTGCCCTTTCCGGGAAGGCCGGCCTGATTGGCTGGGCCGGCGGCGGGAACGAGCGCGTCCGTGGGGAGAAGGGTGTCTGCTGAGCGAAAGGCCGTTGAGTGAAGCGGCGTGAACGGCCGCGGAGGAAGCAATGCTCAGGACTTGTGGATTGGTTCCGGAAGGGCGTGCAGAAGACGTACCTTCCCGAATGGTCCTTGAGGTCTCCGAGTAGGTCCGCGTTGCAGCGCGGGCCGGGAAGGTATGCCCGTGCTCAGCGTAGTCACCGACGACGGCTCCATGCGGTCCGGCTCCCCGATCGACGAGATCGTGCGGGAAGGCACCCGCCGGATGCCGGCCGCCGCGCTGGAAGCGGAAGTCGACCAGTACATAGCCGAGTTGTCGGCTGAGACCGACGAGTACGGCCGACGTCTCGTGGTCCGCAACGGCCACCACAGGCAAGGCAAGGACCGTGGTCACCGCTGCCGGACCGATCGAGGTCAAGGCCCCGCGGATCAACGACCGCCGCGTCGACGACGAGACCGGCGAACGCAAGCGGTTCTCCTCGAAGATCCTTCCGGCGTGGTGCCGCAAGTCCCCGAAGATCTCCGAAGTGCTGCCGCTGCGCTACCTGCACGGCCTGTCTTCCGGCGACTTCGTCCCGGCGCTGGAGCAGTTTCCGGGCGGCACGGCCGGCCTGTCGGCCGCGACCGTGACACGGCTGACCAAGCAGCGGAGCGACGACCACGCCGCCTTCCAGAACCGGGACCTGTCCGACCGCGACTTCGTCTACGTGTGGGCGGACGGCGCGCGCCCGAAGGTCCGGCCCGGCCGGGCCCACTCGTGCGTCCTGGTCCTGCTCGGGGTCCGTCAGGACGGCACGAAGAAGCTGATCGCCCTGGCCGAGAGCCTGGGCGAGGCCACCGGGTCGTGGGCCGACCTGCTGTGCGACTGTCGCCGACGCGGCATGCGTGACCCCGAGCTGGTCATCGGCGACGGTGCCATGGGCCTTTGGCGGGCGCTCGCCGAGGTGTTCCCGGCGGCCAGGCCGCATTGGTGCTGGGTTCACAATGCCCGCAACGTCGCCAACTGCCTGCCCAAGTCCGTGCAGCCCGGCGCGACGAAGGCGATGCAGGAGATCTACGACGCCGAGGACCACACCCACGCCGAGGAGGCGATCGAGGAGTTCGCGAAGACCTGCGGGGCAGAGTTCCCGAAGGCCGTCGTGAAGATCACCGAGGACCGGGACGAACTGCTCGCGTTCTACGACTCCTCATGTCCGCCGCTGGGACCGCATCGTCGAGGCCTCGGCAGCCGGCAACCAGCAGGGCCTGGAGGGCGCCTGGAAGGACGTCTTCGTCGGCCAAGGGGAGGTCGGCCGCGTGGACCGCGATCCCGGCCCGGTGCCGACCCCCGACAGCTTCGTCCTGCCCACACCCGACGGCGCGGTCTGTCTCAGGGCCGAGGGCACAGAGCGCTGGCGGTCCAGGCGGCGAGAACCTCGGCATCGACTCCACGGGCAACTACATTACGGTCCGTCACTCGCGCACCGCGTGATCGCGACGCAGTCGTGAATCCGCCCCTCGACGAACGTGACCATCTCGTCGAGCGGAACCCGGCCCGCACGGGCGTAACCCACCGTGTCGTCCCCGAACCCGATCGGCATACCGCAGAAGAGGATGAACTCGTCCGGTGGTGACAGGATCTCCGCGACGGTCGACCGGAATCCGCCGGGGCCGGGGGATGTGTCAGCGGCCCTGCCAGTGGGGTGAGCGTTTCTCCGCGAAGGCGCGGGCGCCTTCCTTCGCGTCCAGGGAGGCGAGCACAGGGGTGACGAACTGATCCTGATCGCGCAGAGCGTCCGTGTCGCGGAAGGAGGTCCGTTCGTTGACGACGCGTTTGACGGCCGTGATGGCGAGTGGGGCGTTGTGCGCGACGCGGTTGGCGAGCTCCAGGGCCTGGGTGAGCGCCTCACCGGGCTCGGTGAGGTGGTTGACGAGGCCGAGCCGTTCGGCGCGTTGGGCGGGCAGCGGGTCGCCGGTGAGCAGCAGCTCCAGGGCAATGTTGCGGGGGATGCGTTCGGGCAGGCGTACCATTCCGCCTTCGGGCGGCACGATGCCGTAGTGGACCTCGGTCTGGCCGAAGGTGGCGTCCTGCGCGGCGACAATCATGTCGCAGGCGAGGGCCATTTCGGTGCCGCCGCCCAGTGCGTAGCCCTCGACGGCGGCGATGAGCGGGGTCTTGATTTCGGTGCGGGTGATGCCTCCGAAACCTCGTCCTTCGATGACGGGGGTGTCGCCTCTCGCGAAGGCCTTGAGGTCCATGCCGGCACTGAAGACGCCGTTCGCTCCGGTCAGGATGCCGGCCAACAGGTCGTCGCGCGCCTCGAGCTCATCGATCGCGGAAGCCAACGCACGCGCTGTGGCACCGTCGATGGCGTTGCGGGCCTGGGGCCGGTCGATGGTGATCACGAAGACGCCGTCGCGTTCCTCGGTGCGCACCACTGGGGTGTCGGTGGCCTCGGTCATGGTGGTAGTTCCCTTCTCCCTCCCTCTGCGTCGTGCCTGGGCGGACGTGCCCTCAGCCGACCACCTCCGCCCCGCGCAGTTCCGCGATCTCGGAGTCGTCGTATCCCAGGACGCGCAGCACCGCATCGGTGTGTTCACCCAAGTCGGGAGCGGGGTGTGGCGGGACCTTCCGCTCCTGGTCCAGCCGCACGGGGCTGTCGATCGTCAGGTGCGGCTCGGTGCTGCCGTCCTCGATGGGGACGACGATCCCGTTGGCCGCGAGCTGGGGATCACGGGCGAACTCGTCGATCGTCTGGGCGACTCCGTAGGTGACGTCGGCGGCGTCGAGCAGTTCGCGCCATTCGGCGAGGGGCCGGGTCGCGAAGGTCTTGTCGAGCAGGGCGGCGATCTCGGCGGCGTGGACGCGGCGGCTCGGAGTGTCGGCGTAGTCCGGGTTCTGTGCCGCCTCGGGGTGGCCGATGGCCCGGAGGAACAGGGGGACCTGCTTGTCCTCGTTGGCAAAAGCCAGCAGAAGCCAGCGGTTGTCCGCCGTGCGGTAGGCACTGGCGAGTGCGTTCGGTGGGTCGGTCCGGTCTGCGGGCCGGGGGGCCTTGCCCCCGACGAGTGCGGCCTGCAGCCACATGCTCGCCGCCCACGCGCCCTCGGCGATCAGCGACGCCGTGACGCGGGCGCCCTCGCCGGTCTTCTCCCGTCGGTACAGGGCGGTCATGATGCCCGCGTACAGGGAGACGGCAGTGGGGTGGTCGCCCGAGCCGAACACTGGCATCGAAGGTGCCCCGTCGCGCTGGCGCGTGTAGTCCATCAGGCCGCTGCGCGCCCAGTAGGCGGTCGCGTCAAACCCGGGCAGGTGCGCGTCCGGACCCTCCTCGCCGAAGCCGGTGACGTCGGCGTAGACCAGCCGGGGGTTGAGGGGGGCCAGGCCGTCGTAGTCCAGTCCCAGCTTGGTCCGGGTGCGGGGCGGGAAGTTGGTCACGAGCACGTCGGCCCACTTCACCAGTCGCTCCAGTACGGCTCTGGCGCCGGGCGACTTGAGGTTGAGAGCGATGCTGCGCTTGTTCCGGTTGTCGAGCTGCCAGGGGTAGTTGACCCCATCGACGACGGGGTTGGGCGGGACGCCGCCGAGCGCACGATAGGAGTCGCCGGTGCGGGGTGGTTCCACCTTGACGACGTCGGCGCCGAAGTCGCCGAGCATCGTGGCCGCGGCGGGGCCGGCGATGAAGCTGGCGAGATCCACGACGTGGAGTCCTTCCAGCAGGGGCGTGTCCGCCATGACAGATCCTTTCTCGGCAGGGCCCGCACGCGGCGGCGGTGGCCGGCCGGGGCGCCGGCGCGCCGACCGGAGGGTCAGTGACGCGGGCCCGGGCTCGGTGCCACCGGCGCAAAGGCGTTGTAGCCGGTGATGTCACGGCCGACGATCAGTGCCTGTACGGTGTCGGTGCCCTCGTAGGTGTCGATGGCCTCGATGTCGCACAGGTGCCGGGCCACGTGGTAGTCGAGGATGATCCCGTTGCCGCCGAGCATGTCGCGGGCGTCGGAGAGGATGGCCCTTGCCCGCTCGGTGTAGTGCATCTTGGCCAGGGCCACCCGCGGCATCGAGTACTTGCCCTCGTCCATCAACTGGGCGAGCCGGAACTGCATGCACACCATGTTGGTGATGTCCGCCAGCATTCGCGCCAGCCGGTACTGGATGAGCTGGAAGGCAGCCAGCGGCATCCCGAACTGCTTGCGCTCCTTGGCGTACGCCAGGGCGTTCTCGTAGCCCGCGATGGCCGCGCCGACCGACTCCCAGGCCACGCAGTACCGCGAGGCCAGCAGGACCTCCTCGGTGTCACGGAACGTCTTGCCGCCCGCCAGCTTGTTCTCGGTCGGCACCCGGACGTCCTTCAGGGAGATCTGGGCGTTCTGCACGCAGCGCAGAGCCGTTTTGCCCTTGATGGCCCGGGCGTCGAAACCGGGTGTGTCCTTCTCGACCACATAGCCGCCGACGTGCCCGTCCTCACCACGGGCCCAGATGATGACATAGTCGGCGAAGGTGGCATTACCGATCCACCGCTTGTACCCGTTCAGCACGTACGAGTCACCGTCCCGGCGGGCTTCCGTCTGGAGCTTGACCACGTCCGTGCCGTGCGCGGGCTCGGTCAGGCCGAAGGCGCCGATCTTCTCCATCCGCGCCATCGGGGGCAGGAACCGCTGCTTCTGCTCCTCCGAGCCCAGCAGGGCGATGGAGCTCATGGCAAGGGCCGAGTGGACGCCCATGAACGTGGACATGCTCAGGTCGCCGCGGGCCAACTCCATGATCACGATCCCGGCCGTCACATTGCTCATCCCCGGGCAGCCATAGCCGGGGATCTGGAATCCGGCAATGCCCAGCTCCGCCAGCTTGGGCACCAGCTCATGCGGAAACTCGGCGCGCTCCCAGTAGGGGTTGATGACCGGGATGACCTCCCGGTCCATGAACTCCCGGACCTTGCGCCGGAGTTGCTGCTGCTCCTCCGTGAGGAGATCCCCCAGCAGGTAGTAGTCGGAATCCTCGGGGCCGCCCAGTACCGGCGGCTGCACCACCTGTCCGTTCCCGGCCGGGCCCACTGCACCCAGGACGCCCTGGCCCATGTCTTGTGGTGTGCTTTGTGTCGCACTCATGCTGCGTTCCTTCCGGTCTGAGGGGATCGGATTACGTCTGATCGCTTCCATGCAGACAAGGTGAGGAGCCGGCGGCAACAACGGGCATCACACGGCGTAGAACACAACATTAGATGAGAATTGGCACTCATAACCAGTTTTACCCTGCTATGCACGGGCCGACCTTCCGCCGCAGACCCCCTGGTAGCGTCTCGACGGGCTGGGATCTCCCCCCCATCCAGGCAGGCGGCACCCTGCGCGTCCCAACAGCCCGGGATACGCACACCGAGACTTCCGCCGCCGCTCGCTCCACGTCATCCGCTGGAAGGTGCCGCCTCGGGCACCGGTCATGTCCCCTGGTGTGGTGTAGCGGCGGACAGCTGTTCTCCGCCCTGGGTGGTCAGCAACCTGTCACGGTGCCGTCGCGTCAAGTGGTGACGGCATGGACCGTCGCGTGCGCCGGGCCAGGGAGCGGTTCGCGAAGAGGGGCTGAATGCCTCCGGCCAACGGCCGGGATCCATGCTGCGCCCCGCGACCACCGCCTCTTCATAAGTCCACACAACTCACGATGATCCACGGTGGCCGCACCCTTCTCCGCACCGGCACCGCGCTGCCGGCGAACTGGCCGTCGCGTACGGTCTGCGGCATGACAGCAGAGCATTCGAAGGCCCCCGAACCCCGGGTGCAGCTGGTCATCGGCCTCATCCGCCGAGGCAACGAGATCCTGCTCGTGCGAGAGAGTCCCGGCACTGACGGCGGGATGCTCTGGTCCCTCCCCGGTGGCGTGGCCGAGGACGGCGAGCTCATGCACGAAGCTCTCCGCCGTGAGCTGCGGGAGGAGACCGGGCTACTGGTGGGCGACCCGGTGCGGACCGCGCTCCTCATGCGCATCGACTCCGGGCGGCGCCCTTCGGCACTGGCCACCGCCTTCGAGATCGACGAATGGGCGGGAGACCTCATGCCGCAGGACGACGACATCGAACAAACCGCCTTCTTCCCCCTGCCCGACGCCCTGAAGCTGCTCGGCGAACTGGGCAGCGCAACACAGCGGGAACCCATCGTCGGCTGTCCGACCGGTGCCATCGCGCCGGGGACCACCTCGCTGTATCGCAACCGGGGTAAAGAGGAGACGCTCGTCGCCCGCTGGTGATTCCGGACAGTGCCCACCACATGAAGATCACGATCTGCAGCTGGATTACCGATACTCCAGGGCAGGGTCAGGTCTGCGACGGCAACGTCGCGATCGTGGCCCGCAGCGAGAGCGCGGAGGCCGGGCAGGTCGTCTTGGCGGACGGCGTCGAGCCACTCGGGGAGGTTCGCCCTGGCGAACTCGGGCCGTGCCACGAGTGGTTCGTCGTGAAGCCGGCGGGCGGTGCCGGTCCTGCGCGAGGATCTGCGGACCTTCGGTTCGCTGAGCACGGACGCAGCGCTCACCGGCCCCGATCCTTGGACCGCGGCCGGTGAGCCGTACGGCGGCTATGTGCACTTTTCATCGATCTTGTACTGGAGTGCCCGCGGGTAGTCGTGCCGGTTGAGCCGGACCCGTACCAGGATCGGGGCGTGGTTGATGTCACTGCCCGGATCGGCGATGTCGAGCAGCAGTGACTCCAGCTCGGTGTGGGTGGTGAGCTCCCGCCCGTGCATCCGGTCCTTCTCCGAGCCGAAGACCTCCGCCAGCTTCTCGTACTGCCACGGGTGCAGCACGTTGTAGAAGTCGGCCCCGTCGGACGGCTTCTCCTTGTAGTAGCAGGGGCTGACCAGCATCTGCTCGATACCGTAGAAGCCCTCGTTGTCCAGGACGAAGACCACCGGCCGCAGGTGGTGGCGCACGTGTGTGGACAGCTCCTGGCAGGTCTCCTGGAACGATCCGTCCCCGACGAACACCAGCGGCCGCTTGAGCGGCTGCTGGCGGGCGAGCGCCACCCCGGTGGCCGCGCCGACCGAGTAGCCGATGGACAGCCAGCTGTTCTGCGCCACGAAGCTCGCCCGCTCCGCCATCTGTAGATTCATCGAGCCCAGCAGTGCGAATGCCGCGTCCGAGACCACCGTGAACGGCGAGGTGGCTTCCGGGCCGTCACCCTGCGCTTGGCTCAGCAGGAAGGCGTTCATGTGCTGGAAGAACCCGTCGTACGTGAGCTCCTCGGGGTAGTCCGTGCCGCTCAGGCCGGTCAGGAAGGCGCTCGTGTTCGCCGGGACCTGCCGGTCCTTGGCGTGTGCCAGCGCGAAGAGGTCGGTTTCGAACGCCCGCTTGCCGAAAGCGACGACCAGCGCGTCCCGCAGCGCCGGGACGAACCGCGCCAGCTGGACGTCCGGGAAGTGCTGCGCGCCGACGCTTACGCCCTCGTGGGCGGCCACGATCCAGTCGTCGCCGATCGACTTCTCGCCGCCGAGGTTCTTCGACGTCGACCAGGTGCCCAGGCCGATCCGGCAACCGGCGGCCTTGAAGGCCTTGCGTACCTCCGGCAGGCTCGCCTTGCCGTTGTAGACGCCTGTGAAGCCCGGGGTGTTCTCGGAGACCACGGACTTCGCGCCGACGGTGGTGCAGAACGGGATGCCGGTCAGCTGCACCAGTGAGACCAGCTCCCGCTCCAGCCGGTTGCGCTCGATCTCCTCGCCCGCCCACAGCACCGGCGTGCCGAGCCTTTCGACCAGCTTCACCGAGGCCTCCACCGCCTTGGCGAGCATTTCTTCGTTCTTCTTGGTGAACGGCCTTTCCTGACCACGGAGTTCGCCCTGAGGCTCGGCACACGGGGCACTCCAGAGGTCGTCCATCACCTCCAGGTAGACCGGCCTGCGCTCGGTCAGGCCGGCGATGATCGCGCTGTCGATCTGCGAGGGCGCGAGCCCGGGGTTGGAGATCACCTGCGCGTCCACCGTGACCTGCCGGTAGACCTCCAGATTGCTCTCCCGGCGCTGGCTCATGTGCGAGGTGAGCAGACCGACCGCCTGGTAGTTGAGCCACTGCTCGTACGACGGCGCCGCGTTGATCGCGATCACCGGCACGTACTCGACGTAGGCGCCGCCGATCGGGTTGAGCAGGCTGAACGCGCCCACGCCGTAGGTGACCGCGACTGCGGCGATGCCCTGCTCGCCCTTGGCGAGGTCGGCGTCAGCGGCCCGCACCCGGGCGTAGGCGTCGGCGGCGTAGCCGCCACCGATCTCGGTCGGGGTGCCGACCCAGCGCACCCCGGTGGTGGCGTGCATGATCGTCAGGAACGGGCCGAGGTGGTCACCCGGCACCCCGAACAGATGCCGGATGCCCAACTGCTCAAGTCTCGTGGCCAGGTAACGGCCCACCGTCCATTCGCTGTTGCCGCTCATCCGCTCAGCACCTCCGCCCTGCGTGCGCGTCCGGCCCACACCTCTGGACAGATCTCCGGTTTGGCGCGGGATGGTGGTGTGGGCGCCTCGTGCACGGCGATCGCCGCGCGGACGGCGGTCTCCACCGCGCCCTCGATCCAGGCGTGCTTGAGCGAGACGTGCTCGCCGGCGAAGTGCACCGGGCCCTCCGGCTTGACCACGTCGAGGTGGAAGCTGGTCATCTGGTGCGGGGTGTACACCGCCGCTTCGCCGAAGGCGTACGGGTCGCGCAGCCAGCTCTGGGTCTGACCGTAGCCGGTGTAGAACACCTCGATCCGTCGGCCGTGCACCGACTGGAGGTTGCGCAGCGCGTACACGTATCGCTCGGCGTCGGCCATCGAGTCCCAGCGCACCGCGTCATCCGACCAGCTGTAGCTGGCCAGTACCACGCCGCCGCCGTCGCTGTCGGGCACCGGATGCGAGGGGTAGTACATGAAGCGGTTCGGGTTGTCGGTGGTCGATCCGCCGCCGAAACAGTTGGTGGCGGGGCGCACGCTCGCCCGGCGCAGCGGGGTGTGCCGGAAGACTTCCAGCTGCTCCTGGCTGATCCGGCTGGAGTCCACGCTCCGGTGGGCGCCGAGCAGCACCCTCGGTAGATTGGGCGGTGGCCGGTGCCCGTTGTGCGCGGCCAGCACGGCCGCCTCGGCGTCCTCCTCGCCGGCCCGCTGGTAGTACTCGTACAGGCCGGGCTCGATGGAGTCGAGCTCGTCCTTCCAGTCCGCCTCGGTGAACTCCCACCACCGGCGGGAAAACTCCAGCAGCACCTTGGTGGCCTGGTCGTAGTGTGTCTCGATGATCGCCCGGCGCTTCTTGTACGAGTACGGGGGTGAGACCTGGACGAACCGCAGCGCGGAGAACGGGACGGTGACGATCGCGAAGTCGCCCTTCCAGACCGTGGGTTCGGCCTCTGGGTCGCCCTCGGGCACGGTGTGGACGGCGACCTGGGGGCCGTTCGGCCCGACGTCTTGGCCGGCCCCGCCCTCGCGGCGTGGATCCCAGTACTCCATCCGGATCATCCGCTCGCCCATTTCGAGTTCGTCCTGGAGCTCATCGGCGAGGGCGTAGGGCAGCTGCCAGCTACCGCCCTCGATCTCCCAGTAGGTGGCGTCCGGGTTGATGTCGCTGCGGCCCAGGAAGGTGTGGAAGAAAGACAGGTGCAGCCGCGAGGTCATGTTCTCGATCGTGCCGATCGCCTCGATGGCCTCGTCGCTGAAACCCGCGTACTCGCGCAGGAAGCGGCCCATCGAGTAGCCGTCGAAGTCGCGGATCACCCGGGCCCAGCCGTCCAGCCACTCGGCGAACGGCTTGCGCACCCGCTTTCCGTTCTCGATGTACGAGTAGTAGTCGCGGACCGGCTCCAGCGCCTGATTGACCATCTCGCCGGCTGTGATCCGCACCTCGTCGCCGGTGAGGTGGAAGCCCTCGTTGACGCTGCTCGGGTCGGCGGCGTACTCGCTGCGGCGGGCCTGGATCCGGTTGGTGCGGATCCAGCTGTTGAAGCGCTTGACCGGCTCGCGGAAGTCCGGGCTGTCCTCGCCGTACTTCCAGACCTTGCCGTCCTCGAAGGACTCGTAGACCACCGGTGGGACGGGCGTGTTCTGGTTGCCGGTGTCGGGATCGACGTCGACGTTGCAGAACAGCTGCCGTTTCAGGCCGAGTCTGTCGACCAGGGCCAGGGTCAGCGGGTGGAAGCTGGGCAGCCGCATCGCTCCGGCCTCCCCGTACTGCACCGGGTCGTAGAACGGGCCGTCCTGCTCGTCATCGGTGGAGCGGAAGGTCTTGATCCGCCCGCCGACCCGGTTGGCGTTGGCCTCCAGGATGGTGACGTTGTGCCCGGCGTCCTTGAGTAGCTTCCCGGCAACGAGACCGGCGATCCCGGCGCCGACGATCAGCACGTCCTTGGGCTCGTCGGTCTCCGGGATGCCCTCCTTGATCAGAGTGTCGAGGTAGCGCAGCTTCAGGTCCTTGTCGTCCGGACCGACCAGCAGCAACTCGCGGGCCAGCTGCCGGCAGGTCTGCCGGCGGGCGCGGTCGTTGGCCGTGCCCTCGTCGGTGGGTCTCTCGTTCATGGTTTCTCCTCGCCGCTCAGGAGCCGATTGGCTCGTTGGGAAGGTCCTCGCCCCCGGCGAGCAGCCGCTGCGTGCTGATCGAGGGGGGAAGGCGTAGAGCGCGCCCGCGGTGCGCACGAAGCGCTTCATGTCGACCGTGCCGTAGGTGCCGCTCCGCGAGCTCGATCGAGGCCTTGCCGGCGAGGCCGGTGGCCTTGTCGAGGCCGTTGGTGACCACCTGTTCGCTCTTGTGGCCGAAGACGAAATCGCCGGGTTCGATCAGCTCGGTCCCGGCATGGTTGTCGCGGAAGCCCTCGCGGCCGGCGTCCTCGCGGTGGAAGTCCTTGACGCCGGGCTGGGAGATGCCGTCCTTGTAGCCGAAGTGCTCGTGACCTTTCAGATCGCCCTTAAGGCTGCGGCCTTCGTCCACATGGACGCGCGTGATCCGGCCGGTCTGTTCGACCATGTCGCGGTTCTTCAGCTTCTCCTTCAGCAGCGCCTCGGTGTCCGCAGCGACGATGAGGGCCGAGTGCACGGCCTTGTCGCCGGTGCCGGCCCCGAACAACCAGGTCTTGGGGTCGCTCTCGCCCGTGTCCCCGAGGTCCTTGGCCCGTGCGGCCGCGCCGCGCAGATCGACGTGAAGGTGCTGAGGTCCTTCTTGATCCGATCGAGTTTGTTGGCGATCGTCACGAGACCCTCGAAGGTGAGGGAGACCCCGCAGCGGACGGTGGTGATCGACGGGTCGCAACCGAAGCCCCGGCTGGCCTGCGAGAACTGCTCGTTGAAGTCTTCCGTCTCGTTGGTTGCGGCAACGGTGTCGAGGAACGCGGAGAGCCAGCCGCGGCCCTGGGCGGCGTCCGGGAAGCGCAGGTAGTGGAAGTCCATGAAGTCCTTGTTGAACGCGGCCAGGTTGTTGCCCTGGATGTCGATGGACCCGCGCAGTTCCGGCCGGGGCAGCTGCTCGATGGACGGGACGGCGGTGGGCCGGGTGGGGGTCGTGGTCACGGTGGGGCTCCCCGCATGGAATGGAGGACGGCGGCAGATTCGTAGGGGGACGACACGATCACCATTGATCACACAACGTAACCTACCGGCACTGTAAGTAACTATGCCGTCGCCCTGAGCTCTGTCAAGCGGAGGCCATTCCCCAGGCGGTCACGGGCGTCGCCGGGCGGAGTGCCCCGCGCAGGCGCGGACGGGGACCGGTACCCGGCTGAGGCCGCGACCTGCGGGGGCGTCGCGAGCCGCCACAGCCGGCCGCCTGGGCACCTACTCGCGGGGTTCGAGGCGCGAGTCCTTCCCCGCGAGGACGGCGGTGACTTCGGATATTCGGTGTTCCGCCTGCCCATGAGGACACAAGATGGTGCGCATGACTTTGGCCACCCCCACACTGCACACCGCTCGCCTGCGACTGCGCCCCTTCACCGACGCCGACGCGGGCTCCCTCTTCGCGCTGCACAGCAGCACCCACGTGATGCGCTATTGGGACTCCCCGCCGTGGCACGAACAGGCCCGCGCCGAGCGCTTCATCGCGATGTGCCGGAAGATGGCGGACGAAGGCACCGGGGCGCGGGTGGCCATCGACCGTGCTTCTGACGGAGCCTTCGTCGGCTGGTGCGGTCTGACCGGATGGAACCCGGAGTACCGCAGCGCGTCGTTGGGCTACTGCCTCGACGATGCGATGTGGGGCCACGGCTTCGCGACGGAGACCGCGCACGCCGTGCTGCAGTGGGCATTCGACGCACTGGACCTGAATCGGGTTCAGGCTGAGACCGATACGCGCAACGTGGCGTCCGCCCGGGTCCTGGAGAAGATCGGATTCGTGCGTGAAGGGACGTTGCGGGAAGACTGCGTCGTGAACGGCGACGTATCCGACTCGTGGGTGTTCGGGCTGATCAGGCGAGAGTGGCGGCCGTCGGCTGTGCCGATTCCGGCCTCCGAAGTGCGGCGCTAGTCCTTTTCCGGTACCGGCGGTGTCCGGGTTGGTCGAGGAGTGCCTGACGGACGAGTCGTCCCAGGCGGAAGCGGGTGACGTCGACAGAGGGCTCGCCGACGGGCAGCCCGGGTGGTTCGTGCAGGTCACGAACCCGGAAGATCCGCCCGGGATGCTCGTCGAAGGCGGTCACGACGCGCTGACCGACGGTGGTGGGCCCTGCGGGGGCTTGTGTGGGTTCGGGCGGGGCGAGGCCGTCGATGACCTTGTCGGAGGTGGCGATCTCGGCGAGGCGGGCCTCCACCTCGGCCAGGACACTGGCGAGTTGGCCGATCTGTTCGCGCAGGCTGTCGGCGCGTGCGGCGGTCTCGTCGTGTTCGGCCTGCAACAGCCGCAGAAGTTCGGTGACGTTCACGCAGCCAGCTCGACGTCGTCGCGCCGGGCGAGGCTGGGGGTGCCGAGGCGACGGAGTATGCCCGCGGTCTAGGCCCAGTAGACACGGGCGGCTGCCTTGTCGGGCCGGCAGTCGTAGTCGCGGGCGAGGCGCCGGTGGTGCATGAGGATGCCGTTGACCTGCTCGACCACCCACCGCTTCGGTTGCAGAACGAAGCCCGGCCCTGGTCGTCGGTGTTGTGCCGGACCACTCGACGGTGATGTCCTTCACCCGCCCATGGATGATCACAGCGTCCTGAAGCCCTGGTCGACCAGGACCTTCTCCAGGTGCGTCCCGCACCGTTCGGCCGCTTGGTCCAGCAGGGCGATGCCGGCCTCGTTGTCGTGGCACCGGCGGCCAGGACCTCCACACCGATGATCAGGCCCAGCACGTCGACGGCGAGCCCCCGCTTCCTGCCGGGCGTCTTCTTGTTCGCATCCAGTCCTGCCGTCCCCTTCGGCACTCCCCGCCACGACGCGGACGGACCGGGTGTCGCTGATCACGAGGGACAGGTCCTCCGATCGCCAGGCCCGCTCCCGCACCTGCCAGCGCAGGATCTCCTGGATCCGCCGGCCAACACTGTCTTGACGCCACAGGGTGAAGCAGTAGAACACCGCCGACCACGCCGGGAACCCGTGCGGCAGGAGCCTCCACTGGCGGCCCGTCCGGTTCTTGTACAGCAGCGCGTTCACGATCTCGCGCAGATCGCAGGAGCCCGGGTCTCCGGTCGCCGAGCACGACACCCGCTCCTGCATCCAGGCTGTGATCAGCGGTTCGATCAAGACCCACCGTCCGTCGGACAGGGTCCGATGAGTACGGCATCCGTTCCATGCCCCGACCCCATCGTGCACACGATATGCGAGCCAGCCCGAACGACTCCGCACCCACGAACAGGTGACACCAGATCACCCAGAAATGGACATAACACCCTCTGGGGTCGAACTGATGATGCCAGACGAATCACAGCGAGATGATCCTAAAGCGAGAGCCGCGGCGCCTGCCGCCTCGGTACTGTGAGTTCGCATGACCGATACCGAGATCGAGATCACCGCAGACCTGGTGCGCCACCTGCTGCAGGAGCAACATCCAGACCTTGCGGGGCTGGCCATCCGTGAGGTGGCGGGCGGCTGGGGCAACCAGATGTGGCGCCTCGGGGACGAGTTGGCCGTGCGCATGCAGCGCATGGACCCCACCCCGGAGCTCCAGCTCAACGAGCGGCGGTGGCTACCTGTGCTGGCCCCGCGCCTGCCGCTCCCGGTGCCGACCCCGGTGCGGCTCGGCGAACCGTCCGAGCGCTTCCCCAAGCACTGGACCGTGATGACGTGGGTTCCCGGCGAGCCGCTGGACCACGGCTCGATCAGCCGCGGCGCCCACGCGGCCGACACGCTGGCGGCCTTCCTCCGGGCGCTCCATGTGGAGGCGCCCGCCGAGGCGCCAATTTCTACGGACCGCGGTGCCCATCCCAGAAACTGCACGGACGCCTTCGAGAACTTCCTCCAGGCCGTTGCCCCCGACGACATCGCTGCCGACGTCCGGGCCGTCTGGGACGACGCCGTCGCGGCCCCCGCATGGGAGGGCCCGCCGGTGTGGGTGCACGGCGACCTTCATCCCGCAAACGTCGTCGTCTCGGACGGAACGCTCTCGGGCATCGTCGACTTCGGTTGCGTGTTCGCCGGCGATCCGGCGTGGGACCTCGCCGCCGCATGGGTGCTGCTACCTGCGGGCACGGCCTCACGGTTCTTCGACATGTACGAGCATGCAGACGAGGCGGCGATCCGGCGCGCCCGCGGGCTGGCCGCTATGAAGTGCCTCTTCCTGATGCTCATGGGGCAGAACGGAGACCGGGGCCTTCCCGGCGGCAAGCCGAAATGGGGACCTGCAGGCCGAGCAGCACTTGATCGTGTTCTGAAGGGCGTTTAGTGCACACTTCCTTGAACTTGTTCTCGATCCCGTTTGAGGGCCGTGCGGCAGCCACCTTCGTGGGTTCATCGATCACCCACGCGTGGTGGGGGGATGCCAAGGTCCACAGCCGTATGCTGCCCGTGGCTCCGATCAAGCTGACGAGGCTTCTCATCGGCGCCGGCCAGGCTGACCTGGAGACCTTCGACCTCGCCGAGCCAGCCTTCCGTCTCGGTTTCGGCGATTCGGGCGATCAAGTTGTCACGGATCTCGGCAAGCCGTGCCCGTTCGGCAGGGTCAGGTCTGAGGAGCGAGCATCTGACGCACCGTTGGCTGAATCAAGCGCGGAGATCCCGCAGTTCAGAGAGCAGACGGCGTCGACGGTCCGCTCATACGGGATGGACTTGCTGCGGTGGTGGCGGTTCCTGGAGGCAGTGCGAATTCCCTGGGAACGTGCGACCCGGGTGGAGGCCAGGGACTTCGGTCGCTGGATTCAGCTGACCGTCAAACCTAGGAGGGTCCAGGCCTCGGGCAAGCGATCGGCGCGGGTCGCCGGTGCTCCGAACCCGGTGACGGGGAAGCCGTCGACCGGGCCTGGGTACGCTGCGACCACCATTGCTCACAGCGAGACGGACTTGCGCCGGTTCTACGACGTCCATCGCGATGCCGGTGCAGGAACGCTGCTCAACCCGTTCCCGCTGGATCTGTCACGCCGTTCCGGTCGAGCTCATGCTCACCACAACCCGATGGACAGCTGGAAGCCCGAGCGGGTGGTCCGCTACCGACCGAGCCTTCCACAGCGGATCCCGCGTTCGATTCCGGACAAGTGGTTCAACGAACTCTTCGCGACACCGCCCTCAAACCGCGATCGGGCCCTGGTCGCGTTCTGGATCTCCACTGGAGTGCGGGCTTCGGAGCTGATCGGCATTCGCCAATGTGACGTCGATCCAGGCCGGCAGTTGATCAGCGTGGTGCGCAAGGGCTCGCGGGCGATGCAGCAGATGCCGACGTCGGCAGACGCCTTCGTGTGGCTGAGGCTCTGTCAGCAGGAGGTATACCGGAAGGTGCCGACCGGTCGGAGACAGCCGCTGTGGCGGTGGCTGCGCGAGTACGGCCACTCGTTGTCCTGTGACACACGCCTGCGGCCGCAAGGATGCCAGACCGCCGTGACGCGGATCGCGACCCTGCTGGCCTGCTGGGGCGGACTGATCAGCGATATCACGGTGGGCGACTGCGTCGAACTCGTCGACGTTCAGCGTCAGGTGCACGTCCGCGGCGGGCAGAAGAAGGGCGGCTTCCACAGCATGAGCAGGGAAGCTTGACGAGCCTGTTCCAGATGCGAAGATGTCGCAGAGCAGATAGGCGCGAGGTGGGTTATGGAAGATGACTCCGCTCCCGACCCGTCGAGGAAGGTCACGGATCAAGATCTTGCGCGCCTGGTGAAACGCGGCATGGATGAACTGGCCGAAGACCCGGCCGCGACAGAGATCTATGCGCGCATTCAGCACAGGCAGGATTTGAGAGAGGACCGCGCCCACCGGGAGCGCTCCGAAAGATCTGCGGCCATCGGGTTTCTGGTTGGACTGGCGATTCTGGCGATTCTCATCGCTTACTCCATCGCAACCTTCGAGCCGTAATGCAGGGGAAAAGCAGGTGTGAGGTGAGTGTGGCGTTCCCGGGACCGCTGGCCTACGACTCCGACGGTGCCCCGCAGGAAATGGCCTAGTTCTGAGAAGCAAGCGTGTTCGTGGATGCACGCGGTGCCGTAGGCGCAGGTGCCGACCGAGAGTTTGCGGCGTTCGAAGTGGCCGAGGAAGTCTTCCCGTTTCGCGTAGGCGTCGGCGGCGAGGAGCGGAATCGTGCCGTCGTGGGGGTCGCGGACGCGACGGATGATCGTGGACAGGACGTCGGCCGGTTCGGGGCTGACGAGCAGGACTCGTTCTGGGTAGGTCGTCGACCTGATGGCCGCCCTGAACGCCTCCGTCAAAGCGGCCAGGTAACTCGCGCGGCGAGCACGGCCAGGACCAGGAACAGGACGCCCCCGTGTACACGATGCAGCCACGCAAGAAGACCACGGCCGAGAAGGCCGCCCCGGCCAGGAAAACCCACCGCGAAGAAGACCACGGCCGCGAGGAGGCGCAGTGTGTCCTGAGTGGGCGCCTGAGCGGGATGGTCATGGTGAGTCTGCCGCGGATCGGTCCGATGCTCGCGACGCCGGGCAGACTGGCGGCCGCGGCCGTGGAGAACGGGTAGGCGTTCGAGGTGAAGCAGGACGGTTCGCCACATACTGAGATGTGTCTCACCTACTGGTGCCGTCGTTTCAGGAGCCTGTGCGCGAGGGGGGCCACGGGAGTTCGGGCGCGTTCTTCGCCGTACATATGTCGATGTGCGACCCGTTCCAGGTGAAGGCGATCGGTACGTTGCGCAGGGTTCCGTCCTTGGCGGACGTACGCCAGGCGGGTCACGTCACGGGTGAGCAGCCCCTGGCTGATCGGGCGGTTCAGAACGTCGGTGATCTCGTTCGGCTGCATGGTTCGGTTTCTGCTTTTCAGCGCAGTTGCTCGGCCAGTCCGACGATGATGCCCTCCGGGCCGCGGATGTAGCAGAGCAGATAGCTGTCCTCGAACCGGGCGATCTCGCCGACGAGTTCGGTGCCGTGAGGGCGCAGGCGGGCGACGGTGTCCTCGATGTCGTCGACGGCGAACATGATGCGGTGCGTGCCCAGAATGTTGTGCGGCGGGTTGCGTGGCCCGGCGCTGGTCGCCGCGGGGCTCTGATACTTCGCCAGCTCGATCCGGCTGTGACCGTCCGGGGTGCGGACCATCGCGATGTCGCAGCGGACGCCGTCGAGTCCGGTGCACCGGTCGGCGACGAGGCCCTCCACCTCCGCCCTGCCCTCCAGCTCCATACCGAGTTCCACGAAGAACGCGATGGCGGCATCCAGGTCCTCGACGACGATGCCGACGTTGTCCATCCGTTGAATCGCCATGCTGGTTTCTCCTTCTTCCTCGTGCGGCCGGTGGTGGCCGCTGATGTCCCTGGGACGGAGCCGACGGCACGTTCTCGACATCCTCAGACCGCCGGACTCCGGAAAGTCTGGATCGCGCCTCAGCACCGCTCCAGCGGTCCCGCGAGCCAGGCGCCACCACCGAGAGTGAGTGCGGTGCAGATGGCCGCTTGCATGAAGACGATGAGCCGGAGCGTGCGTCCCCGCTTTCCAATGCTTCCTCGATGATTCGCAACGTGCCCGCTTGAGCATTGCGCCTCCCCAATCAATTCACGCTACCGGGTCACCCTTGACAGGTGGCGTTCCCCATGCCGATCGCCCTCACCGCGCCCGTCCGTGCCCCGGCACGCGGCGCCGGCGCGAGCTGGGGGCCGCACTGCCCCCGGCGGGGCCGAGCATCCATGGACGGGAATTCCGTGCATCCAGCACGGCGCGGATTTGTGTCGGCCGGGTATCAGGCCCCGCACCGGCAGAAGCCGGCGGCGGTGCCGCAGAACTCGACCGAGACGGAAACCGGCCCGGAGAACGTCGAGGGCCCCTACCGCGAGCGATAGGGGCCCTCGACATATTGCCCGGCTTCCCTTGCTTTGCCCACGGAGCGTGGGCAGGTCGATCAGGTGAATGCCGGTCGATTCTTCGGCGCCAGCGTGAGGCCTTGTAGCCGGAACCGGCTCGGCCGAAACAGCGGAGTCGGGTGTTGGCGGTGCCAAACCGTCAGATACTACCCGATTCCGGTCAAGACGCCATCACGAGGTCTTCAAAGCGGACTGACGTACTACAGGTGAATATGTGGAGATTGCAATGTGTCCGGGGCCGGGCACCGACACTCTGCTGAGTGTCGATCCGAGTGGCGCTGCGGCCGAGGATCCCCCGGGGACCGTCTGGCGGAGGCAAGCCGGTCCGCCGTCTGCGGGAGCGAGACCCGTCCGCAGCCTCGACAGGATCGCGGCGGCTGCGCAACGCGCTCAGCAGAGTCCGGACACAACGGGGCGCTGTCCGGACCCGCTGCGGCAGAACCTTGCGGCAAGGGGGCGCTGCGACCAGTAGGTGGGTGCGAAGCGGAGGGGGACTGTGTTGCGGCAGCCGGGGAGCACGGATGACGATTGAACGAGTGGGAGGCACATCTGCCTCGCCGTCGGCCCATACACCTCCACGTCGCCCAACCGGTGAGGACCGGCACAGGGGTGTGCCGCGCCATGTCGCGTGCGTGATGGACGGGAACGGCCGGTGGGCGGCACGGCGGTCCTTACCGCGTACATCGGGTCACCGGGCAGCGGAAACAACGGTGATCGACGTCATCGAGGCGGCGCGGACGTCGGGAGTGGAGTGGCTGAGCCTGTACGCGTTCTCCACCGAGAACTGGCGACGCCCGAGCAGCGAGATCGACTTCCTGATGCGACTGGTGCGCCGCGTAGTACGCAAACACGCCCCGCTGCTGCACGCGCGCGGCATCCGCTGCCGGTTCCTCGGAGTGGCGGACCCGAGGATCCCCGGGCCACTGGCCCGGGACTTCGCCGACCTGATGACGCTGACCGGGACGAACCGGGGCATGACACTGACCGTGGCATTCGACCACGGCGGACGCAGGGACATCGTCGAGGCGGCACGGTCCCTCATCCGCAGCGGGGTACCGGCCGACGACGTCGACGAGCAGCATTTCGCCGCTCACCTGCCCTTTTCCGACACGCCCGATGTGGACCTCGTCATCCGGACGTCCGGCGAACAGCGGATCTCCAACTTCATGCTCTGGCAGGTGGCCTACGCCGAGTGGATCTTCCCGCCGGTGCTCTGGCCCGACTTCCGTGCGCCGCACTTCTTGGAGTGCCTGCACGCCTACCAGCAACGCAATCGCCGCTTCGGCGATGTGACGCCGCACGCGAACGGAGAACCTCACCCCTGATGGACACAGCCAGCAGCCGCCCCAGGCGCACGCGTTCCGGAGACACCGATCACCACGGTGACCCCGCGCGGCCGACCCCCGAAGCACAGTCCGAATCCCCGTTCGGTCCTGACTCGCAGTTCCACCGGTTCTTCAATGATCCGCGCTGGGCACTGGCCATGGTCAGGGCCACGGTATTGGAGGCCGCCCACCCGCAGATCGGCGCGGCCCTGATGGACAACTCGACGTTCGTCGCGCACCCGTGGCGACGGCTGCGCAACACCCTCGTGAGCCTGCAGCGCATGTTCGGCACCGACGATCACGAGCGGCAGAGGGAGGCGGCGCGGCTCAACCGCCTGCACGCGCGGCTGAGCGGCACCGACGCACAGGACCGGCCCTACGACGCGATGGACCCCCAGGTCCGCGCCTGGGTGGTCGCAACTCTCTTCGAGAGCTCCGTCACCATGTGCCGACTGAGCGGGCAGCCGCTCGACCAGACCTCCATGGAACGGCTCTACACCGAATACCAGGCATTTCTCGCGGTCCTGGGAGATGGGGTCGGTCATCTGCCGCCCACGTTGCAGGAGTTCTGGCAGTACTACGACCACATGGTCCAGGAGGAACTGGAGGACACGGAGGCGCTGCGCATCATTCTCTACAAGCTCTTCGACCATCTCCCGGCACCGCCCCTGCTGGACGGCCTGCCCACCGTCTGGGCGGCGGGCCGCGCGCTCGCAGGCCCGGTCATCGGCACGATCACGGTGGCGTCCCTCCCCGAGCCCTTCCGCCGACGGGCGGGTCTGCCCGAAATCCCTGGTGCCCGGACGCTGATGCAGAGCGTCTACGTGGCCGTCGGCCTGGCGCGCTTCCTGCCCGACAACTGGTTCCGGGCCGAGGGCCTCACCGGCCTGCTCCACCTGACCTCGGACAGCGACGTCCCTCAAGCCGCGACGCTCACCGCGCTGCGCGGCCGGATGAAGCAGGCCGGCGCCCTGTTCCGGCTGGTCACACCGTTCCCCGTGCAGGACGGTCCCGCCGAGGGAACCGGGTCGCAGCGGAGCGCTGACGAATTCTTCGCCGCGGTGCTGGACCAGACCGGCGACGGCTACCTGGACTGGCCCGATCTCGCCGCCATGGCACGGGAGTTGTCCTCCCGCCTCGATCTGGACGAGCCGGAGGAGACCAGGCTCTACAACGCGTATGCCGAGTGGTGGAGGGAACTCCAGGCGGCCCTCGACACCGACGGTGACGGCCGCATCAGCAAGGAGGAGTACGCCGCCGCTGTCCCTTCCCTCGCCGGGCCCGCGCTGATCAGGGTCGCCGAAGTGCTCTTCGACGTCACCGACGCGGACGGCAACCAGTTCATCGACGCGGACGAGTACCGGACCCTGTTCCGGACCGGCTTCCGGCGCACGGTGGCCGACACCGACGCGAGGTACTCCCGCAGCGCGTTCGTGAAGGACTTCCTCTCCTTCATGTCGGGCCGCCGGCGCTCGACCGCCTATGACCCACTGCTCGCCGACGCGTAGGCCCCCGGACCGAAGGGGCCGCCGCGAGGACAGGATTACGGGAGGAGCTTCACCACCCCGATCCGGTAGGGCAGTTCTGCGGCGGATCCTGGCTGGTACCGGAATGCGGCACCGCCCGATCGCAGGGAGCCCGGTTACCGGTCCGCCATCGGCGGACCCGGCCCCGGCTGAGAGCCTGTCAGGTGACTGTTGATCACGCCGCGACGCGGTCCTCAACGGTCTTGGTCCGGGCTGTCTTGCGGTGGGTTTCGTGACTTCACCGCGATGGCTGCCCGGCGAGCCGGACGAGCATCAGGCAGATCGAACCAATGGTTGTGGGACACGCTGTACGGGCTGCTGGACGCGATGGGCGAGCGGTGCCGGCCTCGCCGCTGGCGCCGCTTTCCCGGCCCCGCGCCTCCGCTAGGCGGTGGGCGAGGTACTTCGCCCACGTCAGCCGGACCCTGGCCAGGAAGCAGGTCACTCGCCGCTGCCCTTCGGTGAAGCAGAGCCCTGACGGACGATGCGATCGCGGACGATGTCTAGGGTGGTCACGGCCTCCTCTCCGACGGCGGGATCGTTCTCGATCTCGTTGACATACGTCAGCAGGGCCACAGCTGAGGCCGGTTCAGAAGGGACGCGGCGAGCAGAGCGTTCCGCCGGACCAGCAGCTCGGGGTCGTGAAGCGCCCAGCGCAGCAGGCCGTACGAAACACTGCCGAGCTCCCTGCCGGCGTGGTTGATGCCCAGCCTGCGCAGAGCGCGCATGAGAGCCATGTCGTCGCGCGTGTTCGCCGCCATGTGCGACAGGGACTGGTGGGAGTGAGCGGGCAGTTCGCCGCGCAGCCAGTCGGCGAACGACTCCGGATCGTCTCCTTCGACCGCCAGACAGTTGACCTGGAAACGCTGGTCTTCGATCCAGTGGACCACCACCGTTTCGACGACTTCGGTGTCCTCGGGGCTCTCGGCGTCGGCAAGCCCGAGAACCCACGCCAGCTCCTCGATGGGCCCCTCGGGCTGATTCCTCCGCAGGTGCCCAGTCCTGCTCCATGACGAAGGCCTGGATGTCCTCGCGCCCGAACGGTTAGCGGGGAATGAGTTGGGTGAGGGGTGGGGCGCCTGTGGGCTTGGGAAGGGATTGCCACGGGCCCGGATGCAGATGCCGGCACAGCCTCTGGTGATCACGAGGCATCGAGTCGCCGACCACCACAGAGATCGCCGATCTCCTCCAGGTGTGCGGTCGACCGGTGTACGGGCACCTCGACGAGGCCAAGACCGTGCCCCGCCGGCCCAAGAAGACCATCGTCACGAAGCAGGGCCGCGCAGGTTGTCGGCCTCCCCCTCGCCCGGAGGGCTTCGGCTGTCCGCCGACGCCGGTCGGAGCGCGGGGCCCTGAAGAACGCCTCACCCGAGCGAGTCCCGTGCTCCGCGGCCACAGGTGACGGATACCTGCCAAGTCGGTGATCCGTCAGGGCAGAGCGGTCGACACGCAGGTTGCCACCGCGAAAACTCTTCGCAGCACCCGGAACCACCCATTCGCCGGGTGCGTGGAGGAGAGTCATCCATGACCAGATCATCCGCGAGGCGGAGGTCCCGGCTGCTGGCCGCAGGGCTGTCGCTCGTACTGTTACCGGCCGGGCAGGCCGTAGCAGCCGGGGCGTCGGGGACGGCGGGGGCGGGCACCGACCGTGCCACCTCACCCGTGCACGCACCCAGCACCGCGAGAACCGTCACTCTGATCACCGGTGACCAGGTGACCGTGACCGACCTCGGCGCGGGCCGGAAGTCGGTCGCCGTGGAGCGTCCCGAGGGCGCGACCGGAGCGGTTCGCAGCGACATTTCCGACGGCCGGATCACCGTCATACCCGACGAGGCCCGGCCCTACCTCCAGGCAGGCGTCCTGGACGCCGAACTCTTCGACGTCACCGCTCTGATCGAGCAGGGGCTCGGCAGCCCGTCGACCGACGGCCTCCCACTCATCGTGACCTACACGAAGAACGCCCGCGGCGCGACGCCCCACGGAGCCCGCCAGGTCCGTGGTCTGCCCAGCGTGGGTGGTGCGGCCCTGGAGGCGTCGAAGTCCGGGGAGTTCTGGCGCACGGTGGCACCGGACATCACCTCCGGGGCGCGCAGCGCGGCTTCGGGCCGTGTGCGTCTGGCGGGCGGCGTCGAAAAGATCTGGCTGGACGCCCGCGTCGACACCGCGATGGAGTCCAGCAACGCCCAGATCGGTACCCCCGCCGCCTGGGAGGCCGGGCTGACCGGCAAGGGTGTCAAGGTCGCCGTCCTCGACACGGGTGTGGACCTGACCCATCCCGACCTCAAGGACCGGGTGAGCGAGACCAGGAGCTTCATCGAGGGGCAGGAGGTCGCCGACCGGAACGGGCACGGAACGCATGTGTCGTCCACGGTCGGTGGCAGTGGCGCGGCGTCCGACGGCAAGGAGAAGGGAGTCGCGCCCGGCGCCACGCTCGCCGTCGGCAAGGTTCTCAACAACCAGGGTTCCGGCACCGAGTCGCAGATCATCGCCGGAATGGAGTGGGCGGCCAAGGATGTCCACGCCAAGATCGTCTCCATGAGCCTCGGATCGTCGCAGGGCAGTGACGGCACCGACCCGATGGCCCAGGCGGTGAACACCCTTTCCAAGGACACGGGCGCCCTGTTCGTGATCGCGGCCGGCAATGCCTACTCCCCCGGCAGCATCGGTTCCCCCGGCGCGGCCGACTCCGCGTTGACGATCGGCGCGGTCGACTCCGCCGACCGGCGCGCCCCCTTCTCCAGCCAGGGTCCGCGCTTCGGCGACAACGCGCTGAAGCCCGACCTGTCCGCACCGGGCGTGGACATCCTCGCGGCCCGTTCGCAGCTCGTGAGCGGCAGCGGCCCGTACACATCAAAGAGCGGTACGTCCATGGCCACCCCGCATGTAGCGGGCGTGGCGGCGCTGCTCGCCGAGAAGCACCCCGACTGGGGCGGACAGCAGATCAAGGACGGGCTGATGAGCACGTCCAAGCAGATCAGCGGCACGTCGTACGAGGTGGGTGCGGGCCGGGTGGACGTCCCGTCCGCGATCGCCGCGCAGATCACCGCGACCGGCAGCGCCGACCTCGGCTTCTTCAGCTGGCCGTACGAGGGGAACAAGCCGGTCACGAAGACGCTGACCTACAGCAACGTCTCCGACCAGCCAGTCACCCTGGCGCTGGCCGTCGAGGGCGCTCCGAGCAACGTGGTCACCCTCGCCGACTCCACCCTCACCGTGCCGGCACACGGCACCGCGCAGACCGCGGTCACCGGTGACGGCACCGCCGCACCTGTCGGCGCCACCTCCGGCCGGATCGTCGCCAGGAACGGCGACACGGTCGTCGCGCACACGGCCTTCGGCCTGGCCAAGGAGGAAGAGCGCTACATCCTCACCGTCCACGTCAAGGACCGGGACGGCGCGGCGTCCGCCGCGAACCTGACCGTGAAGCAGCTGGCCAAGGACACAGACCCCCTCCCCGTCTCGGTCGGCGAATCCGGCACGCTCAAGCTGCGTCTGCCGCCCGGCATGTACACCCTGTCCAGCTTCCTCGACGTGCACGGCAGCAAGGGCAAGGACTCGCTCGGCCTCGGACTTCTCACCGAGCCCGAGGTCACCATGGACCGTGACCGCGAAGTCACCCTCGACGGGACGAAGTTGCGGGAGATCCGGGCCGAGGTGGGCCGGCGGAACCAGACCCGTCAGCTGATGATGAGGGTGAACCGGGCCGCGAACGGCGATTCCTTCACTCAGTCCGTGCAGGTCCCGCCGATGTACGACAGCATCTTCGCCGCGTCGACCCGCAAGCCCGCCACAGGCACGTTCGAGTACCGGACCATCTGGCGGCTCGGCAAGCCTCAGCTCGATGTCGAAGCAGGCGGCAAGCAGCTCGGCGAGACGACCGTGCAGTACGGATCGGACATGTTCACCGGGCAGAAGCGGATGGCCCTGGTGGACGCGGGCGCCGGATCCACCGCCGACTACACCGGCAAGGACGTGGCGGGCAAAGCGGTCGTCGTGCGCCGCACCGACGCGATCACGTCCGAAGCGCTGGCCCAGAATGCCCGTGACGCCGGCGCCAAGGCTCTGTTCGTCACCGACGAGGCTCCCGGACGGCTGATGGCCAACTTCAGCGGGGCCGACGGGGAGACTCGTCCCCTGTACAGCGCGACGGTGAACGCGCAGGACGGGGCGCGCCTGATCGAGTCCGCTCGGCTCGGCCGGGGTGTGGAACTGACCGGCACCGAGTTCACGCCGTATGTCTACGACCTCAGCAAGGGCTACCCGGGGGCGATCCCCGCCGATCTGACGTACAGGCCGGGCAAGAGAGAACTGGCCGTGGTCAACAACAAGTTCCACGCGCCGATGCCCGCCGACGGCGGCGAGTTCCGCTACTCGATCACCGACAGCTTCCCCTACGGCATCGGATTCCAGGAGAAGATCAAGTTCCCCGCGGAGCGCACCGACTACGTCAGCGCCGGCCCCGGCCAGGGCTGGCACGAGTCCATGTCCAGTGGTCCGGGTGCCCTGGAGGAGCGCAGTGGCGTCGTGCACTACCCCGGCGGTAAGCGCTCCGGAGTCGACTGGTTCAAGCCGGTCCTGCACCCGTGGCTGGGTACCGGTCTCGGCTGGGGCCAGCGGCGCGCGGGCAACGACCTGGAGTTCAACACGCCGGGCTGGGGCGACTCGGGACCGGACCACACCGGCTTCGGCGAGGTGTTCAACCAGAAGTCGCTGACCCAGTTCACCGAGGTGTACGTGGACGGGGTGCGGGTCGACCGGAAGCAGAGCTCGGGGGTGCACGCCCGGCGCGTCAAGCCGACCGAGCAGGACTTCAAGGTCGTCACCGACACCACGATGGACCCGGACGTCTGGCGGCTCTCCACGAAGGGCCACTCCGAATGGGTCTTCAAGTCGTCCGCCACGCCGGCCGACCGGTGGACGTATCTGCCGATGCTCAACCTCGGGTTCGACGTCGACACTGACCTGCACGGTGATGTGCGGGCCGGCAAGCGTCTCGATTTCGGGATCTTCTCCGAGTACGTCAAGGGCGCATCGGACACCGGGAAGATCACCGGCTCCACGCTGGAGGTCTCCTTCGACGACGGCGCGACATGGACATCCGTCGAACTCGACGGCGTGCGCGGCAAGTCCGCCGCCTGGGCCGGCGCGGTGCGGGTACCGAACGACGCTCAGTACATCTCCGTGCGGGCCTCGGCCGCCGACAACAAGGGCGGCTCGGTCAAGCAGGAGATCATCCGCGCGGTAGGCGTACGGAAGTAACCGACCGGGTGGGAGCCGCGCAGTCGGTGGCGCGGCTCCCACCTGCCGAGTGAGCGACGGGCGGACAGTGGCGGGAGATGCCGAAGGAGTTCGGTGCCTGGCCGACCGTCCACAACCGCATCCGACAGTGAAGGAACGCGGGGCTGGCCCACGTCGTGACCGCGCATTTTTCGCCTGGCACTCGGCTTGCCGGTCGACGGACCGTCCACCGCGAGAACCGGCGACGCGCTCAGCCACAGGGGTGGGGGGGGCCCCGGGGCACAGACCCGACCCCACCACAACGCCCGCGACGCCGAGGGGGCGCAACCCCCCCACCGCCCCCCCCCCCCCCGGGGGGGGCCCCCCCCCCGGCCCCCCCCCCCCCCACTCCCCCATCCGTCGAGGACATCGGGGGTCACACACCCCGCACGCCGGCAGCGGCCCGGTGATGGCGGGACACCTCGATCTCGTCGACCAGTGCGATCGCCGGGTCCGCGCACGAAATCCGGCCGGCCGGGGCAAGGGTCTCTCGTCGACCGACCGAGTCAGTGCCGCAGCAGGCAACGTTCGCCCTGCAGCTCGCGAAGCGACGGTCGGGGTCCGGTCCTGGCCGACGCGATCCCGGCAATGCGGAGGGTCGTCCGTTGCGGATGGACCGGATGGGGCGGTCGCAAGACCGGCGATGGACGGCTGTCGCCGGACGGACCGGAAAGATCAGCCGTACGGCGCTCCCGCGATCCCTCACCTTGGTCGCGGCGCGTCGAACTCTTTCCGCCTGCTGAGCGCGGCGATCCGCACGCGCCGGGCTCGGACCTGCGGCGAGGAGAAGGGGACGTGCCCGATGGCACGGCCGGTGGCGTCGAGGAGTCGGCCCATGCGTTTACGGGAGTGGAGGAAGCCGGTGCGGTCTCTGACCTTCAGGTGCGGGAAGCGTTCCGCGAGGTGCGCTTCGAATGGGTAGATGGCGTGCAGGCCGGGCAGCCAGACCATGACGAGGAGGTTGTCGGAGCCGCTGACGGACACGGCCAGGCGCACCTCTTCCCTTCGGGCCGACGCGTTGCCCGTGGCTTCGAGGTGGGTGTGCGGGACTGCGTGTGGTGGAGCACGACTGTCGAGAGCCCGGCGAGGGGGTGGGCCAGGTCGCAGCGCAAGGTGATGCCCCGGTCCCGGATCATCCGCTGGAGTCGGCGTCGGACGGTGTGTTCTCTCATGCCGGTCGCGGCGCCCAGGTCGGTGTAACCGAGCGTCCGTCGCGGCCGAAGGCTTCCAGGAGGGCCTGGTCCTCGGGCGGCGGCCGGTGGTGCATGTGAGCGCTGTACGCGGTCGGGCGTGAGATGCGCGGAGCGGAGAGTTCCGCGTGCCCGGAGGGCTCCATGGCCCGCATGCGCCAGTAGCCGCCTTCGCTGTACAGGGTGATGCCGAGGCGCGTGCGGGTGGACCGTACGCCTTTCAGGCCGCCGGTCAGGCCGTGCACCGAGCGGCCGAGGGCGGGCAGGTCGGCCGCGACGACCGACGCCAGGAGATCGAAATCGCCGGCCGTCTCGTCGGTCGCCGAAGATTCCCCCCGTACTCGGGCAGCCGGCCGCCCTTGGGGTCATAGACCCGGTCCGGTGACCGTCCGGAAGTTCAGGACGGCGGCAGGGTGGAGGGGACGGGCGGAAGCCACGCGGCGGTGTTGTGGCGAAAGCTGTGCCCGACGGGGGTGATCCCGGAGCCGTTGTCCAGGGCCGGGAGGCAGATCCCGAGGTACTCCTCACCGTCGGCCGCTGCCCCGAGCGGCGTGCTGCACACGGGGCAGGACCAGCGCTCCATCGTGGGCCAGGACCGGTACGAGCAGGGTGTCCCGGGCCCGGTCCAGCTGAAGGCGGTCCGACGGAACCCCACCCAGGCCATGAGCGGACCACCGGACAGGCGAGAGCAGTGAGGGCAGGCGCACACGTGGGGGTCGTGGGGCTCTCCGGTCGTTTCGAAGCGGATGTGTCCGCACAGGCATCCGCCGGTGAACACCTCTCGGGTGGGTGTTTCGTCGTTCGGCATGGGTTTCCTTGCTGTCGCGGCAGGGTTGTTGCGTGCGTCGGCTCGCCGCGGGCGGGCGGGGCGGCGGGCGGAGTCCGGGGCATGTGAGTGCGCCTCGGGGTCGGCAGCCTGGCACGCCTCCTTGGTGACCGTGGTGCGACCGCATTGAATCGGGCCATTGCCTCCGCCGTGACTCCGTGCGGCGCGCGCCGTCGCCGTGCAGCTGCTGCACGGTTCGGCCTGGTTTTCAGGTTGGCCGGAAACCCTCGGGGACGTGGCCGAGCGGGCGACCATCCATCGAACGAGGGCGTTTCAAATGCCCCGCACCGCATCCCCCGGCGCGAACCGCGATATTCGCACAAATGCCCAGAACCACCCTCGCCGTCACCCGTTACGGCGAGCCGCGAGCCACGTTTTTAGTGCACCAGTGCCACACCGACGCCCAGACGGAGGACGCCATGCACCCCGGCCCCGCCCCCACGAACCGGCCTCCCGGAATCGAACGGCCCAGCTCGATCACGCTCAACTTCGACAGCATCCGTACCGCAGCAGGCCTGGACAAGGGGTGGGAAGCGTGAGCGAGCCCGATGCCTCAGCCCGCAATGTGCCAGGACCGCGCACAACCCCTTCAAGGGACAACGCAGCCACAACTCCCGGCCGGCCGGAAGGTGCTACGAGCGGCTCCTCCTCCGAGACCGATCCCGCGGCCGACATCTCCGCCCCGCAGATGCGGTACGTCGATCTGACCGGCAGCCGTGAAGCGGCGGGGCGCTCCATCCGGATGCGCGACATGGCCCGGCGCCTGCCCCAGTTGGTGCGTCGCTCGCTGGCACTCGCCTGGCAGGTCGACCGGCGCGCGACCATCGGTCTCCTGCTGTGCCAGGCCATCGCCGGAGTGATGCAGGCCCTGGGCCTGGTCGCCATCGCGGGCACCTTGACGGCGCTGCTGAGCAGCGGAGACGTCTACCACCGCCTTCTGGAGGCGTGGCCGTCCGTGGCCCTGCTGGCGGGTGCCTCCGGTGTTCGTGCGCTCCTGGGAATCACTGTCAGCTGGCTGTCCTCCCGGCTGGGCCCGTTGATGTCGCGCGAGGCCGAGCAGATGCTGCTCACCGGCTGCGCCGGGGTGGAGCTGTGCGCCTACGACGAGCCCGACTTCAATCGCGACCGCGAGGCCGCCGACCGCGGGGCTCAGGTCACCGGGGATCTGATCGACGAGGGCCAGGACCTGATCGCGTCGAGTGCCAGTTTCCTCGCCGGGGCCGTCGTGCTGGCGGGTGTGCACTGGGTCCTCCTCCCGCTCCTGGTGGCGGCCAGTCTTCCGCAGGCCCTGGCCCAGGTCAGTGCCGCCCGGGTGCGGTACCTGGCGAATCTGCGCAGCAATGGCGACAACCGGATGCTGTCGGTGCTGCGTTGGCACATCTTCACAAAGGCGGCTGCCGATCAGATCCGCGCAGGCACCATGGCCGCGTTCCTGTCCGGCCGGTACCGGCAGACGGTCGCCCGGATCAATCGCGAGGACCGGGCCGCGGCCGACACGGGTGCCCGTATGTCTTTGGTCGGTGCGCTGTGTGGTGGCGTGGGGTCAGCGGTGGTGTGGTCGGCGGTCGTGTGGCTGCTGGCCAACGGCCGTATCAGTGTCGGGCACGCGGGGACGGCTGTCTTCGCTCTTCAGACGGTCGGGCAGTCGGTCCGGGGGCTTGTATCCGTCGGGGCGCGCGCCGTGCGCACGGGCCTGTACATGGATGACTGGAGCGGTTTTCTGGACAAGGCCGGCGGGTTCCGTCTGCGTCGGGGTTCGCACCGTCCGGAGGCGCCGCAGGAGATCGTGATCAAGTCGGTTACCCACCGCTACTCGGGCAAGGACGGCAACGCGCTGTCCGACGTGTCGCTCACCTTGCGCCGCGGCGAGGTCACCGCCCTGGTCGGTTTCAACGGGTCGGGCAAGTCGACTTTGTCGAAGCTGGTCAGCGGTCTGTACCTGCCTACCGGCGGACAGGTGCTGTGGGACGGCGTACCTACCGGCGACGCCGACCCCCAGGCGCTGTGGGAGCAGGTGGCCCTCGTACCGCAGGACTACGCCCACTGGCCGCTGACCGTGCGCGAGAACGTGACCCTGGGGCAGCCCACGGCTCGCGGTGACGTGGCAGTGCGTGAGGCGTGCGAGGCTGCCGGCGCCGATGAGGTCGTCGACGGGCTCGGCGCCGGGCTGGACACGCTCCTCGCCCGTGAATGGCTCAACGGGGAGGAGCTGAGCGGCGGTCAGTGGCAGCGCATCGCCCTGGCAAGGGCGTTCTTCCGGGAGGCCGGGCTGCTGGTTCTCGACGAGCCGACCGCGAATCTCGATCCTCGCGCGGAGTACCGGATCTTCCGGCGGCTGCGGGACCTGGCCCGGGACCGGGTGGTGTTGCTGGTGACCCACCGCATCACCAACGTTGCCGTGGCCGACCGGATCGTCGTGCTCGACGAAGGCAGAGTCGTTCAGGAGGGCACCTACCAGCAGCTCGCCCAACAGCCCGGACTTTTCCAGCAGTTGCTGTCCTACCAGGTCACGTCCGAGCCGGACGACGAGAAGGACGTGACGCGCACATGAGCGGCCCCAGTGCCCTTGCAGATGTCCGAGCCAGGCGTGAACTCGCCATCCCGCCAGGCTTCTTCTGACCCGATATCCGGATGAGCGGGGGGCCCGGCCTGGTCGCTGTCCGTCCTGGACAGTGTCGACAACCCGTGCAGTCGTGCCACGCTGCCCGGCCGCGTCACCTGCAGCACGGTCATCATCGACCGTGATCGACGCGCGCTGTCCATCGGCCACGGGGGCAACGGGATGAAGGAGAACACCCGGCGATTGCCCCGCCGGAAGCCGGCGGGGCAATCGGTGCTCAGACCTGATACCGCTCCGGTGCGAACAGTGCGAGGTTCTCGGTCACCCACTCCGATGTGCGCTTCAGTCCCTCTCCGAGGGGCGTTTCCGGCTGCCAGCCCGCCCACTCCCGCGCCCGGGAGTTGTCCGAGAGCAGCCGCTCCACCTCACTGCCCGACGGCCGCAGCCGCGCCGGGTCGACCACCACCGAAGCTTCCCGCCCCGAGGCCGTGATCAGCGCCTGTGCCAGATCACCGATCGAGATCTCCCGCCCGGAGCCCAGATTCACCACCTCGCCGAGCGCCCGGTCGCACCCGGCTACTGCCAAGAACCCCCGCGCTGTGTCCGTGACGTACGTGAAGTCCCGGGTCGGCGTGAGCGAGCCGAGCTTGATCTCCCTTGCACCGGAGTGCAGTTGGGCCAGGATCGTGGGGATCACGGCACGCGCGGACTGCCTGGGTCCGTACGTGTTGAAGGGCCGCACGACGGTGACCGGCAGGTCGAAGGCGTGCCGGTGCGAGAGTGCCGTCATATCGGCGCCGATCTTGGAGGCGGAGTAAGGGGACTGCGGCTGCAGTGGATGGGTCTCGTCGATCGGCACGGTCAGGGCGGTTCCGTACACCTCGCTCGTGGAGGTGTGGACGAGCCGTCGCACGGAGTGGCGTCGGCACGCCTCGGCGATGTTCTCGGTTCCGACCACGTTCGTCTGGACGTACGCGCCCGGCGAATCGTAGCTGTACGGAATCCCGATCAGGGCGGCGAGGTGGAACACGGTGTCGCAGCCGGCCACGGCGTCCGAGACGCGGCCCGCGTCGCGCACGTCGCCCGCGACCGTCTCCACCGAGGGGTGGGACATCAGATGGGCCAGGTTGCCCTTCTCGGCGTACGGCTTGTAGTGGACGAACGCCCTCACGTTCGCGCCGAGTTCGACGAGCAGATCGACGAGCGTCGATCCGATGAAGCCTTCGGCCCCGGTGACGAGGACGGTCCGGTTGTTCCAGTTCAGCTGGGACTTCATGCGGCGTTGTGCTCCTTGGTGTGCGGGGCGGGATGGGAGGTGTAGTCGGAGGCGAGTTCGAGGACCTTGGCGGCCAGCAGGTCGGCGGCCCTGGCATGGCTGCCCCGGTCTGCGGCTCCGCTCATCGCGGCGAGCCGGGCGGGGTCGGCGAGCAGGGGTTCCAGGAGCTCGGTGAGCCGGTCGGGGCTGGTGTCCGCGTCCGGCAGGAGCAGGCCGGCGCCGGCGTCCGAGAGCACCCGGGCGTTGTGCGTCTGGTGGTCGCCGGGCGCGTGCGGGTAGGGCACCAGAACGGCGGGTACCCCAGTCGCGGCGAGTTCGGCGACGGTCGCCGAACCTGCCCGGCACACCACCAGGTCGGCGGCGGCGTACGCGAGGTCCATCCGGTCCAAATACGGCACAGCCCGAGCCAGCCGGGGCGGCACCGAAGCAAGCCGGCGCCGGGTCTCGTCGAGCGCGGCCGGTCCCGTCTTGATCAGCAGATGTACGTCGTCACGCCCGCGCCAGCGGGTCGCCACCCCGAGCGCGGCCTCGGTGAGCCGGGCCGCGCCCAGGCTGCCACCGTTGAAGAGGACGAGGCGCGCACCGGGTGGCACCTGGAGGGCCTGCCGAGCCTCAGCCCGCATCGCGTTCCGGTCCAGGGCCGCGATCGCGGCAGCGATGGGCATCCCGGTGGTGACGGCGTCCTCGCCACCCGCCAGATGCGCACGGCTGCGGTCGAAAGCGACCGCGATATGCGGAGTGAGATGCGCAGCGAACTGGTTGGCACGGCCCGGCACCGCGTTCGATTCGTGGATGAGGCTCCGCATTCCGGCCATCCGGGCACCCACGATGACGGGCGCGCTCGGGTAACCGCCCATGCCGACGGCGACCTGGGCGCGCTGCGCCTTGAGGATGGCCCGGCACTGAGCGCTGGCCTTCAGCAGTGCGGCGGGCAGCAGGTACCGCTTGGCACCGAGAGAGGGATCGAAAGGGATCATGTCGACGGTGTGGAGACGGAACCCGGCACCGGGGATCAGCTCGGTCTCCAGTCCCCGCGTCGTACCGACGAAGGAGATCACCGCGTCCGGGACGGCCCGGCGCAGCGCCTCGGCAAGCGCGAGCCCCGGGTAGATGTGCCCGCCGGTGCCGCCCGCTCCGATGACCACGGAGAGTGGTGTGCGTACTGCTGACGATGGTGTGCGCATGGGGCAAGAGCTTCGTGGGGTGTCTTAAGAGGGTTCTAAGAGCCGGGTTTGGCACGCTTTACCCATGAGCATTTCGCGCACGGCCAGGATTCTCGTCGTCGATGACGAGCCAGAGGTGCGGGCAGCCATCGAGGACGGCCTCGCCGTGGAGGGGTACGAGGTGAGGGGCGCCTCCGACGGTCTGGCGGCGCTCTCCGAGGTGGCCCGCTGGCAGCCCGACGCGGTGGTGCTCGACGTGATGATGCCGGTCCTGGACGGCCTCGGGGTGTGCCGCCGGTTGCGGGCGGTGGGCGACCGCACCCCGCTCCTGGTCCTCACCGCCCTCGACTCGGTGAGCGAGCGCGTCGACGGCCTCGACGCGGGCGCCGACGATTACCTGGTCAAGCCCTTCGCCCTCGACGAACTCGTGGCCCGGGTCAGGGCGTTGCTACGCCGTTCGGCCCCCGAGCCCGCATCCGCGGCGGCGGAGCTCTCGTACGCGGACCTCACCGTCGACCCGGTGAGCCGCAGCGCCCGCCGGGGCGGGCGGGCGATCGACTTCACCCGCACCGAGTTCGCTCTGCTCGAACTGTTCCTGCGCCACCCCGGCCAGGTACTCCCCCGCGAACTCATCCTGGAACTCGTATGGGGCCAGGACTTCGGGCCCGACTCCAACTCCCTTGCCGTGTACGTCGGATACCTGCGTCGCAAACTGGAGGCGGACGGCGAGCCACGCCTGGTCCACACGGTGCACGGCGTCGGCTACCGCCTGGACGCGCTGTGAGCGCGGGGCGCGGCCGACCACGCGGAACCCGGCGCCTCGGCGCCCGCTGGCGCCGCCACCGCCCGCTGCGTACCCGCCTCGCGCTCTCCGCCTCGGCTGCGGTGGCCCTGGTCGCGGCCGGCGTCTGCGCGGGTGCGTTCTTCGTCATCCGCTACGAGCTCTACCATCAGCTCGAACTCAACCTCACCCAGGCGGCGACGCTGGCTACCCAGCAGAACCGTGGTGCCGCCCCCGGCGTGCTGTCCGGCGAGTGCCGTTTCCTGTCGGCTCCCGCCTGTACCCAGATCGTCCCGGCCTCCCCGGCCGAGGACCCTGATGCCCGCTACCTCCTGCCCGTGACCCAGTCGGTGCGCGAGGTCGCCTCGGGCGAACGGCGCCCGTACTACACCGACATCCGCCTCTCGGACGGCCACCCGGCCCGGATACTGACGACCACTTTCGGCAGTGACAAGGCGTTGCAGGTGGCGTTGCGCTCGGACACCGTGGACCGGGGCGTGCGCCAAGCCGCCTGGCTGCTCGGCGCCGTGGGTGCGGCAGGGATCGTGATGGCCGCCGTCCTCGGTTACTGGGTCTCGCGGACCGGCCTGGCCCCCGTCGCCCGCCTGACCGCCACCGCCGAGCGCATCGCAGCCACCGGCGACCCGAGCCACCGCATCGAACTTCCGCCGGGCCCGTCGGCCAAGGAGGACGAGGTCACCCGTCTCGCGGCGACCTTCAACATCATGCTCGGCGCACTGGAGCAGTCCGTGACGGCCCAGCGCCGGCTGGTCGCCGACGCCTCCCACGAGTTGCGCACCCCGCTCACGGCACTGCGTACCAACGCCGAACTCCTCGCCAGAGTGGATCGATTGACGACGCCCCAGCGGGATCGGGCCTCCGCCGCGCTCGGCCGGCAGATCCGCGAAGTGTCGGCTCTGGTCAACGACCTGATCGACCTGGCGAGGGACGAGGAACCCACCCCGCTGGTCGAGAACGTCCGGCTCGCTCCGCTGCTCGCGTACACGGTGGACAGGGCCCGCACGCACTGGCCGTCCACCCCCTTCCGACTGGACGTGGCCGATGACTCCACGACCCTGCCCGGCGTCCCTGCCCGCCTCGCTCGGCTCATCTCCAACCTCCTGGACAACGCTGCGAAGTTCAGCCCACCCGGCGCTCCCGTTGAAGTGGGTCTTTCCGTAGTCGAGTTGACGGTGCGGGATCACGGGCCCGGCATCGCGGAGGACGACCTTCCCCATGTCTTTGACCGCTTCTACCGCGCGGAACAGGCCCGTTCACTGCCCGGCTCGGGCCTCGGCCTCGCGATGGCACGCCAGATCGCCCGCGCCCACGGCGCCGACCTGACGGCACACCGGGCACCCGGCGGCGGCGCGTTGTTCCGGCTGGTCCTGCCACCGAAGTAACGAGGGCCCCGGTTCGCCCGCCGCCGGGCCGGAGTCCGGACGAAATGAAGACAAGGGCATCAACTGACTGCGGGGCTTCCCGGGCCGGGGTTCGCTCGTGTGGGGCGCCCGTACGCCCCGCCGATCTCATCCACTCCACCATCACCCAGGACGCCGGGCAGCCCTGACGGCTCACCTGTCTGCCCCACACCGGCGGGGCGGGCAGGACCAGAGGCCCCGGCGTAAACCCATCACCCCTGTGCCGGCGACAACGTATTACGGGGACAGCGGCCGAGTATGCGACGCCGTACACCTGGACCGCACAACCTGTCCGGGCTGCCGTACAGCGAGCTCCGCGCCCTCCTGGAGGCGCTCGGACTGGACGTGAGGCATGGGTCGACCCCCGCAGAGGTCGTCGGGCACGGCGAGCAGATGCTGGATGCCCCGGGCCGCGGGGCTGGAGGGTGTGCTCGCGAAGCGGCTTGCGCCGGTGCACGAACCCGGCGTCCTCTCCCCCGCGTGGATCAAGATCCTCACTCCCGGACCGTCGATGTGACCGAGGGCGGGTGGATGCCCGGCTGCGGCCGGCTCACCGGCCTGCCCGACGCCCTGCTGGAAGGAGAGACGCACGAAAGCCGTTCTTCGGTACGTGGGCAGTGTCCCGGGCACGCTGCTCCTTGTTCTCCAGGTCCGGATCCGGCCCCGGACCTGACGCAGCCGCCACTCGGACCACTGCACCACGGGGCCGGACGCGCTCCCACTTCCCGGTGCAGGCCACGCGGCCTACACCGGAACTGGTCCACGGACATGCCGTAGCGCCGCCCCAGCGGCCGTCCGACCGCTCACCGCCGCCGTCGGAGTCGACCGCGCCCCCGAGGGCGGGCCCGGTTCACGGTCCGCGCCAGAGGTTGGCGAAGGCCGCGTTCTCGATGGTCCGCCTCTGACGTACGGCCTCCAGCTCCATCACCGCGTCGTGGACGGCAGCCACCACGGTCGTCACCGCCTCGTCATCGAGGTCGTCCTCATCGTCGGATCGTTCGTCGTCGATGCCCACGACCGAGGCGAGGGCAGCCAGGACAGGTTCCTTCTCCTTCCAGCGGTCGGCCGCACGGCGGCGCGCGGGCGAATCGACCGGCTCCACGCGTTCCGAGCCGAAGGACAACCGGCCGCTCCGCTGCGGCTTCAGCTCACCCTGCTCCTCCAGGCCGGCCTGGTACGCGGCCGAGAGGTCTCGGCCCCGGCGCCACAGCCAGTCCTCGATCCGCTCGTAGGGCGCCTGCCGGGTGAGCCCTGCCGCAGCCTGGCCCATGAGCCGATCGTCCAGCGTCGGCGGTCCACCCGGCACGATGCGGTCGCCGTCCACGGCGACCGCCCCCGCACCGATGAGATCGATCAGCTCGGCTCCCGCGAGTGCGAGGGACAGATCTCCCTGACCCACGGAATGCTCCAGGTCCATGGCGATGATGAACAGGTCCTTCGCCGTGGTCATGAACGGCTCCCCTCGGAGACATCGACAAGCGTGCTCCCGCACGACCGGGCCCGCGTCCGGGACCGGCCCGGCAGCGGGGCAACTGTCACGACCAGTATCGCCCCGCCCCCGTGGCCGAAGCCCTTTCGCAGGACGGCGGGGTTCTGCCGACGACTGGATCCCCGAGGCGCGCCAGACGGTCCGGACAACTGACTCTGTCGCCGAGAGTCAGGTTCTGGCACAGATCTCGGGGAGTCGTCGCGGAGCGTTACTGCGTTGTTCGATTGTGAGGAGAAAGGCTCGCGTGAGACCGCGTACGCCTTGTCGTCTGGCAACAGGAATTGACGCATCCCTCAGGTGTCTGCTTGCCGCCGCTGTGGACCGTTGTGAGCAGTGATGATGCTGGTCATGCAGACCGACGCACCGTCCTGGGACTCGCTGGTTTTCGAGGGGATCGACGAGGTGGATATCGAGGCGGTTGCGGCCGCGTTCGGCACGGTCGAGGTGGTGGCGAGAGGCCGCGCCGCCGGGGCTGCGTGTCCGGACTGCGGCCGCTTCTCAGACCGATTCCACGACCGATACCAGCCCAGGCTGAAGGACTTTCTGCTCGCTGAACAGGGCTTTGTGATCCGGTTGACGGTCCGGCGTTTCATCTGTGGGGCGGCGGACGGTCCGCGCCGGACGTTCGCCGAGCCGTTCTCCCGGCTGACCGCCCCGTACGCACGGTTCACAACTCGGCTCAACCGCGCCCTGGAGCGAGTGGGGCTCGCACCGGCCGGACGGGCCGGCGCCCGCCCGGCCGGCCGGCCGGGCTTCGGCGCGGGACGGATGACCTTACTCCGGAGGGTCATGGTGCTGCCCGACCCTCAGTGCAGCACTCCGCGGGTACTGGGCGTGGACGACTTCGCGATCCGCCGCGGCCGGACCTACTCCACCGTCTTGACCAGCGGCGGAGATCATCGCGTGGTCGACGTGCTGCTGACGCGTGAAGCCGGGCCGCCGGCCGCCTGGCTGATCCGCCACCCCGGTGTGGAGATCATCTGCCGGGATCGGACGGGCGCCTATGCCGAGGGCGCCCGGCGCGGTGCCCCCGATGCTCTGCGGGTCGCTGACCGGTTCCATCTGTGGCAGGAACTCGGCCGGGCCGTGGAGACCTGCATCGCCGCCAACCGCGACTGCCTGCGCAACCCGTCGCCCAGCGGCACACTGTCGGAGACGCCCCGCCCGGACTTCTGGCCCGACGCGGAACCGCTCGGACCCCGTCGGCCGGCGGGCCGAGCGGAAGAAGGCAGCACACGCCCTGGTCCACGAGACGCTCGCCCAAGGCCACTCATGCCGTGCGATCGCCCGGCACCTGGGCTGGGGCCTCGACACCGTGCTCCGGTACACGAGCGCCGCACACTGGCAGGACACCATCCGCGAGAACAAGCCCCGGCCCAGCAGACTGGTCCCCTACAAGCCCTACCTGGGGCGGCGATTCACCGAGGGATGCACCAGCGTCACCCGACTGCACAGTGAGCTGGTTGCCCAGCAAGCTCCCATCACCTACTGCATGGTCCGCGCCCGCATCGCCACCTTGCGCGGCGCTCCGTCCGCCGCACCTCCACGGCCACCGACGGTGCGGCAGGTGACCGGTCGGCTCACCCGCCACCCCACCGCGCTGAGCGAGGACGACCGCGCTGGTGTGAAGGAGGTACTGGCCCGCTGCCCCGAACTGGAGGAGCGCGCCGAAGGCGCGGGACCGTTCACCACCCGGCTCGCCTGGCACCTTTCCGGCGGCGGCACCGCCGTGTGGGAGTCCCCGCTCGCGCGGCGGCGCGGAGTTCTCGCCGTCCGTCCCCCCGGTGCGACGGCCACTCGGCACACCCGTGCGGACGCCGTTGCCATCACCCGGCTGCGCAGACTCAGCGCAACCGCCGCGCTCGCCTTCGTCATCGGCGGGGCCCTCTTCGCGACCGGCTCGGCCGACGCCCGGTTCGGCGCCGGCGACGCCACCGAGTGCGCCCGCCCGCGCAACCTCGGCCGGTGGATCGTAGCCGTCAACCAGCTCGGCTCCGTCCTGTTCGTGGTCTCCGCAATCGCCGCCTTCACCCGCCCCGCCACCGGCAGCCCGGTCAACGCCGACATCGCCAACCGGGACACCCTCAAAGGCGCCCTGTGCTTCTGCCTCGCCGGCCTCCTCCAACTCGGCGAACACTCATAGGCAGGAACGGCTTCGGCAGGGAGGACGAGACACCCCGCGCCCTTGAGACCCGGAGGCTGTGTGCAACAACCCGCGCCCCGTGAGGGCTGTTCGTAACCCGACCGTGTGAGGTGCCCGGACGAATACAGCTGCGTTGCGCGCCGGTCTGTCCCGCCTGCGGCCGAGGGTGCTTTCGTCTGGGGACAGGGTGTGCGACGGCTCGTGAACCTGTCCTGTCGGGACGGCCTACGCCTGGTCTTCCCCAGGCGCACCCGCTCCCTGAGGGTGTGCCGTCCGAAATGCCGAGAGGAGAGATCGTGGTGGCAGGAAACTCCGGCGAGAACCGTGAGGCGATGTCCGCGCAGTTGCTCAGAGGCCAGAAGGCGCTGGTGACCGGTGCCAACTCGGGTATCGGCGAGGCGACTGCCATTGCTCTGGGCCGGGCCGGAGCGGACGTGGTGGTGAATTACGTCGTCGGCGCGGACGAGGCCGAGAAGGTCTGTGCGCAGATCGAGGGCTTCGGGGTTCGCGCCTACGCCCACGAGGCCGACGTGTCCAACGAGGACCAGGTGATCGCCATGGTCGCCCGGATGGTCGAGGAGTTCGGAACCATCGACATCCTGGTGGCCAACGCCGGCCTCCAGCGGGACTCGGCCGTGACGGAGATGACGCTCGCCCAGTGGCAGAAGGTCATCGACGTCAACCTGACCGGGCAGTTCCTCTGTGCTCGGGAGGCCGCCAAGGAGTTCATGCGGCGCGGCGTGGTGGAAGAAGTGTCCCGGTCGGCAGGGAAGATCATCTGCATGAGCTCGGTACACCAGATCATCCCCTGGTCGGGGCACGTGAACTACGCCTCCTCCAAGGGCGGTGTGGGGATGATGATGCAGACCCTCGCCCAGGAGCTGGCCCCCCATCGGATCAGGGTCAACGCGATTGCACCCGGTGCGATCCGTACGCCGATCAATCGCGACGCCTGGTCAACCCCCGAGGCCGAGGCCGACCTGCTGCGGCTGATTCCGTACCGCCGCGTGGGCGACCCGGAAGACATCGCCAACGCCGTCGTCGCCGTGTCCTCGGACCTGCTCGACTACGTCGTCGGCAGCACTCTCTACGTCGACGGTGGCATGACGCTCTTCCCCGGCTTCGCCACCGGAGGCTGATCCCCTGAGCAAAACCACGTGACGCGCCGCCGGGTGGTGATCCTCGGCCGCGGGTTCGCCGGGTTGTTCACAGCTCGCGCGTTGCGGCTGTCATCGGTCGCGGTGACCGTGGTACAGCGCCGCGCGCCGGCGGTGAGCGAGGGGTTCACCATGCCGATGCTCGGGAAAAGCCGAAGGTCCTCCCCGCACAGCCAGAGGTCGACGGCGTGGTGCGCCGGCTTCTCGAACAGCGTGTCGGGCCAGGCCGCGCCGTCCCGGCGTGGCGCCTCGCCGTGGATCCGGTCGGCGTCCGACTTGCCGAGCGTCTGGATTCCGCCGAGCGGGAAGTCCCAGTCGTCCGCTCCCGGATATCAGTCGTACAGCGACAGGGTCTTCTGGAAGCTGGTGGGGTTCGGTTCCCTCGCCACCGCCATCAGCGCCAGGTTGTTGTGCCGCATGTAGTGGCGTCCGGCCGCAGGAGAGCCGCACCGGTCGGCAGCTGACCCTGAGTCACGGCGCGCGACGCGCGGTCGTGGCAGAGCTGGGCGCGGCGCCGCGGTCGTACTCGGTCGGTGAACGCGCCGTGGTCCACGGATTCGCTGCACAGGACCGGATCACCGCCGGGCGCGGCCGGATCCTGGTGCCGTGGCCCACCGGATCCGGAACGGCCGGTACCGGTCGGACGGGCAGGATCTGCAGTTGCCGCTCACCGAGCCGTCCGGTGGCAACGCCATCCACGGACTGGTCCGGTGGACCTCGTGGCAGGTCGTGGAGGCGAGCAACAGCCGGGGCGTCCTGGGCGCCTCGCTGTGGCCGCAGCCGGGCTACCCGTTCCATCTTCACGTCCTGGCCCAGCACGCACTCGGTGAGGACGGGCTCGAAGTAACTGTCACCGCGCGCAACCTCGACGAGAGCGCCGCGCCCCACGGCTTCGGTCAGCATCCCTGTGTCACGGCCGGCACCGCGGTCGTCGACCAGTCGGTGCTGACCGTCCCCGCCCGGACGTGGCTGCGCACCGATGAGCGCGGCCTGCCGGTGGCCGCCGGACCGGTTGGCGGGACGCCGTGCGACCTGCGTACGCCGCAGGTTGTCGGAACGCGCCGACCGGACACTCCGTTCGCCGACCTCGACCGGAACACGGGCGGGCCGTGGTACGCCTGGCCCATCCCTCCGGTTCGTTCGGTACGGGCGCGTGGCTCGGTGAGGGAGCCGACTACGTGCAGCTCTACACCGGCGACACCCTCCCGCCCGGGGAACGCCGTCACGCGGTCGCCGTCGAACCGATGACCTGCCCGCCGGACGCCTTCCGCAGCGGCACGGCGCTCGTCAGCCTCGGACCCGGCGAGCGGCACACCGTCCGGTGGGGGATCGCACCGTGGGGGGAATGACGGCGCAGTCATGGTCCTCGACCTGAAACTCATCGGGCCGAGAACCACCTCACCCATCGACGTGGCACTCAGAAAGACGCCGCACTCGTACAGACCGGGTATGCCCGGTCACCGAAGGGAGGCTCCAGATAGCTCCGGGAGTGCTTGCTGGACCGCGGTGGAAAGCCCCTTCAGCAAACCCTATCCGCCCAGCTCAGAGGCACGGTTCTCCTCATTGGGTCAGTCCTCGGAGGCCGGGGAGACAGACATCCGCACGTCCCTTTCCCGGGGTGCGGACGCCGTGCGCGCGGGATAGCATTTTGACGGTGAGGTCAGGTTCTCCGGGTGGTGGTACAGACGCCCGGTCCGCTTTCGCGGCGGTCAATTCTGCCTGCGGAGACCTTTGACGTGCGTGGTGCACTCCTTCGTATTCGCAGGAGTGAGTAACAGCCGATTCCCTTCTTCGAAGGCGTGCCTCGCGCTTTGGGCGCCGTGGTGGTGCTGCCTCAGGGTCCGCAGTTTCGTGTCCCTGAAATGGAGTTCGGGATGAGAGTTGTCGTTGATCTTTCCCGGTGTCAGGGGTATGCGCAGTGCGCGTTCCTGGCTCCTGACACGTTCCGGATGCACGGTGAAGAAGCGCTGATGTACAACCCGAACCCCGACGACGGTCAGCGCGAGCAGGTGCTGCGTGCCGCGGCAGCCTGCCCGCTCCAGGCGATTCTGGTCGACCGGTCGGAGGGGCGGGACGCGCCGGTGGGGACGTCGCAGTCATGACCAGTGCCGACACCCTGAAGGGGTTCAAGCGCGACGGGCGCGTCGTGATCGTCGGGGCGTCACTGGCGGGCCTGCGAGCCGCGGAGGCTCTGCGCGATGAGGGGTTCACCGGGGCCTTGACCATGATCGGTGACGAGTTGGGTGAGCCCTATGACCGTCCCCCGCTGTCCAAACAGGTGCTGACCGGGTGGGTGCCGGCCGGGGGCACCACGCTGCCGCGACGTCGTGACATCAATGCGGAGTGGCTGCTGGGTGTGCCCGCCGACGGGCTGGACCTGGCAACCAACCATGTGCATCTCGCCGACGGCCGCGAGATTCCCTTCGACCGCGTTCTGATCTCCACCGGGGTACGGGCCCGGCCTTGGTTCGTCGAGACCGAAGCGGCCCTGGACGGAGTGTTCGTCGTGCGCACGCGCGAGGACGCCGAGGGCCTGCAGCGAGCCCTCGCCGACGGACCCTCCCGCGTACTGGTCATCGGCGCGGGCTTCACCGGCTCCGAGATCGCCTCCATCTGCCGCGAGCGGGATATCCCGGTGACTGTCGCGGAGCTCGGGCCGGCCCCGCTGGTGGGGGCGCTCGGCGCCGTGATCGGTGACGTCGCGGCAGAGATGCAGCGCGCCCACGGCGTCGACCTGCGCTGCGGTGCCAAGGTCACCCGGCTGGAGGGCGACGCGCAAGGGCGCTTTCACCGCGCCCACTTCGACGACGGCAGCACCATCGACGCCGACGTGGCGGTGGTGGCCCTCGGCGGCATCCGCAACACCGAGTGGCTGCGCGACTCCGGGCTGGCGGCAGGCCCATGGGGCATCGCCTGCGACACGGGCTGCCGCGCCCTCGACCTCAACGGCCTGATCACCGACGACATCTTCGTCGCCGGAGACGTGGCACGCTGCCCGAACCCGATCTACGAGTACCGGCTCATCTCGCTGGAACACTGGGTCAACGCCGTGGAGCAGGCCCAGGTCGCGGCGCACAACATGGTCAGCACCCAGGCGGACCGCTGGCCGCACCTGTCCATCCCGACGTTCTGGTCGATCCAGTTCGGCGTCAACATCAAGTCCGTCGGTGTACCGACCTACGCCGACGAGGTCATCGTCACCCAGGGATCCGTGCCCGACCACCGCTTCGTCGCCGCATACGGATACCGGGGCCGCGTCACCGCCGCTGTCAGCTTCAACAACGCGAAGTGGCTGGACCACTACCGGCAGCTGATCGAGACCGCCGCGCCCTTCCCGCCCCCCTGTCCCACTCCCGACGAACCCGTCGACGCGAAGCCGGTGCCTGTCGACTTCCCCGGCCCCACTCTGCTCGCACAGGGGGCCACAGTGGTCGTCACCGGCCACGACCCGGGCGAGCGACGCGTCACGGCCGCGTGGCAGCACCGGTAGGAGGGAAAGCGACATGACCACGACCGAGACGCCGGACGTCCTGCGGCGGATCCTCGATTACTCCGCTCGCGCCGACCCGTATCCGCTGTACGCCGAGCTGCGCGAGACGCCGGTGGCTCTGCAGGAGGATGGCAGCTATGTCATCAGTACCTACCGCGAACTCACCGGCATACTGCACGACCCGCACCTGAGTTCCGACGTCCGTAACCTGTCACGGCCGATGGCCGCGGCCGAGGCACGTACCACGCCGTCGTTCATCAACCTCGACCCGCCCGAGCACGACCGCCTGCGGCGCCTGGCGATGCGCCACTTCGGCCCCCCGCACACCCCGGGTCTGGTGACCGGCATGGAACCGGACCTGACCGGCACCGTCAGCGGCCTGATCGACAACTTCGCGGACAAACAGCAGATCGACATCGTCGATGACTTCGCCTACCCGTTCCCCGTCACCGTGATCTGCCACCTGCTCGGCGTACCGCGTGAGGACGAACCGCAGTTCCATGTGTGGGTGAACGCCGTCATCGACTCGCTCGACTACGACCCCGAGACCGACCCGAAGGAGAAACTGGACAACGGCGTACAGGCCACAACAGACCTGCGCGAGTACCTCGGCGGGCTGCTGGAACAACGCCACGGCCGGCCCGGCGACGACCTGCTGACACGGCTGGCCAACGACGACGGACCCGACGGGCGGATGACCGACGCGGAAATCGTCAGCACCGCGAACCTGCTGCTCATCGCCGGCCACGAGACGACCGTCAACCTCATCACCAACGGTATGCTGACGCTCCTGCGCCACCCGCAGGTGCTGCAACGGCTGCGCAGCGAACCGGACCTGATCGTGCCCCTGGTCGAGGAACTGCTGCGCTACGAACCCCCCGTGCACATCATTCCCTGGCGGGCGGCGTACAGCGACATCACCGTCGCCGACACGGTCATCCCCAAGGGCTCGCAGATCATGCTCATACTCGCCTCGGGCAGCCGCGACCCGGACCGCTTCCACGATCCCGACCGCTTCGACCCCGATCGCCGGGACAACCAGCACCTGGGCTTCGGCAGCGGTATCCACCTGTGCTTCGGCGGCCCACTGGCCCGGCTGGAAACCCAGATCGCACTGACCGAACTGGTACGCCGCCTGGACCGGCCCCGGCTGGTCGCCGACCCGCCACCGTACCGGCCCAGCCCCATCCTGCGAGGTCCCATCCATCTGCACATCACACAGAGCTAGTGGCAGACACAGCAGCCCGGGGCAGCAGCAACGAGTGTCAGCGTTTCGCTCACCTCAGTGGTGATCTCTGCCTGGAGAATCGATCCCTTCCGAGACCTCGGAGCCGCAATGGACCGCTACCCTCCCATCGCCGAGCACGGCCTGGTGGGTGACCTGCAGACTGCCGCGCTCGTCTCGTCGCAGGGCGTCATCGACTGGTTCGCCGCTCCGAGGTTCGATTCGCCCAGCATCTTCGCGGCCCTGCTCGACCACACGCGCGGCGGGTACATGCGGCTGGCCCCCGAGCATTCCGACGGGACGTGCAAGCAGCTCTACTACCCCGACACCGCCATCCTCGTCACCCGGTTCCTGTCGCCGAACGGCGTGGGCGAGGTGGTCGATTTCATGCCCCCGGACCGGACCCGCACCGCCACCGACCGGCACACCCTGGTCCGCGGCGTCCGTGCCGTGCGAGGGACCGTCGACTTCACCCTTGAGTGCAGGCCGCGCTTCGACTACGGCCGCGCCGAGCACGAACTCGAACTCGGCGAGAACGGCGCTCTGTTCCGGGCCCCCGGGATAGACGGGCACCTGCAGTCCACCTTCCCGCTGGAGCGGGACGGCCGGGACGTGCGCGGAAAGGTGACGCTGAGAGCCGGCGAGTCCGGGGGCGCCGTCTTCACCGTCTGCGCATCCGACGGCGAGACGCCCGCCCCCCTCACCGTCGACGGGCTCATCGGGCAGTTCGACGAAGTCGCCCGGTTCTGGCGGCACTGGCTGCGCCGGTCCCGCTACCGGGGACGGTGGCCCGAGCTGGTGCACCGATCGGCCATCACCCTCAAACTCCTCACCTACGCCCCGACCGGCGCCCTGATCGCAGCGGCCACCACGGGCCTGCCCGAGCAGGTCGGCGGAGAGCGGAACTGGGACTACCGGTTCACCTGGGTACGCGACGGCTCGCTGTCCGTGCGGGCCATGTTGGACCTCGGCTTCGTCGAGGAGGCCACCGCCTTCGTCCACTGGCTGGTCGACAGGTTGCGTGAGCGCGTGGGCAAGGAGGGCGAGCCGCTCCAGACCATGTACCGGGTCGACGGCAGCCCCGACCTGCCGGAGGAGACGCTCGATCACTTCGAGGGCTACTGCGGCTCCTACCCCGTCCGCATCGGCAACGGCGCCGCCGACCAGCTTCAGCTGGACATATACGGCGAAGCGCTCCATGCGGTGTCCCAGGGTGCCGAGATCGCGCAGCAGGCCAGTTTCGAGGGATGGCAGGCGCTCACGAGGACGCTGGACTGGTTCGCAGACGCCTGGGACCGGCCGGACGAGGGCATCTGGGAGACCCGCGGCGGTCGCCAGGACTTCACCTACAGCCGGGTGATGTCGTGGGTCGCCTTCGACCACGGGCTGCGTCTGGCCGAGCTCTTCCGCAGGCCGGCCGACCTGGAGCGGTGGCGCAGGACGAGGGACACCATATTCGAACAGGTGATGGCACACGGCTGGAGCGAGAAGGAACGCGCCTTCGTCCAGCATTACGACGGCGAGGTCCTGGACGCCTCGCTGCTGCTCATGCCCAGGGTCGGGTTCGTCGCTCCTCGTGACCCGACGTGGCTCTCCACGCTCGACGCGATGGACCGCAAGCTTGTCTCCGACAGCCTTGTCTACCGCTACGACCCGGCAGCATCGCCGGACGGCCTCCGCGGCTCGGAGGGCACCTTCAGCCTGTGCACCTTCCTCTACGTCGACGCGCTGGCCCGAGCAGGTCGGCTGGACCAGGCCCGCTACACCTTCGAGAAGATGCAGACCTACGCCAACCACGTAGGGCTGTTCGCCGAGGAGATCGGCCCGAGCGGGGAGCAACTGGGCAACTTCCCCCAGGCATTCACCCATCTTTCCTTGATCATGGCCGCCATCACCCTCGACAGGGCGCTCGACGCGGAGAAGGGGCGCTGAGCTTGTCCTGCTTCAAAGCGTGGGTCCGGGCTGGTCATTCGCGGGATCGGCAGGGTACGGGGTTTGTCGGCCTGCTCCGCGGTCAGGTCGGTCACCCCATGGACGCGTTCCAGAGTTCTGCCCCACCTGTATTGCAAACGCCGTAGCCTGCACCGACCGGCACGAATTGGCGGCCGGCCGACGGTCCCGGGCAGTGGAGGCTTCCATCAGTCGCAGCTCCTGACAACGCCCCGGGCACGGTGCAGCCCACGGCGCCGCCCGGCGTCGGGCCGTAGCGGCGGATCGGTGCGCGGTATGGGATATACGGGATGGCAGCGCTGCTGCCGCCTCGCCCAGAGCGTCCTCCAGAGCGGCGGGGCCCTTCCGGCAGCAGCCGGCAAAGTGATCGTGCAGGGCGAAGACCTCGGACAATGGAGGCGGTGGCGGTCCCGACGGGCCGTCAGGCCGGTGCTGACGGGGTCGTGGTGGTCGAGCTCGGCACATGGCTCGGCAACGCGCGCAATCGGGCCGGCAAGCTCACCGAGCAGCGGCGTCGACGGCTCCGGTCAAGGCTGTGGCCGGTCTATGCCAGTGGCGCTCCTGGGCACCGAGCGCGGCCGGTGCGAGATACCGTCCGGGAGCCGTCACCGAACGGCGGCAGCGAGGGTACCCGAGCCGCACTGGGAAGCCGCCGTCGCCACCGAGGAGGAGAACGTGATGCCGAACTCAAGAGGCGCTCAGCGGTCTCCACATCGTCAAGGAAGACAAGGAGGACAGGGAGATCGCCGAACCCCGCAGGACTGTGGATTCCACCACGGGCGGATTCACCGACGGCGGCGGTCAGGTCATCGGCCGCCGTACGGACGTCCTGGCAGGGCAGATCGAGCACAAGCTCCGACTTGGCGGGGGAGCGGCGCCGGCCCATGCGGACAGCCTCATTGTGCCCGAAGGGTGGCGCGGCCTCGATGTCCGGATCGAGGGTGACCCGGTCGTCACCGAGGACGGTCACGAGAACCTGTCGGCGGACGAAGTCGCGGCGCGGACAGCCCGGTTCGCCGGCTGGCAGCATCGTCACCGGCCCCGGGTCCACTGGGTCACTGGGTTCTTCTCCGCCGTACTCGCTTGATTTTCCACCTCGCGCGATCCCCGGCCGGCCGAGTTCGTCGACGCCGGCCGCTTCCGGCTGCCTCGTACCCTGCCCTTTTCAGCTCTGTGGAGGACCTCATGACCACCAATCAGGTACTCACCACCGACTATCACACCGGCGGTGAACCGTTCCGTATCGTTCCCGAACCGCCGGTCGCCATCAAGGGGGCCACCGTCGCCGAACGCCGCATGCTCGCCATCGGCAATCCCGACGTGGACAACCTGCGCAAGCTGCTGTGCTTCGAACCCCGCGGACATGCCGACATGTACGGCGGGTTCATTACCCCACCCGATGACGAAGGCGCCCACTTCGGCGTGCTGTTCTGGCACAAGGACGGCTTCTCAACGGCCTGCGGCCACGGCTCCATCGCACTCGCCGTCTGGGCCGTACAGACCGGCCGCGTCGCCCGCGATCCCTCCGGCTCCACCACAGTCGTCATCGACGTGCCGTCAGGCCGGGTCACCTTGCGCGTGCACACCGTCGGTGAACAGATCACCGGCGTCGACTTCGTCAACGTCCCCAGCTACCGGCTCGCCGAACGCGTCACCGCCGCCACGTCCCGCGGAGACGTCATCGTCGATATCGCCTACGGCGGCGCCATCTACGCACATCTGGACGCATCCAGCGTGGGGCTGTCCGTGACCCCCGAGCACTACTCCGACCTCATCTCGATCGGACGCGAAGTCAAGTGGGCGCTGAACGACAGCGAGCACGCCCGTCACCCCGTCGACGACCGCCTCAGCGGCATCTACGGCACCATCCTGTACGACGACCTCGGCACCGACGAGGACGGCAACCCGCACCAGCGCAACGTCACCATCTTCGCCGACGGCCAGGTCGACCGTTCCCCCTGCGGCTCCGGCACCTGCTCCCGCGTCGCCGTGCTCGCGGCGACCGGTCACCTCAAGCCGGGCCAGGTTCTCGTCCACGACTCGATCGTCGGCACCCGCTTCCACGCGCGGATCGTCGCGGAGTTGGCCGTCGACGGCTACGCCGCCGTCGTCGCGGAGGTCACAGGGAAGGCGTACCGGACCGGCGAACACCGCTTCGAGCTCGATCCCGCGGACGACCTCGGCACCGGCTTCGTCCTGCGGTAGCCGCCCCGCCGATCCGCTGAGGATGCACGTACGCGGTACCGGCGTCCCGCGGAGGAGCTGCGCGCGTCCGGCTGTCCGTCCCTTCATCGGCCGGGCCATGACCGAGGCGCGGCGTGGTGAGCCGGATGCGATCGATCCGGGGTGGTGGCCGGTGTGGGCCACCGAGTGGCAGCGGTGTATCCGCCGCGTCCAGGACCGCGTCCAGGCCGACCGGACACTTTCCATGGCCGACGGCGATGTCGTCGGCCATGGGGAGGACCTCGCTCGACATGCGCTGGTAAAGCGGCCATGTCGTCGTCACGGCGCCGTCGGCCGCAACCTAGCGGTCCTCGGCGATCCGGGCCGGATCCTTCAGGTAGCGGGGCTCACCGCCGCTCCTTCCCTGGTGCGAGGCATCGAACGCAAGGGTCACGTATCCCAGTTCGATCAGCCTCTCGGCGTAGACATTTCCCGACGTCTGCTCCTTGCAACTGCTGATCGGGTGAGCGCAGATGATGGCCGGGTACTTCTTTGCCGGGTCGCACCCGTCCAGGAGGCGGACGTCGGCGGCCACATCCCAGGTCCGGTTCTTGAAGCGCGTGGATTCCTTCCGCATCGTTCTGCTCTCTTCCTTGGTTGCGATCGGCTGTGGGACGGCGCCGGAGTGTTCGGGCGCGTCAGGCGGCCAGGTGCTTGCCGAAGAAGTCGGTGAGCCTGGTGACCGCAGGGGTGACGTGCGCGTTCTGGTCGTACAGGGAGATGTGGGTGGCGCCGTCGACGACGAACAGTTCCTTGGGCTCCCGCGCCTTCTCGATGGCCTCACGGCTGAAGTAGGCAGTGTCCGCATCGGAGCCGACGATCATCAGCAGCGGGCGCGGCGCGATGAGCTCGATCAGGGCGTAGCGGTCGAACTGTGCGATGTGGTCGATGCTGCGCAGCGGCCATTCGTTGGTGGAGTTGTGGTGACCACCGCGCGGGTGCGGTAGTAGTTCTGTGCCTCCCGGTAGAGGGTGGGCGCCTCCTCAAGGCCCTCCGGGCTTTCCGGGGCCCAGTTCAGCACGGCCGGTGCCCTGCCCTCGGCTTCCGCGGTGCGCGCGGGGCCGGCCTGGTCGAGCAGGGACTGCAGGACCTCGGCACCCTGGGTGCGGCCGAGGCCCTCGATCAGCAGGCTGCGAACGTCGACGGCGCTGACGGTGGCGACCGCCTTGACGCGGTGGTCGGTCTGCGCGGCGAACGGCACGTAGCCGCCGGAGGCGCGGCAGGGGGTCGTACTACGCACCTCCCGACGGCCTAGGACAGGCCGTCCAGCGGCCGGAGGAAGCGGCGCTCGTACCGCTTGATGCAGCGGGTGTCACGAGCCAGTTGGAATGCTTCCTGGCATTCCGGGTCGGACATGCTGTCCGTGCGGTACTGCTCGTAAGCGGCCAGGCCAGGAAAGGAGAAGAGGGCGTAGGCGATGTCGCTGTCGCCCTCACTCGGCAGGAAGTAGCCGTGGTGCGTCCCGCCGAAACGGTTGACGAGCCGGACCCAGCGGCGACCGTACTCTTCGAAGTCCGCAAGCTTGTCGGCGTCGATCTCGTACTTCAGATGAACAGTGATCATGCCTGCATCATGCCTGGTGCCGTACTGGCTTGATTCCGCTTCTGTCACAACTTCTGACTTCTGTGATGCGACCACTTTGAGTGAGGGCTGAACTCACCTTTCAGCGGCGGGTGGGCGAAGACCTCGACCAGCGGGTGGGTGTCGGTGAGGACGCCGTACTTCACAGCCGCGTCCAGCGCGTTGATGTCGGTGAACGCGCCCTTGGCCGTTGCCTGTCCGCCAGGAAATCCAGGGCCGACCAGCCGGTCGGTCCCTCAGAGGCGGCGAGGCCCAGCTCGCCGCCGGGGGCGAGTCCTCCGATGAGCGGCTTGATCGTGCCTGAGCTGTCCGATCTCCTCGGCCATGATCGTGGCCCCTTTCCGCGGCGAGCGGGTCTGACGGTCGGCACGGCGACGAACGTATTTCGCCGGCAGAGCAGGAGTTCAGACGAGCGCCGGTGCGGGAGCGGGCAGGTAGGGGGCTATGTTGCGCCAGGCACGCTCGACGTATTCCCTCTTCTCCCCGACCGGGGCGACATAGTGCAGCGCGCTTTCGGCGGCGTCGCGGCCTTCCAGGCGGGCGACGATCCAGGCGGCGAGGTAGTGGGAGGCCAGGCAGCCGCCGGCGGTGGCGATGTTGCCCTTGGCGTAGAAGGGCTGGTTGAGCACCTCGACGCCGGCGGCGACGACCCAGGGCTTGGTGACCAGGTCGGTGCAGGCGGGGATGTCGTTGAGCAGGCCGAGCTTGGCCAGCACGAGCGCGCCGGAGCACTGTGCCGCGATGAGCCAGCGCGAGGGATCCAGGTGACGCAGGACGTTCATGATCGCCGGGTCTTCGACGACCTCGCGGGTGGCGATGCCGCTGCCGACGATGACGGCGTCAGCGGAGCACGCCTCCTCAAGAGTGGACATCTGCTCGATGGTCACTCCGTTCATCGACGTCACCTTGGGGCTTGGGGTAGCGATGGTGACGCGCCAGCCGTCGGTCTTGATGCGGTTGAGCACACCGAGCGCGATCAGTGAGTCGAGCTCGTTGTAGCCCTCGAAGGTGAGGATGGCGATGTGCACGGCGGCTGTCCTTCCGGGTGGTGGGTGGATCTTGACGGTATGGATCCGCCAGCAGGACAGTCAAAGAATTGTCATGCGTACAATCCGATGCATGGCAGCCTCGCGGTACAAAACGCTGGTCGACGCGCTCGCCTCCGACATCCGGACCGGGCGGCTCGCCGCGGGTGCGCGGCTGCCCACACACCGCGGGCTCGCCGCCAGTGAGGGCATCGCCGTGGTGACCGCGACCCGGGTGTACGCCGAGCTGGAGACGATGGGTCTGGTGAGCCGGGAGCAGGGCCGCGGCACATTCGTGCGTGACATCGCGGTTCCCGCCGGTCACGGTATCGACCAGCAGGTCGTCGCCACGGATGCGGTCGACCTCAACTTCAATTATCCGTCGCTGCCCGGCCAGGCCGATCTCCTACGGCAGGCCCTGCGAGAGTTGGCCACCACTGGTGATCTCGACTCACTTCTGCGCTACCAACCGCATCGAGGACGTCCTCAGGACAGAGCCGCGATCGCACGGCACCTGAGGCGCCGGGGAATCACCACTGACGCGGATCGGGTCCTCATCGTCAACGGTGCGCAGCACGGCCTGGCCGTCACCGTCATGGCCGCACTCAACGCCGGCGACGTCGTCGCGGTCGACGCACTCACCTACCCGGGGTTCAAGGTGCTCGCGCACGCCTTGCATATCGATCTGGAGCCCATACCCGCAACTGCCGACGGACCGGATCTCGATGCCCTGGAGAGGCTGTGCGAAACCCGTCCGGTGCGCGCGATCTATACCATGCCCACCCTGCACAACCCTCTGGGCTGGGTCATGCCGGCAACCGACCGAACCCGCCTGATCGAGATCGCTCGGCAGCACGGTCCGCTCATCATCGAAGACGCCTCCTACGCCTACCCGGTCGAGGACCCTCCACCGCCTCTGGCTGCGACCGCGCCGGACATCACCGTCTACGTCTCGGGACTGTCCAAGAACATCGCCACCGGCCTGCGGGTCGGCTTCGTCGTCGCCCCGCCGTCCTCGGTGCCCTCGCTCGAACGCGCGATTCGGGCGACTACCTGGAACACTCCGGCCCTCACCACGGCCATCGCCTGCCGCTGGCTCGACGACGGCACGGTGGACCACCTGGAAGCGCAGAAACGACACGACGCCAAGGCCCGCCAAGCACTCGCCGGACAGGAGCTGGCAGGGCTACCACTCATCAGCCACCCCTCGTCCTACTTCACATGGCTGCCGCTGCCCGAGGACGCACGCGCCGATCGCCTGACCGCCACCCTCGCGCGCCAGCACATCTCGGTCACCACGGCCGAGCCGTTCAGCACCTCGACGCACACACCGCAGGCGATCCGCCTCGCTCTGGGCTCGACCGATCTGAACAGTCTCCAGGCGACGCTGCGTACCGTGCGACGAGTCGCCGTCGAGGACAGCTACACCTGACTCCCCCGATCAGCCGACTCCTGCTCGCACCGCCGTCCACTACGAGAGGTTGTCGGCGCCGGATGGCTGTGGGAACCCCGTGCTGGATCTTCCACAGGTCCCGGTGCAGCGCGAATCGAAAGTCGTCAATCGCCGCAGCCGCCGACTGGTCGAACTCGTCAACCGACTGAAGCCGCCGGTCGCAGGCTGCCTGCCGCAGAAGCGAACTCGGGCACCTCCTATGCCGACCACGCGGCCACGCCGGTCGGGACGGGAGCCGCCCGATGGCCTGGCGGGGAGAACGCCACGTCCGGGTCGGCACCGGCGTCCCGTCGGCGAGACCCCGCGCTCGGCCACTCCGGAATCCGGGTCGTCACCTCGAAATACCGGGGCCGGTTGAAGCTCCACAGCACCAACCACGCCGAACACACCAGTGCACGGTGCCGGCGGCGCAGCTCGCCGACGAGTGGAGAAAGTTCGCTGGACGAACAGTTCCTCACACACGTCGAGAAGGGCAGGTGACCTCCCAGGCTGCCTCGATCATCCGGAAGATCTCGTCCACCGCGGCCTCCGGATCGGCCGCCTCGCGGGCGAGCGAATAGGCGTCGATCACGAACCTCGCGATCGTCCGGCTCGCCGTTGCGGTCTGTGACAGTTCGGGATCGTCGGCGATGGCTGTTGCCAGCGTCTCCGCGTGGCGCAGCCTCATCGACTCCTCGTACTTCCGCAGGGCGGGTGATTCGTCGACCATGCGCCAGATCGGGGCGGCGCTGTCCGCCGTGCAGTGTCGCACCAGTGCCTGGATCTCGTGGCGCAGCGCAGGGATGAGCGGCTCGTGCGGCGCCCGACGGGTGACCGCCTGCGTGAGGCGCTTCTCGAAGTCTTCGTCCTGTTCGAACACCAGGGCCTCTTTGGAGGCGAAGTGGGAGAAGAGCGTGGTCACGGCCACGTCGGCCTCAGCGGCCACTTCACGGATACCCACCGCGTCGTACCCGCGTTCCAGGAAGAGTCGCAGGGCCGAGTCGGCGATCTTCTGGCGGGTCGCGGCCTTTTTGCGCTCACGGCGCCCGGACGGCACGGTCATGCCCGCAACACTATCAGGTAGGAAGTCGAAGCAGTTCCAAAACACTAACCGTTAGTGTTACGGTCGGCCGCATGAGGAAAGTGAGCTTCGCCGAGTTCGGCGGTCCGGACGTTCTGCAACTCATAGATGCCGAGGAGCCCCACGCGGGCCCCGGCCAGGTGCGCATCGCCGTGCGGGCGGCGGGCGTGAACCCCGTCGACTGGAGGGTCCGTGAAGGTCAGATACTGAAGGCCCATCCGATCGAGTTGCCCGCCGGAGTCGGACTGGACGCCGCCGGGGTGGTGGACGAGGTCGGCGAGGGCGTCGAAGGGGTCGAGGTCGGCGACCATGTGTTCGGCGAAGGCTCCAGCACCTACGCCGAGTTCGCCGTGCTGTCGGCCTGGGCCCGTATGCCCGAGGGTCTGACATTCGAAGAGGCCGCCGGATACCCCTCCGTGGTGGAGACCGCGCTGCGCATCATCCGCGAGGTCGGTGTGCGGCCCGGACAGACACTGCTGGTGAGCGGTGCGTCCGGAGGAGTCGGATCGGCGGTGCTTCAGATCGGCCGCGACCGCGGCATCACTGTGATCGGCACCGCCGGAGCCGCGAACCAGGACTATCTACGGAGCCTGGGTGCCCTCGCCACGACGTACGGCGAGGGCTGGGTCGAGCGGATACGGCAGTTCGGCCGCGTCGACGCGGCCCTCGATCTGGCCGGCTCGGGCGTGATTCGCGAGCTCATCGAGCTGACCGGGGATCCGCAGAAGGTGATCTCCATCGCCGATCTCGATGCGCCGCAGCTCGGTGTCCGGTTCTCCGGTGTGGCCGGGAGCGTGCCGGATGCGCTCGCCGAGGCCGCCGGCCTCATCTCGCGGGGAAAGCTCCACATCCCGGTCGAGAAGTCGTACTCGCTCGCCGAGGCCGCGGCCGCGCACATCGACAGCCAGGCCGGTCACACGCGCGGGCGCCGGGTCGTGGTCGTCTGAGGTGCCTGTCCAGTCAGCGGGGTGCGTCACGATGTTCGCGACAGGTGTTCTCGTAGCGGGGTACGGCATGCCCGCACGGCGGCCGCCAGAACCTCGGGCGCGCGGGCGAGGAGCCTGGGTATCGCCCTCCGCATTTCGCGTATGTGCCGGCCACCGGGTCACCTTTGTCGAGCACGACGAGCGATGACCCGCAGGAGGAGCGAAGAGCCGACGAGGCCGGCCCGGGCCTGTAGCAGAAGTCGCAGAACAAGTAGACGGACGAATTCCTCGGCGTGGCTTTCAGGTACGGGTCACCACGCCGGGTAAGTGCTGACCGCCCCGGGCTGGGAGACCGCCGACGGCTCGGCAAGGGGAGACCGCTGTTCAGGCGAAGAAGCCGATGTTGGTGACGTACTCGTACTGCCCCCACTGCGACCACAAAGCGATGATCATGCCCCTCCCTCAGGCGTCGTCCAGGCCCGCGGACGATGGCCGGCTCGGGCTAACCGGCCTCCCCCAGGTAGCTCAGGGCTTGGCGGAAGTCGTCGAGGGCGGGCCTGAACTCGCGGGCGGCGGTGTGGAAGGTCGATCGGTCGATCAGGCTCGTGGCCAGTGTTCGTGTTCCCTCTGCCGGGTCGTGCTGAGAAAGTCGGCGGGCCAGGCTCACTCCCTCGTCGAACAGGGAGTGCACTTGCTCCGCGAACAGATGGGTGCGGTTCTCCCAGTAGACGGCGGAGCGGATGGTGAGGACGCGATGCAGGCGGACCAGTTCGGCCAGGTGCTGGTCCGGATCTTCAGTGGCTCGCGGAGCGAGGGTCTCCAGCTCTTCGCGGAGGGTATGACGGCTGTCGAAGTAGCGCTGCTTGGCATCGGGTGACCACTGGATGGGCGCCGCTCCCGAAGGCGGACGCGGTCCATTGGACGCAGGCCGATCGCTTTCGGCGCCGGAGAGGGACAGCAGCACCGCCCAATACGACGCTTGATAGCCACTCCAGGACTTCCGCTCACCGGTATCGGCCAGCTCCTTCAGCAAGTCCAGTGCCTCTTGCCGCGCGAGAACCGCCTGCTCGCCTCGGCCGTGGGTGTCGAGCATCCGGGCGTACCCGATGAGCGAGTAGAGATGGCAGGCCATCGGCCCATGGTCGTTCGCGGCTTCGGCCGCTTCCATGCTGACGAGTGTCTCGAATGCGGCGAGTGCTTCGCCGGACCGGCCGGCGTCATGGAGAGCGGCGATCCACTCCAGGAGTGACCAGGCGAGAGCCCCACTGCGGGGCCCGTCGGGCAGGATCCCTGCGACCAACTCGGTCATGGCATCGGCAGCCTCGGCATACCGGCCTTCCTCGGAGAGTCCGGCAGCCCACTCATTCAACCCGTTGACCACGGGATCTCCGGACAGTTCGGCCTTTGCACGGCCAATGGCGAGCATCTCGGCACGCATAGCGAGTCCTTCGGCGCGTCGGCCCAGGCCGTACAGCTCTCTCTGGCACGTGTTGAGGGCCTCGTACAGAACATCCGCACGGGCAGGTTCGGCCGGATCGATGGACCGCGCTGCGGCCACTGCCTCCTCGCACAACGCCAGAGAGAACGCATGCCTCTTGCCGGAGCCGGTGTCGTAGCTCAGACGTTGCAGCGCCCGGGCCAAGAGCGGCAGGTACGAGGCGGGGCTGACCCGAGCGAGCACCCGGTAGGCGTCGACTTCCTCGCGCGGCGTGCGGCGTCCCGACGCGAGCAGCACATTCCGCGCTCGCACGATGTCGTCCTGATCGACTTTCCCCGAGTGATTCATGACGGAGATTCTGGATGCCCCACAGAGGGCTGAACAAGGCTGGTCACGTGTGCCGTTCCTCCTACGAAAGCACCCTCTGACCTGTCATGATGAGTGTGACGTCACCTTCCGGGGTGCATATCGGCAACCCCGGCCATCAGTTCCTGCGTTCCCTCCGTGCCGTCTCTGCCGCGTAGCCAGGGTGCGTGTTGCCCGACTCCTGGGACCAGAGCGTGGCGGTGCCGATGTGGATGCCGAGAAGGTCGCTCAGGACGGCAGCGGGGAGTTCACCAGCGGGCTCCATGAGTGCGAGGTGGTCAGGGCCGCGATACGGGTGCAGGGCTGCCCGTAGAGAAGAACGAGGCATCCAGCAACTCGGGCGGTTGTGGCGATCGTGGTGTCGTGAGGCAAGAGGCGGCGGCTCACTGGTCGGACCGCGTCATCAACGAGCCCGAAGCTCCCCGAAAACCCTCCCAAGAACCCCCGCCGCGCGGGGCCGGACTCCTCTTCACACTCAGTCAGCCCTCCGCGGGAAGTGAGCCAGAACCCTTGGAAGTGAACGAAGCCACCGGCGGTGCAGCGTGGCCGGTGACCACCTGGCAGGGCTGGGCGGCGGCAGCCCGGTGGCCGCCGCGGCCCGACTCACAACGACGCCCGTACGGCTGCCCCCGCGAAGACGAGATCCAGGTCGATCACGACCTCCTCACCCTCCCAGCGGCCTCGCTCCGAGATCACGAGGCCGATCAGTGCCAGATCACCAGCCTGGTCCCGCAGCGCGTACTGCTCATGGGTCTCCTCACCGAGGTCACCCAACTCGTCACGCTCCCAGGCGTCCACCGCGGCCTCGGCCACAGCCCTGGGCAGTCGCACCGTGACACGGCCGACCTGGGCGTCGACATGCTCCCCGATCGCTGCCAGCACCTTCGAGTCTTCCCGATACCGGACGTACGCCGCTTCATCCACCACAGGGCGAGGCTACTCAGACTGCTGGACCTGTCTCGACTGAATTGGCCCGGCGAACCCACGCGGTCAGAGCATTGGAGACATGGCGGAAGGCGACGGCGTGACATTCCACCTGATTCCGATACCGACCCGTGAACTTCTGTTGGGCGCGGCTGGCCTGTGACGGCGAAGTGGCGCGGCTTGCCACTGAAGTTGGACCACTGGTGGCCCGCCCGGTGCAGTCGCGGAGTCCGCCCACCGGCGGAACCCAAAACTGCTGGCAGGTGCCCGAGCATCACTTGCGAGTGGGAACCGGCTTTCGGTGGGTCATCGAGACCCCGCAGCCCCTGCGTTCTTCCACTTCAGCGCCCTTCAGCAGCCCCTGCTCCAGGCTGCGGTGCGGCAGCACCGACCGGGACATTCAGCGTCGACCCAACCCGGCCTCATTGGCCCGGGAGTGACAGTGCGGCCGGCAAGGTCGCGTCCACCGACTTCGTCGTCGGCGGCAGAACCACCGCCGATGGTTTCCTGGTCGCGACATCGATCATGCCGGTGAGCCCGACCTTGCCGAGGACCCCGTTATGGGCAAGACCCTGGCCGGATCCGGCGATCAGCCACGGGCCCGGCCGCGCGCACCACCCCTACCTGGTCGTGTGCGTGGGGTAGACCTCAACGTCGGTGTAGGCGCCCTTGATCTCCCCCGCACCCGCAGGCCACTTCAGGGTCACGGTGTGGGTCTCGTTCGGGGGCGTCACCAGGATGTTGGTCGGGGACGCGAGACTCTCGCCCGAGTTGTCGATGTCGTAGGCGAGGTTGAAAACAGCGGCGTCACCGGGCTTCAGGGTGGTGATGCGCGGCTGGGCGTGGCCGCGCTCGATGGGGTTCGATGTGTTGTCGGCGTCCTTGATGTCGACGCCTGCGAAGCCCGTTGCCGAGCAGGTGGTCAACCCTCGGTTGATCATGGTGATGTCGATCCTGCCGGATTCCTTGTCGGGAGCGGCGTCCGTCGCCTCGATGGCCAGGTCCCCCGTCTTGCAGAATGTGGCCTTGGCGCCGGTCTTCGTCGCGCTGTTCGCGGCTGCCTCTGCCTCGGTGTCCTCACCGGAGCCCGACTTCGCGTTGCCGGCCTCCGAGCCGTCGGAGCCCGAGGTGCCCTCCGGCTTCGAGTCACTGTCCGAGGACGAAGAAGACGAGGACGAGGAGCCCTTGGAGGACGAGACCTTCCCGGAGCTGTCGCTGCCACAGGCGGTGAGCGAGAGAGTGGCGGCGACGCCGATGGCGGCGAGAGCAGTGATGCGGGTGTACTTCACGGTGTTCCCCCATGAGTAACGCGGTGCATGCGGTCGAAAGTATTTGTATCCCGCACCGAGTCACAGACGGTCCTCTGCGGCGTCTTCGTTCTGTCACAGGCGTACTGACCGTACGGTCCGGCCTGCGCGGGCATGGGCGGCCCGTCAGATCGCCCCGTTCCAGGGGCGGGCATCAGGGCGGCCGACGCCCGCCGCGGATCCTCGATGCGCGCGCCACGCCCTGTCAGCCGCGCCTTCAGATGTGCCGCCTTCGCCGACTCCCGCTCGTGCTGCACGCGTTCCAGCTCGGCGCGCACTGCGGCGACGTCCTCGTGTTCCTGGCCGTCCTCGATGTCTCCGGCCGGGCGTCAGGGGTGGTCGGGGTGTCGGGAGGGGGCGTACGTGTAGCCGGAGACCGGCGGCGAGGAGGTCGTCGGCCTGTTGGGCAGCCGATCAGCCCGGTGACCTGCCGTTCCCGGTCCGCGAGCAGAAGAGTCGCGGCAAGTGCGACTCGGCCATGACCACCACCGACAACCACACACATGACACGTAAAGTGATCATTCATGCACTCTCTGTCCCAGTAGGTGTGAATGGGCTGGTACCGAGGCTGCGCGGCCCCTGACCGGAAGCGACGACCACGTTCCCTTCGCCGCCCGACCGCAGCACCTGCCCCACTCCGCCGCACAGGTCCACATGCGGGGAGCCGGAATGCCGCCGCCCCTGCGTCGCAGGCCACCGCTCGCTTAGGAGGATCATGACCGACGACGAGGAAGTCCTTCCCCTGCACCGGCTGACGTTCGATGCCCCCGGCCCGCCCCGGCGCACGACCCTGCCCGACGGCAGCCCCGCCTGGCACTTCACCCGCTACGACGACGTCCGCCAGGTGCTGGCCGACACCCGGTTCGTCCGCGCCATTCTGCCCGCGGCAGCGGCCTCGCCCCTCTCCGACACCACCGACGCCATGGCCAAGCAGGACGGCTCCGCTCACACACGACTGCGCCAGACCACCAAAGGGGCCTTCACCCCCCGTGCGATCGACCGCCTCACACCGCTGATCGCCGAGGTCACCGACCGGCTGACCGAAAACCTCGTCGACCATGGCCCGCCCGCGGACCTCGTCGACCACTACACCCGGCCCCTTCCCATCGCCGTCATGAACAAGCTGCTGGGAATCCACGACCTCGACGACACCCGACTGCTGCACTGGACCGAACTCGCCTTCCCCGACGCCTCGGTTCCGCAGAACGAAACTGCGCAGGCCGCCCAGGAGTTCACCGAGTTCACCACCCGCCTCATCGCCGACCGCCGACACGCCCCCGGGCCTGATCTGATCAGCACCCTCGTAGAGGCCGCCGACCGCGAAGGCGGCATCCCCGAGTCCCAGCTCGTCAACCTCGTGACCACCCTCGTCGTGGCCGGCTACGACACCACCATGACCATGCTGGGCAACAGCCTCCTCTATCTTCTGAGCGAACGCCCGCAGGAGTGGGCCCGCCTGGGCTCCGACGAAGCGGCCGCAGGCACGCTGGCCGACCGTCTGACACACCTGATCCCACTCAACGACCCCGGCAAGCGCACCAACCCGCTACGTGCCACCGAGGACCTGAAGATCGCCGGCACGGCTATCCGGGCCGGAGACCTCGTCACCCTCGACCGCGGCGTGGCCAACCGCGACCCATCGGCGTTCCCCGCCGCCCCCTTCGCCGACCTGTTCGCCCCACTGGAGCACCCCACCCTCGCCTTCGGTGGAGGACACCACTACTGTCTGGGCGTCTCGCTGGCCCGCGCGGAACTCCGCCTCGCCCTCAACCGACTGTCCGCCCGGCTCCCCAGCCTGCGCCTTGCAGTGCCGGCCGACGCCGTCGAATGGCGCAGGAGCGCCCTCACACGGAGCCCTCTGCACCTTCCCGCAACCTGGTAGTCGCCCATCCCGCCCAGAGGCTGCTTCTCCCGTTGTTTCATCCCGGAACCGGCGGACCCCGGCGTCCCACCCAATCCCCACGGCCGGGTCGCCCCCGCCTCAGGGCACGGAGCCGACGAAGCGCTGGGAGCGGACGTCGGTGTGCCGGTTGACGCCTTGACTGCCGCTACCAGGTGGCGCGCCGTGCGCAGACCCGGAACCGGGGTAAGGGGATGCGCCGGCCCAGTTGGGGGCCGGGGCCGGCGCAGTGTGTGCTACGGGCGCGGTATCTCGGTGGTGACCTGGTCATACCTGACGAGACGGGGGGTGAAGGAGTACGCGGGATGTCTCGCCCGGAGGCGTGCTGTGGCATCGTCGAGATACGCCCACATGTCGGCGGGGTCGGCACCGACGCCGAACGTCGCGTCGTTCAGCACCTCCGTGTCGGGACTTGAGATGTATGCCACGTACTTGAGGGTCTGGCTGCCACTGGCCATGGGTGTCTCGTCCTCCTTCGAGGTGCTGTGTGGTGTGTTCCCGCCCTTGCCGCCCTCGGTATCGGCGGCCTGCGCTGGTCCGGTTGTCGTGAGAAGTGTCGATGCGGCAACTGCGCCGGTGGCACCCAAGAGTGCTCGCCGGGAAATCTCTGACACAGTCCTCCCCCTGCCTTGATGACCCTCCCTGCGAGGGCTCGCGGCTGACGTTACAGCCACGTCTTCGCCGTGGAGGGACCATTGCGGTGACTCGGATCCCGGTGCCGGAAGCTCCGCTGCGGGGTGGGCCCTTCGGCCTGCCCGGCATGTCGGACCGGCCGGCACCCGACCGCCCACTCGACGGACGCGATCAGCGCCGTTCGAAGCAGTGCAAGTGGTCGATGGCGGAGAAGAAACGACACTCGTACCAGTGTCGTGGCCGGTCCGTCGCATCCGCGGCCAAGAACCGGGTACCGCAGTACCTATCCGCGGCCAGGGACAGGGCGGTGGTCAGGACGGCATCGGCGTAGCCGTACCTGAGATGGGGCCCTGGTCCAGCAGCATCGCGGATCCCGTCGTAGGCCTCGCCACCTACCAGGGCAGCGGGCCCGCCGCGTCGAAGTAGCCGCCGGTCGGGCCGTCCGGCCCCGGCTGAGCCATCCGAACGATGATCTCGGCGCCCTGCTCGACGGTCTGTGTGCCCTCGTGCTGGTTCAGGTCCGTCGCGGTGTAGCCGGGCTCCACGGCGTTGATCCGCATCTGCGGGAACGCCTTGGCGAACTGCACGGTGAGCATGTTGACCGCGGTCTTGGAGGCCGGGTAGGCCACCCCCGGGTACCCCTCGCCGGCCTGGGCCAGCGAGGCCAGCCTGCTGCTGACATTGACCACGACCGGGGCGGCGGAGCGTTCCAGCAGTGGCAGGAAGGCGTGGGTCACCCGGACCAGGCCGAAGACGTTGGTCTCGAACACCTCCCGCATCACATCGGCGGTCAGCTCCGCGGCACCGATGATGTCTCCTCCCGGTGACCGCACCTCGATTCCGGCGTTGTTGACCAAGACGTCCAGGTCGCCGTCGGCCTCGATGGTGGCCACCGCGGCGGCGACCGACGCATCGTCGGTGACGTCGAGTTGCACGAACCGGGCGCCGAGCTCGGCCGCGGCCACCGCGCCGCGCTCGATATTGCGCGCTCCCAAATAGACGGTGTGGCCCGCGGCGATGAGCCGACGGGCGGTCTCGCGGCCGAGGCCCTTGTTGGCTCCGGTGATCAAGGTTGTCGTCATGGGGCCCAGCTTCCCTCCAGGATGATGCGATCGGCCAGTGGTTTACGACGCACTCCGCGATGCGGCTCGACCGGGGCGCCGAGGCCCATCGTGCGATCGCTTCACTGGTCTCGGACCGCTCTGTCCTCGGCCGACCCCGCAAGCCGAGCGCTCGCCCGGCAGGCGGCAAGTCGCCCGCTCGGCGGCCCGGGCGGGGTGGGCGGACAGGTGCCGGTACATCGACGGGGTGCGCGGCAGCACGCTCTCGGAAACGAGGCGATACCTGACCTGGCGCGGCGTGACGCCACCCTCGTTGCCCTCCACGATCTGGTGGGCCCGGTCCACGACGCCCGGCCACCGAATCCGTTCACGTGCCAGACGGATACACGTACCCGTTGCTGTGCCACTGGGTGCGGGGGCTGTGCCGTGCGTCGTCGTATCCGGGCCGACACGGCGCCTGGACGGCCGGGCCGGTCCTGCGGGAGCAAAGGCAGCCAGGTAGCGGTGCCTGCAACCGCCGGCTCACCCGCTGCGCCTGCGGCTGGGGTTGCGCGTATCCAGCAGCTCACCGGGCGGTGAGCCGCTGCTGCTCGTACGGTCGGGCACGGTGCTCAGGGCCCTGCGGTCACCTCGCACGTTCCACAGGGCCGACCCACCCGTCAGATCACAACATCCGGACGCGACCAGCGCCCAGCCTGGCAACGCGGCTGCCGCTTCCTCAACCTTCGAACCGCCCCACCAGGCGCCATGCCGCCGAGCATCCCGATCAGACTGACACTGATCAGCCCCCGACCGGGTAGAGATCCCGGACCCCGACGACGGACACCGCCTCCCGGCCGCCGTCCGTCCGTTCCCGTACACGGCTGCCGCTTGCTGCTCCGGATCACTGAGATCACCGGTCCCAAGGGGCCGCCGGTGTGCAGTCCCAGCACCCGCTGAGGGTACTCGCCTCGATACGGGTGAGGGGGTACGCCTGAAGCGACGGGTACCGGGTTCCGGGGACCTTGGTGTCGCCCTTCACCCGGACACCGCAGCCCGATGCCTCGGTCGGCTGCAAGTGCATCAGGTCGTTCCCGGAGGCGGTCCGCTCGGGCGTCGAGCCGCCCAGTTGACCCGATCACCAGACCTTCATCAAGGGGACGGTTGGATCGATCCGGAGCGGACTTCGTGCCGGACGAGACAGGCAGCAGGGAGATCTCGGGGCGGGCCGAACCCCGCCTCCTTCCGGCTTATTCGCCCGCGAGATCCTGAATGCTGATGTTGTCGTGCTGCACGATCCGCGTCGGAACGTCTCCGTTCTGGATGCTCTGTCCGGGGCGGTAGAGGCCCCACTTGATGTATCCGAAATTCGTGGGGTTCTTGGGGTGGAAGGTCTGCACGTGCTCGTACGTCTTGCGCAGGGTGAATTCCGATTCGCCGGGCGTGCGGGTGGAGATCCTGTAGTGGCCGGTCCTGTCGTCCGTCCAGCGGACGTCCACGCGGAACGTCATCCACTGATTGACGTACGGGCGGAAGTCATCGACCACATCGGCCTGCAGTTCGAGCGCGGGTGACCGGAAGGCGATGCTGTTGCGTTTGGCCATCAGGTAGAAGGACGGCCGGTTCCCGCCTGCGTGCTTCCCCTGGAAGATGATGTCGCCGCTCTCCGATTCCCCCGGCTCGTAGGTCTTCCAGTCCTTCAGGAGGATGCTGAACTCGTAACGGCGCACGTCGCCCACATGGAATACTCCCTGAGGGATGTTGTTCGTGGCGCTCTCACTGCGCGGGGCCCCGTCGGACTCGTAGTCGGGATCTCCCAGCGTCACCTTGTGCGTGATGGCGTAGTCGTCGCCAAACCTGACGACTGACGAGGCGTCGTGCGCGGTGGCGTGCGTCGTCGTCAGTCCGGGGATTCCCGAGTTGAGGCTGCCGTCCTTGTAGTCGATGTCGAGCAGTGTGGAACGCGCGCTGTTCCGGGACTGCTGCGCCGCGGATCGGTCCGGCCTGTCCTGGCCCGCGTCGGCGGTGTTCAGGCCCACCACGCCGAGTGCCCCTGCCAGTACGAGGGCGGTCGAGGCCCGCACCATTGTTTTCTTGTTCATTTCCGTGTCCTTCCTGAAGTCGTTCCCCGCTGGGTCGTACGTTCAGCGGCCCGGCCTGTCGGTGATCCGGATCAGGTTGCGGCCGCGCATGGTGTAGAGATGGCCGGCCTCGTCGTTGGTGAGGTGGGAGCCGCTGTACCAGCTGCCGTTGACGGCGGGAACGACGGTGCTGACGGCGAAGGTGCGGGGGTCGAAGCGGAACACGGTCGTATCGGAGACTCCGTACACCACACCGCGGTTGGTCACCAGGGCGGCGAAGCCGTTGCAGACCTCCCTGATGTCCGCCCGGTGAACGAGGGTGCGCCGACGGAGGTCGATGACGAAGAGGCCGCCCTTGCGTGACAGACCGTACAAGTGGCGTCCCCTGACCGTCAGAGCGGCCGTGCCCGCCGTCTGCTGCGGGTCCATCCGCCAGAGCGCCTTGCCGCGGACGGGATCGAACGCCACCACGGTGCTGCGTGGCCCGGTGACGAGGGTGTTGTCACCACCGAGATACGCCACGCCGTCCTGGCTCGCGATACCGCGCACGCACTGCATCGCGTCGACCGGGTCGACGAAGCACCGGGACCGGCCTGTCGCCGGGTGGTACGTCCAGAGCGAACCGCCGCCCTCGGTGTCGGACTGCACGCCGACGAGCACGAGGCCGTTCGTCCGGTCCAGGGTGACGTCCAGGGGCCGGTTCTGCTCGTTGAGGAAGTCGGCCACCTGGCGCATCTGCTTGTCGTGGCGGGGGTCGTAGCGCCAGATGCCCTGCGAGTTGTACTGGCCGGTGTACAGAGCTCCGTCATGGACGACGCAGTCCTTGGCCTCGCCGGGCGCGCGCAGGTTGACGACCTCGCCGGAGCGCAGTGAGTGGCGGGCGAGGGTGCCCGTCCCGCCGACGTAGACATAACCGTCGCCGGCGGCGAGGCCCATGGCGGTCTGCGGGGTCTCGGGGGCGCCCGCTTCCCCGAGTTCGGTGACCGCGCAGGTGCCCGCAGCCGGGTCGATCTCCGCGACGAAGCCGAAGGCCGAGGTGACGACGATCTTTCCGTCCCGGCTGTCCACGCCCCAGATCTCGCCCGGGTCAGGTCCGTCGAACTCGACCGGCGCGATGGTGTCGGTCCGCTTGTCGTAGCCGTGGATGCCGTCCTCACCGGCGAAGTACACCGTGTCGTCGATCTCCGTGAACGACTTGGCGACCGTCCCGGTCGACGTCGCGATGGTGTACGAGGACAGGTCGTTCAGGTCCATGAGGGCGACCTTCGACGGCTCCGTGGACCCGGCGGAGCCGACGACGAGTGTGTCGCCCATGACCGCCAGGTCCCGGATACTCGGATCGTTCTCCATCTCCGGGGGTGCGACCGAGGTGAAGGTTGCGGCGGACCGGTCGTAGGCGTAGAGGGCGGCCCTGCCGGAGTCGCCGCCGCCGTTGAAGGTGGTTCCCGCGCCGAAGAACACGGTCGTGCCGGTCGCCGCGACGGCACGCACGAGGGTGCCCTTGGGGCCCGGGGTGCCCGCGTTGCGGACCTCGCGGGTCCTGGGGTTCCACTCCCACAGTGCGGGAGCCGTCTCGGCACCGCCGCCCACGGCGTACAGGACGCCGTCGGGCGCCACGGCGAGGGCTCGCACGTCGCGGTCGCCCATGCGGCCGATGGCCTCGGCGGGGGTGCCGGGCGTGGTCAGGTCCCAGCGGAACAGGTTGGGCTTGCCGACGTCCGCCTTCTGCAGGACGCCTGCGTACAGATACCTGCCGGTCGGGTCGGCTGCCAGGGCCTGGACGGAGTGGCCGTTGCTGAGATCGGTCTGGGCCACGACGGTGCGGGTCGGCAGGTGGAGGGCGATGATGCGCACGGGGTCGACGTTCCGTGATCCGATGTACACGGTGTCGCCGATCAGCACCGCGCTCATGAGCGAGAACTGGACCACGGCGGGGCCGAGATCGGTGATCCGGGCCGTGGGCCGGTCAAAGGCCGCTGCGGGCTGTCCTGCGAGGCCGAGCGCTGAGGCCAGACCGGCCGCGCCTCCTGCCTGGAGCACGTGTCGTCGGCTGATGCGGGGGTGGGACATGGCTTCCTCCGGTGTTCTTCTGCGGAGTGCGTGGCGGGGGGTGCTGCCCGTCCCGGTGGGCGGGCGGCAGCTGGTGCACCGGGAGTGGCCGGGGATCGGTGCGGAGTCGCGCGCAGGTTCGGTGTGCGGGCGGAGGCCCTCGTGGGAGGGCGGTCTGCCGTGCCTCGGAGTCGCGGTCGTCCTCTGTGGTCACGTCAGTGTCTCCAGGGATTGCGCCGTCACCGGGGAGTGGGGCGGCAGGCCCGCGGCGTAGCGTTCGAGTTCGGTGAGGACCGCGGCGGTCATCGTCCTGGTCTCCGACCCGAGCGAGCCGGCGATGGGTGGTGGGAGAAGTACGTTGGGCAGGTCGTACAGGGGGTTGGTGGCCGGCAGCGGTTCGGGATCGGTCACGTCGGGGACGGCGTGCAGGCCCTCGTGGCAGGCGGCTTCGAGCGCGGCGTGGTCGATCACGGTGCCTCGGGCGGTGCTGCCGAGTACCGTGCCGGGAGGCAACGCGGCTGGGGTCTTTCGTCTGGATCAGGCCGGAAAGGGAGCGGGGTCCGGTGTCGTGCATCGCAAGGCGGACGAGGGAGCCGGATGGGGTCTCCCCTGCTCGAACGGAGCCGAGCGCCTGGGGAAGGGGCCCTGGCGACCGACGACAATACGGCGGCGAGCGTGTACTGGGCGACGGGTTCGGCGTTGGCGCCGGCCGCCGTGGTCACCAGGAGGCCACAGTCGAACGCGGCGGCCGGTACGTGACCGCGTACAGATCCCGCCGCATGAAGCACGGCACGCAGCCCGGGGGCAGCCCGTAGCACCGGTTCCTCCGGCACCGGACAGCCCCACGAGGTGATCAGCACCTCTGTGTCGGCGAGGCGCGCGAGTACGCGTCCGGATCCCAGATCCTCGGCGGCGAGCGGCTCCCCCGGGCCGGCCGGGGCACGCAGGCGGGCCATTTCCTCCGGGCCGAACTGCGACTCCCGGAACTGGCGGCTCATCAGCAACGCTGTCTCGGGCCTGCGGCCGGAGGCGGTCACTTCACACTCCCGGCGGACAGGCCGCTGCGCCACTGACGCTGCAGCACGATGAACGCCACGATCAACGGGACCACGGCGAGCAGGGATCCTGTGATGACCAGGGGGTTGTAGTCGGGGAACTGGGGTGCGCGGGTGCCCCATTGGTAGATCCCCAGGGTCATGGGGAACAGCTTGGGGTCGGTGAGCATCACCAGGGGCAGAAAGAAGTTGTTCCAGATGCCGACGAACTGGAACAGCAGGATGGTGACGAAGCCGGGCAGCATCACCGGCAGGGCGATCCGCACGAAGGTGCGCAGCTCGTTGGCCCCGTCGAGTCGTGACGCCTCAAGTACCTCGTCGGGTACGGATGCCTCGGCGAAGGTCCGTGCGAGGTAGACGCCGAAGGGGTTGGTGAGCAGCGGGATGAACACCGCCCAGAAGGTGTCCACGACGTGCAGTTGTGAGGCGAGAAGGTACAGCGGCAGAGCGAGAGCCGTGGGAGGCACCAGCACGCCGGCCAGGGTCACCGCGAACAGTGCGCGCCGTCCGGGAAAGTCGAGCTTGGCGATCGCGTAGCCACAGGCGGTGCAGATCAGCGCTCCGAGGAAGGCACCGGCACCCGCGTAGAGGACGGAGTTGCGGATCCAGTCGAGGAAGACTCCGTCCTCCCGGGTGAAGAGGTCCCGCAGGTTGTTCCACAGGTTCCAGTCCGCGAACTCGAAGGCGCTGGTGGTGGAGAAGTCGCCGACGGACTTGGTGGCCGATGTCGCCAGCCACACCAGGGGCAGCACGCTGTAGAGCACGCCGAGGAGCAGGACGCCGTGGACGGCACCCCGTGAGGTCCGGCGGGAGCCCACGCCCCACCGGGGCTCGATGGGACGGCACGGCCGGCCGGCGGCTCTCGGCGTCGTGGTGGATGCTGTCATCGTGACCTCCGGGCGGACAGGCGCATCACCAGCGCGGAGAGCAGGGCCGAGGCGACGGCGAGCAGGATGGACGCGGCGGCGGCCCGCCCGTAGTCGTTGCTGATGAAGGCCGCTTCGTAGATGTAGAGGCTGGGGGTCCAGGTACTGGTCACCGTGCCGGTGAAGGTCCGCAGCACCAGGGGTTCGGTGAACAGTTGGAGCGAGCCGATCGTGGTGAACACGAGCGCTACGAAGATCGTCGGCCGGATCATGGGGACCTTGATGGCCAGTGCGGTACGGAGGGCACCGGCCCCATCGGCGCGGGCGGCTTCGAGCACCTCACGGGGCACGGTCTGCAGGGCCGTGTAGAAAATGATCATGTTGTAGCCCATCCACTGCCAGGTCGCCATGTTGACGATGGAGGGCAGCACACCGCCGTCGCTGAGCGGGTCGACCGGAAGGATGCCGTTCAGCGGGCCGATTCCCGGGCTGTAGAGGTAGCCCCAGATCAGTCCGGCGATCACCCCGGGCACCGCGTGCGGCAGGAAGACGGCCAGCGACCACATCTGCCGCAGCCGTACGGCGACGGAGTCGAGGAGCAGGGCGATGACGAGGGCGCCCGCGAACATCACCGGGATGTGAACGAGCGCGTACAGGGCCACGTGGGCCACGCTGTCGAGGAAGGCGGGGTCACCGAGGACCGACGTGTAGTTGTCGAAGCCGGTGAACACCTCACGGTAGCCGTCGAAGCCGAGCCCCGAGAGCCGGTCGGTGAACAGGCTGAGGTAGAGGGCGTATCCGATGGGCACGAGCACCGTGCACAGCAAGAGGAGCGCGAACGGTGCGGCCAGAGCGATACCGGACAGTCGTCGGCCGCTCGTCCGACGGGGCGGACCTGCGGGAGCGACGGCGGGCGCGGGCCTCGGCGAGGGAGCGGGCGTTGTGGTCGGAGTCGTGATTGCGGTCGTGGTCATGTCCTGGCCTCGTTCGTCACGGCCAGGCCACGCGCCCGCATGGTGGCGACGGCGGATGACTGGATGCGGTGCATCGCCCTGGGCATCGTGGTCGCTCCGGTGGGGACGGGCCCCAGGGCGTCGGCGGCGGCGGAGAAGACGCTGAGCGCGTTGGGGCCCCAGGTCCACTCGGGTACCCGGGTCGCCGCTTCGTCCAGCACGTCGTACACCGGGTCGCCGATGAAGTAGGAATCGTCGTACGCCTCACGGGCGACGCGCCTGCCGGCCCGGTAGGCGGGCGAAGGGAATGTGACCTTCGCCCCTATACGAGGAACGGCGGGATCGGTGCTCAGCCATCGCAAGAACGTCAGGGCCGCCTCGGGTACGTCGCTCTCGGCCGAGATCCCGAAGGCAGAACCGCCGTGCACGCCGTTGGCCGGCTCGTCGTCCCAGGTGGGCATCGGCGCGACGGCCCATCGACCGGTGTCCTCGGGCAGGGACTTCTTCAGCATCCCCACGCTCCAGGTCGCGCCGAGGAGCCCCCACAGCCCGCCCTTGTGCATGGCGGCGGTCCAGCTCTGCGTGCCGGTGCTGCCGCTGCCGACGCGGCCGGAACCGATCATGTCCTGCCAGTAGTCGGCGGTGCGCAGGGTGCCCCGACGGTCGATGCCGACCTCCCAGGAGCCGTCCGCGATCCGCCACCACGGATCCCCGGCCTGCCAGGCCATTCCGGCGAGGAACGCGCCGTCGTTGAGGGGGAAGGTGGTGATCCGTGCGGCCGGTTCGGCCCGGCGGACGGCCGAGGCCGCCTGCCTGAACTCCTCCCAGGTTCGGGGCACCCGGATTCCCGCGTCGTCGAAGAGGTCCTTGCGGTAGAAGAAGGCCATCGGGCAGAAGTCCATGGGTACGGCCCAGGTACGTCCGTCCGGGCGGACGCTCTGCCAGGCGGCGGGCAGGAACCCGTCGGCGAGGTCCTCGATGTCGTCGGTCAGTTCGCGCAGACCACCCGTGGTCAGGATCTGCGGCAGTGCCTGGTACTCCACGTGCAGGATGTCGGGAGCGTTGTGTGCGCGGATGGCGTTGGTCTGCTGTGCGTAGCCGCCGGCGACTCCGGCGGCGATCACACTCAGTTCGACGTGGACGTCGCCCTGGGCGGAGTTGAACGCGTCGACGTACTGGTCCATCCCGGTCAGCCAGGACCACAGGCGGACCCGGGTGGCTCCGGAGGACGCGTCCACGCAACCGCTGAGAGTGCCTCCGGTGAGAAGCGCCGCGCCGAGGCCGGTGGAGGTACGCAGCAGTGACCTCCTGGACCAGCGCGTCCGGGGATCGTCTTCTCCGCCACCGGCGTCGGGTGGGATGCCGAGCACCATGATTTTCCTTTCACGCAGCGAGCTGTTCGCACACTTCAGCGCCGGGGAAGCCCCTGGTCAACGGAAACGAAAGCAAGCAATCAATATCGATAGAGAACGAAGGCGGAAGGCAGGTCGAACCCCGACCCGCACGACGCACCGGGCCTCGCGACAGGGGTCGGCCTGCCCATCGAAATACCTGGTCAGCAGCCCCGAGCGCGGGATGAAGGAGAACTCCGCCTTCCGCGCCGTCGGGACGGTGCGGTAGAACAGGACCGACAAAGAGAAGCCGAACAAAGCGAAACGATCACCAGAACAGCGGGAGTGACTGCATGACGCTGGCGTCGGAACGGCAGGAACTCATCCTCGCCGCCGTTCGGGAGCGGGGAACCGTACGCCTGGCCGATCTGGTCGCACGGCTGGGCGTGACCGCGGTGACCGTACGGCGGGACGTGACGATCCTGGCCGACCGGGGCCTGGTGCGGCGCGTGCACGGTGGGGTCACCCAGCCCCACCGTGGCCATCTCCCCGAGCAGCGGGCCCTCGCTCCTTCCTCCCCCTTCGGGCGACTGCCGGGTCAGGCCCTGGTGGGCATGGTGGTCCCCACGGTCGAGTTCTACTGGCCGCCCGTCATCCAGGGCGCCCAGTCGGCCGTGGCCGCCGCGGGCGGAAGACTGGCGCTCCGCGGTTCCTCCTACGACGCCGCGGAGGACCGGCGCCAGGTCTCCGCACTCCTCGACCGCGGGGCACGTACGTTGCTGATCGCCCCCACCACCACCGGAGAGGCCGGCCTGGATCTGCTGCGCTGGCTCGGCGGCCTCACCGTCCCGGTCCTGCTGGTGGAGCGTCTTCCGCCACCGGCACTGCCCACACTGCCGCTCGACGCGGTGACCACCGCACACAGCCTGGGGGCGGGCCTGGCGGTGCGGCACCTTGTCGCGCTCGGCCACCACCGGATCGCCTTCATCACCGCCCGCTTCAGCCCCACGACCCAGGCCCTGCTCGAAGGGTGGCGGGAGACCGTCGCCTCTCTCGGCCCGCCCGGCCGTGAGGGCCTCGAACTCGACGTCCCCGCCTACGGCTCCCCCGGCTGGACCGACGCGTACGACGCCGTACTGCAACGCTGCTACGACGCAGGGGTCACGGCGCTGTTCGTGCACTCCGACAGAGAAGCCATCGGCCTGACGGAGCGTGCCCGCGACCGGGGACTCAGCGTCCCCGACGACCTGGCCGTCGTCTCGTACGACGACGAAGTCGCCGCGGCGTCCGACCCTCCGCTGACTGCTGTCCGCCCGCCCAAACACCGGCTCGGCTCGGTCGCAGCCGAGATGGCCCTGGCACGCATGGCCGACCCGACCGAACGTCCCGTGCACCGTGTGCAGTTGTGGCCCACCCTGGTCGTCCGCGCGTCCTGCGGCGGCGGGACCACGTCGGGACAAGTCGGCTGGTGAACCGTTGGCAGACGTCACGCACGATCACACCACGCCGGCTGCCGAACCCAGGCCGACTTCGGCAAGCTCCTTGCGCCCACTGTTCTTCGGCAGCCGGTCGGCGCACCGGCAGAGGTCGGAGGCGAACGCGCGGGCGTGGCCGTTCAGTTGACCGGACGGTTCGCGGCGCAGTGTTGCTTCTCGGCTTCGGACATGGGTCCGGTGCGCTGGAGGACGCGGTCGGGCAGGGCGGCGTGGGGGGCGTCCACGATGACGTCGATCCGCCAGTCGGGCGCGTCCGTGCCTGTGGCGGTGAAGGAGCCGTAGACGCGGTGCCGGGCGGGCTGGACCTCGATCCAGGAAACCTCCCCGGGCCGGATCCGCTCGGTCACATCCCGTACTGCGGACTTCGTCCAGGTCCATGCTCCGCCGGTCTGTGTCAGCGCCGTCTCAAGCTGGTGGGACATGGCTCCGGTGTTCTCGGGCCGGGCGAGGACCGGGTGGGCGAAGAGGCCGGTCCGCTTCTGGCTGACGCTGTCGAAGGCGTCTTCCTGGTATCGGAGTGTCCGCGGGTGCTCCGCAGTGTTCCTGGTGCAGTTGACGAACGCATCCCCGGCGACGCGTGCCCGGTCGTAGTAGCGGAACGTGCTGTCCTTGTCGGCGGTGAAGGTGCAGGCGTTCGGCCCGCTTTCGCAGTGGGCGACGGCCGCCGCGAGGTCGGCGGGCTTCCCGTCGAGGAATGCCCGAGCGGCCGGCAGGTCCGTCCTGGGGATGGACCTGTCCACGGGTGTGGGGTTTGCGGCGCTCGCCGACTGTGAGGCCAGAGGCACGCCCAGGGCGGCACAGGCGACGAGAGCGGCGGCAACCGGACGCGGCAAGAACTTCACGGGCTCGTACTCCCTCGGGGAAAGGGCCCGCACTGTCACGGACCCTGCCCGTGATCAACGACGCAATCACCCAGGCATGGCTCCGGCCGACCGTGAATCGCTCGCAGGTGGGGAATTCGCTCCCGGACCGGCGAGGCTGCTTGCACACGCAGCGCTGACCGGCACGCGGCATCGACGCCTGCCGTGCATCGCTTGACGGAGGGGCGCGTCGTCCGCGTCCCTCCAGCTGGCGCAGGAACTCCGTCCTGCGTGCCACGAGACGGAGCGCCGCCGGTCCGGTGTACCGGGAGGCACGCGTGTCGACGTCCACTGGCGTCCGGCCCGTGGACGTCGGGCGGGCGCGGGACGCATCGCGGCGCACTCGTCGAGCAGCTGGGCGAGATCGCCCTGCCCGAGCACTCGGTTCTCATCGGCGACGAGGAAATGCAATTGGTCAGAAATGGGGTCAGGGGCCGGTGTGGATGTACGGCGCCCAGAGCACCGGGGACTCCGGGCGGGCGGCGCGGAGCCGGAGGACTGCGGTGCGCAGGGCCGCGGCGGCGGGCAGTCGGCGGTCGCCGGGGGGCGGTTCGTGACGGAGCGCGCGGTAGAAGTCCCGTGCGACCTGAGGGGCGCGCAGGTCGCTGATGGGCCACTGGGTCGCGATCACATGGCTGAAGCCGGCGATGTTGAGTCCCCCGGCCAGGTGGGCGAACTCGTCGGCCAGGCCAGTGATGCCGCGGGCCGTCTCGCAGGCGGAGAGGAAGGCGAGTTCGGCGCCGGAGAGCCGGAGGGCAGTCACATCGCGCAGACTGATCGATGCGTCCGTGCAGTGCAGTGCGCCGCCGGCGAGCGAGTACTGCGAACCGTGGCCGGCGAAATGAAGCCGGCTGTGGCACTGGAGCTGTTCGAGGACCGACGCACGGGTGGCCAGGGGGCCGACCAACGCGGTCATGGTGGGAAACTCCTCGCGCAGCGAACCGACTTCCGGCACCGCGTGACGCAGCGCTGTCATGCCCGGGGCGCTCGGCACGGCGACCCCGAGCAGTCCGCCGGCAGCGGGGGCCGCGCGTTCCCGCGCGGCCACGAGGGCGCGCAGGGTCGGGGCGTACGAGCAGACCGCACGGTCGAGAAGGCCGGAGGCATCCGGGGCGGGGCGGGCCAGGCCGCCCCCGGCAGGCGGGTATTCGCCCGCCGCGTGGAGCGGGAGCAGGGTGAGCGCACCGGTCGGGCACCACCACAGACGAGGTTCCCGTCCCTGCTCCGGGCGCGCCGGCCAGTCGAGTGCGGTGAGGACCGGCTCGGCGATGTCGGTCCAGAGCCACGCGAGAAGTGCTCGCAGCACCTCGTTCTGCTCCTGCGCGGTGGTGTCCGCACCGCTGCTGAAGACCTTGATCAGTTCCCGGGCACGGCTGTCGACCACCTCGCGCGTGATCCTCTCCAGCGGGACGATTCGGGGCGGCGCGTCGTCCTCGGCGGTCACGACCAGGGCGTCGCAGCGGTGTCGTCCGATGTTGACGATCACGACCGGGCCGTCGCATGCGGCCTCCCGCAGCCGGTGGTAGGGGGGCGGCAGCAGGAACTCCGGGATCAGCGCCCTGGCCCGTACCAGCAGGCGGTCCCATTCGGCGGCGGCTTCACGTCTCCCCTGCGCCTCCGGTGCCGGCGTGGCGGCCGGGGACTCCCGTACGTCGGCGGTCGTGCCCGCCCGGTCGAGCAGATGCCGGACCTCCTCCATACGGTCGGCGAGGCCGGCGTCCCGTTCCCGGAGTTCGTCAAGTTCGGTGCGGGCGTCGAGGGCCTGTGCCAGCAGGACGCCACGCCCCAGTTCCAGCAGTTCCACCGCGGAGACGAGGTCGCCCTGCTCGATGGCGACGGCAGCGGCATCGGGGGCGAGGCCGTTGGCATCCGCCAGGAAATGGGCCCGGTCGTCCCGGTCCAGACCGTGCCACGCTGCCTGGGGCAGCAGTTCGACGGCGTATCCGTAGCCCTGCCGGGCATCGGTCCACCGCCGGTCCGCTGCGGCGAGTTCACCCCAGCGCAGGGCTGCCCCCAGCCGTACCGACATCGGCCCGGTGAGAAGCCGTGCGGCCTCCCGGAAGGCGTCCATCGCCTCGGCCGACAGCCCCGCCTCGCGAAGCGTGTGCCCCAGGTCGAACAGGCATCCGGCCCTGCTCGCGTGGTCGGTGGGGCAACGCGCGACCGCGTGGCGGCCCAGGTCCAGTGCCTCGCGCAGATCGTGCTCCCGGCCGGGGTGCCGGGACCGGCGTCGAAGCATCCCAGTCAGGTTCGACAGGAACTTCACCTGGTCCGGATGGTCGTCCTGGGCAGCCTCCGACGCCTCTCTCATGGACCGGATCGCAGTGTTCAGGTCCTCCTCGTTCCCCACCTCGTCGAAGCGATTCAGCAGGGCGATGCCGAGGTTGGACAGGTTCATCGCCCGCCGGTGCGAACCGGGCAGGGTCGCGGCGACCGCGAGCCGGGCGGCCTCGACGGCCCGGTCCAGGTCACCGGGTCGTCCGCGGTGCTGATGGGCGCTCAGCAGCGCCAGGCTCAGATTGGCCAGATACCGGTCCTGGAGGGGGTGGCCGGGCGGGACGGTCCGCGCTGCCTCGTCGCAGGCATTCACAGCGGCCGCCAGGTCGGTGCCGTCCCCGGTGTGCTCGAACCGGGCCTGCAGGGCGAATCCGAGTCCGTTGAGGCACATGGCCCGGAGTGCCACGTGGTCTCCGCTCATCCGCACGGCCTCGCGCCTGGCGTCCACCGCGGCCCGCAGATCCTCGAAGCTGCCGCGGTGCTCGTACCTCGCCTGCAGGGTGCTGCCCAGACCACTCAGCGCGACAGCTCTCTCCCGGCCCTCATCGGGCATACCCGCCACGCATGCCGCGGCGGCATCGACGGCGCTGTCGAAATCCGTCCGATCGCCCGTGTGCAGGGCGCGCACCCGCAGCACGGTACTCATCGCGTGCAGGACGAGCGGGCGGTGGGAACTCCCGGTGGGCGCGCCCCGCTCGGCCCGGAGGCCGACCATCACCGCCTCGTCAAGATCTCCGCGGTCCCCGAAGTCCTCGAAACGGCGGCACAGCAGCTCACCGAGCATCGCCAGGGCGAGGCTGCCCTCCGCACCGTCGCCGCTCAGCGCCGCGCCCCGCCGCACGGCCTCGATCGCCTCGTCCAGGTCCGTGACACTCGCGGTGTGGTCGTTGTAGAGCGTGTGCAGGCTCGACCCGAGCACCAGCAGGGCTTCCGTCTCCTCGTCCGTGCCGGACGGTTCGCGAACGGCGGAGCGGAGGAGGCCGACGGCGGCTCGGACGTCACGGACGTCACCGGTCCGGTGGTGGCACAGGACGAGGCACAGGGCGAGCTCCGCACGCACCGATACCTCCTGATCGGTTCCGGCGGACTCCGGCAGAAGCCGCTCGTACAGGGCCGTCGCCTCGTCCAGGTCCGCCCGCGCCAGGGTGTGTTCGGCACGGAACAGCAGGCTCTGGGCGAGCAGCAGCCGGCTGCTTCCGAGTTCCGGGTCGTCGGGGGCGCCCAGTTCGACGGCTCGGCGTGCCGCCCGGACCATGTCGTCCATCTCGTCCGCCGGGACGGTATCCCCGGAGCTTCGCCGCGACCGCATTCTGATCAGCAGCGCCCTGGTCAGTCCCGCCCAGGCCAAGGGGTGGCGGGGCTCCTCCGGTCCGGTCAGGCCGATCACACGGCGGGCCGCCTCGATCGACAGGTCGATATCGCCCGGGTCGTGTGTCTTTCCGTAACTCACCCTCGCGAGCTCGCTGAGATGGAAGTGGGTCACCTGGGCCTGTGGGTGTCCCGGCGGCATGGCTGCGGCGGCGGCGCGTGTCGCGGCGAACGCCTCCGCGTGGTGTTCGCCGGACCCGGTGTGGTCGAAGCGGTTCAGGAGCATCTGGGCGAGGTTGTCGAGGCGGCCGGGGCGCTGCTCCGAATCAAGGGCGGTGAGGGCGACGCTGCGCCGGGCCGCGGTGATCGCCTCCTCCAGATCGGGTATGCGGCCCGCGCCCCGGAACCGCTCCCAGAGAACAAGGCCCAGGTTGGACAACTGCTCGTCCAAGTAGGGGTGTTCCTGCTCCTCACCCTCCCGCACCGCCTCGGTGCTCACCTCCACGGCACGGTCGAGCCATGTCCGGTCGCCGGTGAGCCGTGCCCAGCCGCGCAGCGCCCGGCCGAACTCGGTGAGGAACGGGGGCCGGAGGGCCGATCCGCGCGGTACGACCTCTCTGAGTGTCGACCACATGCGCAGCGAGGTCCGCAATGCTTCGGGGTCCTGGTGGTTCTGCCAACGGCGGTAGTTCGCAAGGCCGGCCTCGGCCATCTGACGTATCGTCATAGGAGCTTCCGGCGAGCCCGTCATGAACGCTTCCCGTCACTGGTGGATGTGTGCGCGATCGGCCGTAACCTCCTTATGATGGCATGCTGTTGAGGATCGTAAGATTGGTTGGGGGTTGCGTGACCGACTGGCCGGACGCCTGTGAGGAAGCGGACCCGCTACTGGCCGCCGTGGGCGCGATCGAGTCGGCGAGTCCCCGCGTCTGGGCCCGGGTGGGCCTGGCGCTCGACGACGTGGACAGCGCCCTGGGCGGCGGGGACGCCGCCACCCTGCGACGCGCGTTGCACGCGTTGGAGGACTCCCTGCCGTCGGGGCGCATGCGTATGCTCGGTGGGGCCGGTGCTCCGGTGCCACCGCCGGCCGGACTCGCCGACCGGGTCGAACGGCTCGTGAACCGTATCCGGGGAACGGTCGCGGACGACGAGGACGCCCCGGTTCCGGTGGACTCCACCGAGTCGGCGGGCGGCCCGGGCGACCGTGCCACGTAGCCGCTTCGAGGGCCACGCCCTGATCGTCCACACCTTCGTTCCGCTGGCCGCGGCGGTACGGGACGAGGTGGGTGGAGGGCTTTCCGTGCGTCGGTTGTGGGAGCGGCTGGGTAACCGGTTGGGCGTGACCGATCCGGTCCCCGGCTTCGGCTCCGCAGAACTGCCCGCCCTGGCACCGCCGACCGCGGCGGGCAGCGCCGCCGGCCAGGTATTGCTCGCGGCGGGCCAGTGCACGGGGCCGTCGCCCGCGCAGGCCTTCGCGTACCGCCGTGGCGATGCCATCGGCATCACGGTCGTGCTGTTCCCGGGACCTGGCGTCTCCTGGGGGGATCTACGCCGCCGCTGGGACGAGGTGGCGCCGTTGCCCGAGCGGCTGGGTTCCTCGACCACGTACGTCCACCGCGTGCTCGACAGCGGGCGGACGCCGCCCGGCGCAGGCCGGCTGGACCGTCTGCTCACCTCGGTTCCGGCGGCCGGGGCGTCGCCGGAGGGGAGTTGGCGGCGGTCGCCCGACGGATACCTGGTCCGGTTCACGCGCACCGCGGGACCGGGGACGGTCGGTGCGGCCGTGGTCGTGGGGCAGGCATCGGGCGAGGCGGACTTCGACGCCTGGCTGTGGCACATCGGTCCTTCAGGTGCTGTCGCGCCCTTCCTCCGCTGTCTGGAGGGGGCGGCGCGGCTGCGGCACCACGCGTCCGTGCACCGCGCGCACCAACCAGCCTTCCACTCCCTGTGCGGGCGTCTCTCGGCCGCGTCGGAAGGGTTGGCCGGGCTGTGCGGCAACGTGCTCGCCGCCGGTTCCGGGCCGGACGAACTGATCGCCGCGGACGCGTCCATCGCCACGCTGTACGTCGGCGACCAAGGGCTCAACCAGTCGCTGAGAGATCTTCGCGACATGCGCCAGTCGGTGCGGATCACCTTGGATTCCCTGGCGGAGCTGCTGCCGTCTGCCGCCGGAGCGGGCACCGACCCGGACCAGATCCTGGGACGCTCGCTCCTCGCCCTGATCGACGACGACATCGCTCATGCCGAATCCGTCAAGCGCGAGGCGGACGAGATCTCCCGGACGACCGAGTCGATCGTGCGGCAGCGACTGGCGCTCCTCCAACAGCGCACGACCGTCGTTCAGGGGGCGGTACTCGGGTCGCTGCTGACGGCCCTGGCCGCGGTGCAGACTCTCTCCTACAAGCTGCCGTTGCCGGGCTCGCTGCACGCGCCGTTGATCACCTGGCTGTCCGTGCTCGCGTTACTGCTGCCCGTTCAGTTGATGCGCTGGCGGCGGGCGGACGGAAGGGCCCGCAGGTCCGCCCGGTTCGACCGCCTGTCCGTCCTGTGCATGGGCGCGACGACGGGCTGGCTCAGCGCCTCGGTGTTCTCCGTCACTGCTCTGCACGTTCCGGCGCGTCCGGTGGTGAGCGCGGGCTGCGCGGTGGTCTGCGCCCTCGGCTCCGTGCTGACGGACCGGCAATGGGTGTCGCGCGCCGCCTGAGAGCCACACCGAGGAGACGTCCGCGGCCACCCCGTGCTGTGGCGCCGAGGTTCCGGCGGCCGACGCGATGGCCGAGGCGCGCCGGGATGAGCCGAAGGCGATCGATCCGGGACGGTGCCGGTTATGGGACACCGGGTGGCAGCGCTGCTGCCACCTCGTCCAGAACCGCATCCCGCCCCGCGACAACTCGGGCAGCAGCGGCCGGGCGAACTCCCACCCGGCATGAGGCAGTTCATGGCGAAGAATCACCCGACCATGATTCACCGATCGAGATCATTTGAAGGCACCATCCGGCCGGGGCCAGGTTGGGCCGATCGGCATGCAATCCCCCTGGACGGGGACATGAATCGGCATGACCGTCACCTCACGGACTCCGGCCCGAGTCCCGACTCAAGTCCCGGCCCGCGGCCGTGCCGCCCGACTGGTGGAGCGGACCCCCGCCGGGGTCCGGCCATATCTGGAGTTGCTGCGGCTGGACCGGCCGGTGGGGGCCTGGCTGCTGATAGTGCCCGGATGGATAGCCCTGGGAGCGATCGCCGAGCCCCGGGACGGCGGCCTGCTCGGGCTGCTGCTCCTGGTGTACGGGGTGCTGTCGAGAGGGGCCGCCTGCGGACTCAACGATGTGCTGGACGCTCGGTTCGACGCGCAGGTGCCGCGTACGGCGGGTCGGCCCGTCGCCTCCGGGCGGCTGGCGGCCGGGCGGGCGCTGGTGGTGTGTGTCGTGCTGGGGGCCGTCGCTCCGCTGGTGATGGGGTTCTGGAGTGTGGAGGCGGTGGTGTGGGCGGCGGCCGGGGCGCCCCTCGCGGCGGTGTATCCGTGCATGAAGCGGGTCACCCACTGGCCGCATGTGTGGCTGGGGATCACCATCAACTGGACGGTTCCGCTGGTGTACGGCCTGCTCACCGGAGGGCTCGGACTCGGGGGCGGAATGCTGTACGTGGCACTGATCTGCTGGGCCGTGGGAACGGACGTGATCTACGCCTGCCAGGACCGGGAGGCCGACGTGCGGGCCGGGGTGCGGTCGGCCGCCGTGCTGCTGGGGCGGCGTAGCCGGGTGCTGGTGGGCGGCGCGTACGCGGGGTGTGCGGTGCTGCTCGCCTGGTTCGGGGTCGTGGCCGGGCTCGGGCCGCTGTACTGGCCCGGACTGTGCGTGGTCGCGGGGCAGTTGGGATGGCAGGTGTGGCGGGCCGCCCCTGCGGATGCCGGGGCCTGCGGGCGGGCGTTCGCGACCAATCCTCTGTGCGGACTGCTCATCCTCGTGGCCGTGCTCGCCGGGCGGGTCGGTACCCTCGGCTGAGGGACACCGATCCTGGAGGTGCTGGAGGTGCTGGTGGAACTGCGGGAACGGATCGCGGCGGAACTCACGGCGACCATGCACGGCGGGGATCTCAAGCTGGAGCGGTACTCGGGGCCGCCCGGTGATCCCGGGCTGTTCGGGATCGTGCCGGGGGATCCGGTGTGGCGGGTGCACGGGCAGGCGACCGGGATGCTCGTCGGCGGGTTCGCCGCGCTCATGCTCCAGTCGCTGCATCCGCTGGCCATGGCGGGGGTCGACCAGCACTCCGACTTCCGCGCCGATCCGGTCGGGCGGCTGAACGGGACCGTACGGTTCATCACCACGACCACCTTCGGCTCATCGGCCGCCGCCCGCGAGGTGATCGACCTCGTCCGGCGGATCCACACCCGGGTGCACGGCACCGCCCCCGACGGCCGGTCGTACCGCGCGGACGACCCCGACCTGCTCACCTGGGTGCACACCGCCGAGGTGAGCAGCTTCCTCGCCGGCCACCAGGCCTACGCACCCCGGCCGCTTCGGCTGACCCCCGCCGAGTGCGACGCCTACTACCGCCAAGCCGCCCCCGTGGCCGAGGCGTTGGGCGCTCGGAACGTACCGCGCACGTCCTTCGAAGCCGAGCGCTACCTGGCTCGCCTCCGCCCCCGACTCCACGCCACTCCGGCCGCGTTGGACTCGGTGCTGTTCCTCCGCCGCTTCGGACGCACACGACGGGAGCGGCTGGCCGTGGGCCTGCTCACGAACGCCTCGGTCGGACTCCTCCCCGACTGGGCCCGCACCGAACTCGGCATCCACCGCCCGGCCCTCGTCCGCACCGGCTGGGACCGGCCCCTGGCGACGGCCGTCGGACGCACCCTCCAGTGGGGGCTCGGGCCCTCCCGGATCCAGGCCGCCGCACGGGGGCGCCTGGCGGGGACGCGGCAGGGATGACGTCAGGTTCGCTTCCCCGGGCGGCCCGGCCTGCCGGGCCTACTGCGCCAGGATGATCGCCCAGGGCAAGCACCACTCCCAGGGTTCCTGTCCGGTCAGGGAGGCGATGGTGGCGGCCGGGTAGTGCAGCACGTGGTGGAACAGGACGCTGCCGTCCTGGAGCAGTGAGCAGAAGGCGGGGCAGGCCGAGGGGCGGCCGTGGTGGCGTGGTGCGGGAACCTGGCCGGGCGGGGACAGACGGGTGAGTGAGACGCATGGTTCCTTTCACCCGTTTCAGTGACCGGCCGCACAATGCGGCCCCAACGTCACGCCCCCTGTGGCGACTGGCAGAGGGCCTCTGCGCAGGGACTCAGAAGTGATACCTCGGCCTTGAACCCACACCCACCTATGCACACCGTTCGTAAGCGATCGACTACCTTGTGCAGCGATGACGCTTCGGCCGGTAACCCATGAGCGCCGCTCCCTGTCATGGACGGGGGCGGCGCTGGTGATGCTGTTGGCCGCTCTGGTGCACCTGTTGGGATGTGCCCACGGCCCCGCCGCGACGGGAGCGGGCCGGGCGGACGCCATCCCTGTCGTCTCTGCCGCATCGTGCTGTCAGCCGACAGCACCGGGCACCGATTCGGCGCTCAAGGGCCTCGCCCCCGCCGGGAACGGCGGGACGCACTGCTGGAGCGCGGACGGACCGACGGCGCAGCCGCCGCGGGACATCGCGCTTCTCGCCGACGGGGCCCACTCTCTGCTGCTGCCCGCAGAACGTGTCGCCGAGCTTCCCGGTCGGTCAGGAGCTCTGCTGCCGCCGTCCCCCGCTCCCCCGGCGTCCTCAGTTCAGCAAGAGCGTGCCCAACTGGGCGTATGGCGGACCTGATCGACCCCTGAGCCGCGGTCCCGGACGTCACGTGTACGCCCGGCGACGGCTCCCGATCAGTCCACAGCCCTATCCACCACTCAACGGCCGGCGACCGCTCACGCCGCCGGCTGCGGGAGAAGCACGCCATGAACCGGACCACGCCCACAGCAAGCCTCACCTCACCCGCCCAGCTCCTCGCCGACACCAAACGCCCGATGCTCACCCCGGCCGGCCTGGTCGGCGACACCCCCGTACTCTGGATCGGCTCCCCCTTCACCGCCACCGGGCGCGGCTTCTGGACCAAGCTCGAAGGCCACAACCCCGGCGGCATCAAGGACCGCACCGCCCTGCACATGGTCCGCGCAGCCGGTGAGCGCGGACAGCTCCTGCCGGGCGCCCGCATCGTCGAGTCCACCTCCGGCACCCTGGGCCTCGGCCTGGCCCTCGCAGGCGCCACCTATGGCCACCCGGTCACCGTCGTCACCGACCCCGGCATGGAACCTCTCATGACCGGCCTGCTCACCGCCTACGGGGCCGACATCGAACTCGTCGGCACGCCGCACCCGACCGGGGGCTGGCAGGAGGCCCGTCGCCGCCGCGTCGTGGAACTCCTCGCCGTCCACCCCGACGCCTGGTGCCCGGATCAGTACAACAACCCGGACAACGTCACCGCCTACGCCCCGCTCGCGTACGAACTCGTCGCCCAGCTCGGCCGTATCGACACACTGGTCGTCTCCGTCGGCACCGGCGGCCACTCCGCCGGTATCGCCTCCGTCCTGCGCGGCTTCTTCCCCCACCTGCGGGTGGTCGGCGTGGACACCACCGGGTCGACCATCTTCGGCCAGCCCGCGGCACACCGCCTGATGCGCGGGCTGGGCAGCAGCATCTACCCCCGCAACGTCGCCTACGACCTCTTCGGCGAGGTCCACTGGGTCGCCGCCCCCGAAGCGGTATGGGCGGCACGCCGTCTGGCCCGCGACCACTACACCACCGGCGGCTGGAGCGTCGGCGCGGTCGCGCTCGTCGCCCGCTGGCTGGCCCACACCCTGCCCGCCGAGAACCGCATCGTCGCCGTCTTCCCCGACGGCCCGCAGCGGTATGTCGGTACCGTATTCGACGACACCTACTGCCGCGAGCACGGCTTGCTCGGCCGCCTGCCCGCCGACGATCCGGACGAGATCGCCCACCCCGGTGAACGGACGGTGACCCGCTGGACACGCTGCACCCACGTCACCGACCCCGTCTCCCCCACCAGCACGCAGGTACTTGCGGGAGCCGCTCGATGATGAGCCTGTGGCAGCAGACCCGTTCCTTCCCGCCCGCCGCACGGTTGCTGATGGCCAACCAGTTCGCCATCAACCTCGCCTTCTACATGCTCATGCCCTACCTCGCCGCCCATCTCTCGGGCGGGCTCGGCCTGGCGGCCTGGGCGGTCGGACTCGTCCTCGGAGTCCGCAACTTCTCCCAGCAGGGCATGTTCCTCATCGGCGGCACCATCGCCGACCGCTTCGGCTACAAGGCCCCGATCATGGCCGGCTGCCTGCTGCGGACCATCGGCTTCGGCCTGCTCGGCTGGGTCGACAACCTCCCTGCACTCATCGCGGCCTCTGCCGCCACCGGATTCGCCGGTGCCCTGTTCAACCCCGCTGTCCGGGCCTACCTCGCCGCCGAGGCCGGGGAGCGGCGCGTGGACGCCTTCGCCACCTTCAACGTCTACTACCAGGCCGGCATGCTCCTCGGCCCGCTCGTCGGACTCGCTCTGCTGGCCGCCGACTTCCGCCTCGTCTGCACCGTCGCCGCCGCGATTTTCGCCGTGCTGACGGTGCTGCAGGCACGCTCGCTGCCGTCCCGCCAGGCAAAGACGGTCGGCTCCGAGCCGGACAACGTGCTGGCCCAGTGGCGCACCGTGCTCGCCAACCGGTCTTTCCTCCTCTTCGCCACCGCGATGATCGGCTCGTACGTCCTGACCTTCCAGGTCTACCTGGCCCTCCCGCTGGCCGCCACCGACACCCTTGGATCCAGAGGAACCTGGGCCACCAGCGGACTGTTCGTCGTCTCGGCCGTGGTCGCCGTCGCAGGGCAGCTACGGCTGACGGGCTGGGCGAAGAAGAAGTGGAGCCCCGCCCAGGCTCTGGTGCGCGGACTGGCCGCGATGGGCCTTGCCTTCCTGCCCCTCACCCTCACTCCACCCGGTGTTCCGGCCGCCGTGCTCACCGCCCTGGTCGCGGCGGTGGCGCTGCTCGCGGCCGGCAGCGCGGTGGTCTACCCGTTCGAGATGGACACGGTGGTCACGCTCTCCGGCAACCGTCTCGTCGCAACCCACTACGGCCTCTACAACACCGTTTCCGGCCTGGGCATCACCCTCGGCAACCTTGCCACCGGCGCCTTGTGGGACTTCGCCGCGCGGCACAACGCCCTGTGGGTGACCTGGTGCACGCTGACCGCGACCGGGCTCGCCTGCGCGGCCTCGGTCGCCGTGCTCGCTCGCGGCGGACGCCTGACCGTGCAACGGGAGCCGCAACTGGCCGCCGTCTGACCGAGCGCCCGGGAAGGGAGCGGCCACTTCGGCCGGCCTTCCCGGGCGCCCGTCAGCTCGGCGCAACGGTCAGCCGGCGAGGGCCTCGGATCCGTACGCCACAGCGCCCACCACCACCCCGTACCCGGGAATGGCCAGCAACGGCCACGGCACCGGGCGCGGGACGAGCACCCGTACGTGGAAGGCGAAGTCCCGGTATTCCGGCATGCCTTCCGTACCGGGAAGCACCATGAATCGCGGCTGCACGACGCAGAACAGCCACCAGTCCAGCACCAACAGATCGAAAACCACGAGGGTGAGAAAGCCGACCGTGCCGAGGCCGAACGGCGGCCAGAAGCCGAGCGGGCCGTCCACCCGGTCACGCAGCCCCACGACACCGAACACCGGCACGGCGATGAACACCAGCAGATTCAACAAGCCGGCGGCTGTCGCGGTCCGCCTCCCCCGTGCGCTCTGTTGCCCGTACCGCTGCTGTATGGCCGCCGGATAGTCGGACAGCAGCGCGTCCCGGGCCACAAGGAAGGAGCCCAGGACTACGGCGGTGAACAGCGCCACCAACACAGAGGCGTACCGAACACTGACGCCGATCAGCTCCCAGAAGCCCATGCACCTCATCGTAGAGGAAATTAGGCTTGCCTTACCTGACTGTGCCGAAGGGGGTGATGAACACCCCCTGATCCGCTGACGGACGAGGAACTGGCCGAGGTTCAGGAGCGCGCCGAGGCCGCGGCTCCCCGGCCCGCGGCACGTGCGGCAGCTCGGCGACGAACACGCCATGCGCCTCGTCGCCGTCAGCACGGTTCCCGACATCGGCCCCAAAAGGCGACGGCCAGGCTCGACCACCGCACGCTCGTGGCTGTCACGCTCGTCCAGCAGCCGCGCAACGTGGACGTGGCGGACGAACGGTGAGCGAAACGCCTGCTTCATCGCAGGCGTCCGGTCAGTGACTCAGGCCATGGCGGCCCGGGCAGTGACCGCATCCGCCGGATCCCAGCCGGCTCGTGGTACCGAGGCCAGCAGCAGCCGGGTGTACGGGTCTTGCGGGCCGGCCAGCACCTCGGCCGTCGGTCCTTGCTCCACCACCGTTCCGCGGCGCATCACCAAGACCTCGTCCGTGATGTGGTGGACGACCGCCAGGTCGTGGCTGACGAAGACCAGAGCCACCCCGGTGTCCCGGCGGATCTCGCTCAGGAGCTGAAGGATCTGCGCTTGGATCGAGACGTCCAACGCGGCCACTGCCTCGTCGAGGACCAATACCTTCGGGTCGACCGCCAGCGCCCGTGCGATGGCCAGCCGTTGCCGCTGACCGCCGGAGAGACCGTGTGGCCTGGCCTCCGCCTCCCGGGCACCGAGGCCCACCCGGTCGAGCAGCCCGTCGGCCACGGTCGTTTCCCGGCCGTGCAGACGCAGGGCCGTAGTGAGGCACTGGCGAGCGGTGAGCCGGGGGTCCAGGGAGACATACGGGTCCTGGAACACCATCTGGATCTCCCGGGCCCGTGCCGATCGGGCCTCCCGGCCGCGCGGGGCGCGGGGGGCGCGGGGCCGCCCGGAGACGGCGATGCTGCCCGCGTCCGGACGTACGAGACCTACCAGCATCCGGGCCACGGTTGTCTTGCCGGACCCGGACTCGCCGACGATTCCGAGTGAGCCGCCCGCCGGGACGGTGAAGGTGATGCCGTCGGCAGCGGTGAGGCGGCCTCCGCCGGGCAGCCCGTATGTCTTGCGCAGTCGGTCCACGGCCAGCAGTGGCGCGGCGTCCGGTATTGCGGTGGTCATCGGTCACTCCTCTTCTCGGTGTCCGGACCCGGCACCACGGGCAGGCGGCGGCAGGTCGCGGCGCCCTCATCGTCCAGCGGCACCGGCTCGGGCCGCCAGGTCGAACACTCCGGTTCGGCATCCGGGCAGCGGTCGGCGAACTCGCAGCCGCCGAACGCGTCCGCGAGCGACGGCGGGCGCCCCGGGATCGGGAGGATCTCGCGCTGCCCCTCCCCGAGCGCCGGGGAGCAGGCCAGGAGTCCCTTCGTATACGGGTGGCGGGGCCGGTCGAAGAGGCCGCCGGCGGGCTGTTCCTCGACGACCCGGCCCGCGTACATCACGTACACCCGGTCGCAGTAAGCAGCGGCCAGTTGGAGATCGTGTGTGATGAACAGAAGACCCAGGCTCCGATCGGCCCGCAGGGTGCGCAGGAGAGCGAGGATCTCGGCCTGAGTGGTGACGTCCAGGGCGCTGGTCGCCTCGTCGGCGAGGAGCAGCCTGGGCTCGGCGGCCAGCGCACCGGCGATGACGACGCGCTGGAGCATGCCTCCTGAGAGCTCGTGCGGGTGCTGGCGGAACCGGCGTTCCGGGTCGGAGAGGCCGACCGTGTCGAGGAGTTCGACGGCTCGGGTGCGAGCCGCCTTCTTGTCGAGTCCGGTCCCCGTCAGCCGTTCGACCAGGAAGTCGCCGATGCGGCGGACCGGGTTGAGAGCGGAGCGCGGATCCTGGTGGACCATCGCGACCGTGCGGGCCCGGTGCCGGCGCAGGGCGTCGCCGGTCAGCGCGAGGACGTCCGTGCCATCGACGCGGATCGAACCGGAGACGACCGTCTTGTCGGGGAGAGCACGCAGTGCCGCCCTGGCGGTCGTCGACTTGCCCGAGCCGGACTCGCCGACCAGTCCGACCACTTCGCCACCTGCCACCCGTAGGGAGACCCGGTTGAGGACGGGCCGGGCGGCGCCCGGGAGTTCGAGGGTGAGGTTTTCGATGTCGAGGAGCATGCGGCTACCTCCTGCTGCCGAGTCGGTCGGCGGCCCAGACCCCGACGACGTTGAAGGACACCACGACGAGGGCGATGGCGAAGCCGGGCACCAGAGCCGGCAGGAGCGCGCCCTGGACGACGGCTGCCTGGCCCTCCTGCACCATCAGACCCCAGTCGGAGCTGGGCGGCTGGGCGCCGAAGCCCAGATAGGAGAGCGTGGCCAGGGACATCAGGGCCTCGCCGAACAGCACGACCAGATAGCCGATGATCGAACGGCCGAGGTTGGGGACGAGGTATCGGGCGCAGATCCGGGCCCCGCCCATGCCCTGGACGCCATAGGCGTCGATGTAGGGCTTGCGGCGTTCGGAGAGTGCCACCGAGCGGGTGTATTTGGCGACGGTCGGTGTGTAGGCGAGACCGAGCGCGAGCACGGAGGTCGTCATTCCGGCTCCGAGGACGGCGATGATCAGAACGGTGAACAGCAGCCCTGGAAAGGCGTACATGACGTCTGTGAGGCGGGAGACCACCGTGTCGGCCCAGCCGCCACGCCATGCGGCGAGTGTGCCGAGGGTGACACCCAGGACAGCTGCGATGGCCAGCAGGAGGATCGGGGCGACAAGGCTGGTGCGTGCCCCGTACAACACCCGCGAGAGGAGGTCCTGTCCGGAGGAGTCGGTGCCGAGCAGATGTTCCGGGCCGGTGCCGACCAGTGACGCGGAGAGGTCGATGGCATCGGGGGCGTACGGAGCGAGAAGCGGTGCGAGGAGCGCCGCCAGGACGACCACGACGAGCGTCCCGCCGGCGATCACCACACCCGCCGGGCACCGCTCCTTCCCGGTCTTCGGACTGACGCGGTCAAGGGTGGGCGCGCTCATGCGGAGGCCTCCTTCACCCGCGGGTCGAGCAGGGGGTGCACCAGGTCGACGAGGGTGGTCACGACGATGTAGCCGGTGACCATGAGCAGGAGTACGGCCTGCGCGACGGGGAAGTCATGCGTGTTGATCGCGCCGACGAGCAGCGAGCCGATGCCGCTGATCCCGAAGGCGGTCTCCACGACGACCGTGCCTGCCAGCATGCCCGCCATGACCAGACCGCACATGGTGACGATCGGACCGAGCGCGTTGCGCAGCACGTGCCGGACCACGATGTCCCGCTCGCGGATTCCGGACGCGCGGGCGACCTCGACATGGTCGGCCGCGCCCGCGTCGACCATCGACTGCCTGGTCACACGGCTGATCAGGGCGAGCGCGCCGAGCGCCAGGGACAGAGCGGGAAGCGTCAGATGGTGCATGGTGCCCGCGAACCCGTCGCCGCTGCCGGTGACCGGGAACCAGCCGAGCTGGACTCCGAAGACCGCGACCAGGGCGATGGCGGAGACGAAGGACGGCACAGAGGCAGCCAGGGTCGTGCCGCCGACGACGGTCGAGTCGATCCAGGTGCCGCGGCGGACGGCGGCGAGCACGCCGGCGCCGACCCCGAGGACGACAAAGAGCACGGTCGCGTACGTCACGAGGGTGAGCGTCGTCGGGAAGCGGGCGGCCAGCAGATCGGCGACCTGGTCGCTGTACTTGAAGGAGCGGCCGAGGTCCAGCTGAACGCAGTCGCCGAGCCAGCGCCCGTACTGCACGACGAGGGGCTCGTCGAGGTGGTACTGGGCCCTGACCAGTTCCAGCTTTTCCGGGGAGAGCTTGTCGCGGCCTCCGGCAAGGAAGACCGCGGGGTCGCCGGGCGCCGCGTACACAGCGGCGAAGATGACGAAGGAGGCGGCGAGGAGTGTGGCCAGCAGTCCGGCCAGCCGCCGGGAGATCCGGGCGAGCATGCGCGGTCAGCCCTTCTTCGAGCCGAGTTCGGCGGCCCACGGGTAGTAGAGGTAGGCCATGGAGGCGGGCGGTCCGGTCAGTTTCTCGTTGAGTACGAGGACGGAAGGCACTTGGGCGACCGAGATCCAGACGGCGGCGTCCGTGAACGTCTTCTGGATGTCGACCGTGAGCCTGGCGCGCTCGGCGTCGTCGAGCGTGGAGAGCGCCTTCTTCACCTTTGTGTCGTACGCGGTGTCCTTGAAGCCCACCCAGTTGTTGGAGGAGTCGGAGAGCGCGTTGTCGTAGAAGCCCATGGGATCGGCCTTGGAGATGTACCAGTCACCGACCAGCACATCGATGTCGGCGCGGGCCTGCGGATCGCTGTAGAACTGCTCGAACTGCGAGGTCGGCACGGTTTTGATCTGTCCCTTGAGGCCGATCCGCTGGAGCGCGGCGCGCACGGCATTGGCGACGACGGAGCGGCCCTGGCTGGCGTCCGTGCCGATCACCACCGGCTCGGTGGTGTCGGCGCCCGCCTCCTTCACCAGGTTCTTGGCTGTGGCGAGATCGTCGGCGGTCGGGGCGGCGGGGGCGTAGGCGACGGTCTTCTGGGCGGCCTCGAAGACGGGCTTCTCGTAGCCCCAGGCACCGGAGCCGACCGGGGTGCCCCAGGGCTGGACCATGCCGCCGTAGCCGGATGCGGCGATGCCCTTGCGGTCCAGCGCGAGCGAGAGCGCCCGGCGGATCCTCGGATCCTTCAGTCCGCCACGCTCGGTCGGGACGAGGACGAGGGAGGCGGTGGAGGGACCATAGTGCTGCTCGATGCCCTTCTTGTCGTGGAGAGCCGCCGCCGTGTTGGGCGATTCGGCGTAGGCACCGTCGGCGGCACCGGTCGTCAGGGCGTTGACGAGGGCGCTGTCGGCGGCCCAGCGGAAGGTGACCTGCTTCGTCAGGGGCTTCTTGCCCCAGTACGCGTCGTAGCGCTCGATGGTTATGGAGTCGCCGGACTTCCAACTGCTCAGCCTGTACGGGCCGGTGCAGGCGTCGGGTTGTCCCGGCGTACCGAAGTCCTTGCCCGCCTTCTCGACCTGCTCCTTGTTCCAGACGATGCCCGCGTCACCGGCGAGTGCCTTGAAGAACATGGCGTCCGGCGCCTTGAAGGTGATTGTGATCCGGCGGTCGCCGGTCTTCTCCATCGCGGCGATGTTGCCGAACTCGTCGCCCTGTTCCATGTCCGGGTCGGCGTGGCGCTTCAGGCTCCAGAGCACGTCGTCGGCGGTCATCGGGGTGCCGTCGTGGAAGGTGACACCGGAGCGCAGGGTCAGTACGAGGGTCTTGTCGTCCGGGGTTTCGGCCTTCTCGGCGAGGAACGGCTTCGTCGACATGTCCGGCTGGAGCTGGTACAGCCGCTCGCAGACGTTGGTGAGGACGACGCGGCCCGCGCTCGATCCCTGGGTGTCCAGGTCGAGCGAGTCCGGCTCGTCCTCCAGGAGCCAGTTGGCGTTGGAGAGTTCGCCCTTGGCCGGCGTGGTGGTCGGGCTGAGGTCGAGCGTGGCCGCGTCGGCGGTCCGGGATGCGCCTGCGGTGTTCTGGGTCGCTCCGCTACAGCCCGCGGCCGCGACGACGGTCGCCGCGACGAGGCCCGCGGCCAGGACCGACCTTCTTGAAGAGGTGTGCGTCATCACTGAGTTCCTGTCAGTTCTGGCCGTACGGGCCGTCGTAGAGGTTCCAGGGAAGGTGCTGGTACTCGCGGTCGCAGGGGGTGCCCGCGGTCACGTGATAGTCACCGGAGGTGAGGTCGGCCAGAGAGGAGACGAGAGTGGTCCACCGCTCCAGCTGCGGCCGGCGCGGATCGGGGTGGGTGCACAGGGATTCGGGGTGGCCGAGGTGATCCGACATCGCCCGGCGGATGATCCTGCGCGACTCGTCGGGGCCGGCGGAGCCGCGCAGCGCCTTCAGCCCTTCCGCGGCTCGGGGGACGCGGACCAGGGAATCGGACGACATGGGCCGGTAACCGGCGGCGGCCAGCGGTGCGGGAATTCCTGCCTGGTAGTGGTTGCCGTGCACCAGCAGGCCATCGGTCGGATACATCCAGCCGTGCCCGGCCGGGGTGGTCTCCAGGTCGATGGCGAAACCCTCACGACAGGTGAGCAGGGCGTTGCTGGCGATATGGGCCCGGGTTCGGCAGAGCACATCGAGGGCGTCGGTGATGTTGCTCTGGTCCAGGACATTTCGGCGTACGACGGTCTGGGGCAGCCCGATCGCATCGTTGAATCGGCCGCCGAGGCCGTTGGCGTTGAAGGCGAGTCCGGCGGAATTGGCGCCCTGGCGGCCGATCTGCCCGGCTTCGACCTGCATGATCAGGGTCGGCTTGGGGGGTTGGACAATCCTGATCATGACGATGGTGTCGGCGACGCCGGCCCGCCAGTCCCAGTTCTGCCCGGCGTAGACGTGCCCGTCGCCGCTGGCCTCTCCGTGGACGGCAAAGGAGGTACAGCCCTCGGCGGGCTCCTCATCGCTGGCTCGTCCGTCGGCTTCCATCTGTGCGAAGGACTTGTCGTAGATGACCTCGCCGCGGGCGTTCAGGGCGAGGACGTCCAGCAGGCTGACGCCGGCGCCGTCCGCGATGCCCTGCATCTCGTCGACGAGGTGGGGTGCGTAGTCGCGTACTGGCTCCAGCCAGTGGGCGGCTCGGGCGGTGACCCGGTCCCAGGCCAGTCCTGCGGACTGGCCGAAGGCCTCCTCGTAGTAGCCGAGCGCGGAATGCACTTGGGGCCGCACGGCCTCGCCGTACTGGCGGCCGCGCTGGAGCGGGCTGCCGGAGATCTCGATGACCGGGAGGACCCGGGCGGGCCCGGGGGCCGTGGGACGGAGTGCCATGCTTCTCCTCGCTCTGGAACGCACTCCGAACGGCGCCGCAGGACCACGGACAATCCTGTAACGTCGATTACGAGTTGCGTTCCGGTTGGAACGTACTGCCCAGGAACAGTAACGTCGGTCACACGGAAGTCAATGGTTGTAATGGAGATTCCAGATAATGGGGCCGGAGCGACTCGGCTGCGCGCTGCGATTCGCGATCAATGGGAGGGTCTGTCCGCGTCCGAGCGAGCCGTCGCGCAGTACCTGGTCAGCGCTCCCGTCGGGCAACTGCTCTTCGTCAGCGCCCAGGAGTTGGGGGCCGCCAGCTCCACCAGCAACGCCACCGTCGTACGAGCGCTGCAACGCCTCGGGTATGCGGGACTGCCCGCCCTGAAGCGGGAGCTGGCCAACGACTTCACTGCGGCCGTCGCTCCCGAGGAGCGTCTCAAGCAGCGCATCGCGCATGTGGGCCAGGACCTGGAGTCCATTTGGGCCGATGTCTTCGACGAGGCCCAGGACCGCATCGACCACACCAGGCGCCTGACTGAACCGGAAGCTCTGAAGCGCTCCGTGACCGCCCTCGCCGAGGCGCGCGAAGTTTTCTGTTACGGAGTTGCCGCCTCCGAACCGGGCGCCCGCCACCTGGCGTTGGCGCTCGGCCGGATCGGCCGACGGTCCCGCTTCGTCTCCGAGACGGGCTTCGCCCTCGCGGACCAGTTGCTGGCTCTGGAGCAGGGCGACAGCGTGGTGATCTTCCAGCCGGGCCGTCGGCTGGTGGAGCTGAGCGTCATGATGGAGCGGGCGCGTGCGGTCGGCGCCAAGGTCGTACTCGTGACGGACGAACTGGGCGAGGCGTATGCGGACCGGGTCGAGGCGGTCCTGACCGCGCCGCACACCCCGACCGGGATCACCGCGGAATCGCTGACGGGGCTGCTCGTCGCGGACGCCCTGCTGCTTGCGCTGGCCACGCTCGACGAGACCCGGGCGGTGGAATCCTCGCACCAGCTCACCGCGCTGCGTGAGCAGTTGCTGGATCCCAAGCGGCGTCCCTGAGGGGCGGTTGGCGAGTTGATGTCCGTGCCAGTGCGCCGTAACGCAGACAGCAGGAGATTCACCGGGGAGGGACCGCGCACCGCGGAGGACCAGAGTTACAGGCGTACGGGGAGGGTTTTCAGGTGCCAGTTGACGGGGTTGGTTCCGCGTTGCAGGTGTTTCGGGTCAGTGGCAAGCCGCAGGTTGGGGACACGGTTGAGCAGCGCGGTCAGAGCCACGGCGGTCTCTTCCTGGGCGAGGTGCGCTCCCAGACAGCGGTGTGTGCCGTGCCCGAATCCGAGGTGGGACTCCCTGCCGTTTCGGGTGCGGCCGAGGTCGAGGCGATCGGGGTCTGTGAAGGCGGCCGGGTCGCGGTTGGCTGCGGAAACGATCGGCAGGACGGCTTCCCCGCTACGTACGGGGGTGTTGCCGACAGTGGTGTCGCGGGTGGCGTAGCGGGGCAGCGCGCGTACCACAGGGCCGCAGTAGCGCATGAGTTCGTTGACGGCGTGTGGCATGAGGGTGGCGTCGTCGCGCAGCAGGGCGAGCTGGTCGGGGTGGGTGAGGAGTGCTTCGGTGCTGTTGGCGATGAGGTTGACGGTGGTGATGTGTCCGGCGACGACGAGGTTGGTGATGAGGGCGACCAACTCGTCGGTGTTCAGCCGGTCATGGTGAGGGGGCGCGAGCAGTTCGGAGATGAGGTCGTTGCCGGGGTGGTCGGTGTGGTGGGCGACGAGGGTGTGGGCGTCCTCGACCATGCCGGCGAGCGCGGCGCCCAGTTCGTCACCACAGACACCGGCGGTCAGTGTGGCGCTCCGTTCCCGCCAGCGGTCGCGGTCGGCTTCAGGGACGGCGATGAGCTCACAGATGACGGTGATGGGCAACGGCCGGGCGAAGTGCTCGATAAGGTCGACGACTCCGTTCTCCGCGTGGCCCGGCAGGCGGTCGAGCAGTTGCTCAGCGATTGCCTCGATCCTGGGACGCAGTGCGGCCACGCGGCCTGGGGAGAACGCGGCGGTTACCAGGCCGCGGATACGTCGGTGATCGGCGCCGTCCGCGTCGAAGATTCCGGCGCGCAGATATTTCTCGTGCCCCGAGTACATACCGCGGGCCTGCCAGGTCTGTTCGGTGCGGTGAGCCACCGGCGCGCCGGGGACGGTCGTGGCGTCAATGGTGAAGCAGGAGTCGCTCATGACCGTACGGATGTCGTCGTGGCGGGTGGCCACCCACATCGGGTCGACACCCTGCACATGCCCCCGCACCATCTTCTCCCCTTCACGGACGGGTGCGTAGGCGGAGAACGGATCACGAACCAGCTCTCCATCGGCCAGGTCCAGTGGTTCCTCGTCAGTCTCGGTGATGCCATGGTCCTCAGCAGTCACGTCGAAGCCTCCGTAGCAGGTGATCGTTCAGTGACGGCATCATGTGCAAGGACTGCCCTCCGTATCCCCCCGATGGCACCAATCCCCCCGAACGAATGCTTGCGATGGTGCGGGGATCGACGGCTTCGCCGGGGGCGCCTTCTTCAGCCTCGCTGCGGCACTGTGTTCCTACGATCGACTTCTCCGGCTCACCACGTCGGCGCCTGGCGGGGCAGCTGTGCTTCGGCGGTCCCGTGCCTCCATGACGACTGTGGGGGTCGGCTTCACCGACATGCGGACGGCTCGGATTCAGGTATCGGTCGGCGCCTGACGGTCGTAGGTGCTGATCTCGATCAGGTTGCCGTCCGGGTCGCGCAGGTAGGTGCTGGTGATCGGGCCTCGGGCACCGGTGCGCGGCACGGGGCCTTCCTCCACGGGCACTCCCCCGGCGGCGAGGTGGGCCAGGATCTGCCCGTGCGGCGTGTCGGTGACCAGGCACAGGTCGGCGCTGCCGGGGGTGGGATGCGTGGCGTGCGGGAGGAGTTCACGGTCGACCTGGTGGAGGTTGATCTTGCTGGTGCCGAAGGCCAGCGCGCGGCGCCCGTCGCCGAAGACGACCGGGCGCATGCCCAGGACGCGTTCGTAGAAGCCGATGGACCGATCGATGTCGGCGACTGTCAGCACCAGGTGATCCAGGCCGGTGATCCGGATCCCCGGCCCCGCGTCGGGGGCGTACCCGCTGAGCTGCTGCCCACAGGCATCCCGCGCCGCAGCGGAGAGCAGGTCGCGCGAGCGGGTGAAGAGCCGGTGCAGGGCGGCACCGTAGCGTTCGGCGAGGTCGGCGTTGTGCGCCAGCACGTCGAGCTCGTTGGCGGCAGTGATCTCCAGGAAGGCGCGCACGTCCGGTTCCGGTGGGGTGTGCTCACGGCCGGTGAAGCGGTCACGGAAGACCACCGGTCGCCTGTTTGCCAAGCGCGGGTACACGACGCTGCGGTCACAGCTCGCGTAGAGGTGGACCAGCGCCTCGGCCCGTTCGCCGATCAGCTCGGCGAGGAGTGCGCGCTCGGTGGTGTCCGCCAGGGCTTGGTCGAACCCGTCGGTTCCGTAGGCCGCGTGACACAGTCCCGCGGCCTGCAGGTCCAAATCGGCGCCCCACTCGCCCAGGAGACGTGCGACGCGGATCAGATGGTCCAGGAGGGTTCCGCCGGGGTGGGGCATCTCGCCGGCACCCCGGGCGCGCAGGAACTCCTCGACGGCCGGCCACACCGCCGCAGGGCCGCAGCCGCCTTTCGGGTTGCCGTCGTCGGGCGGATCGGCCGGCCGCATCAGGCCTCCTGGTTGGCCTGGTGAGCCACTTCTGCAACCAGCCGGGCCGTGACCGGGGTCTCGATCCCGTGGGCGGCTCCGGCGCGGAGGACTGCTCCGCCGATGGCATCGAGTTCGAACGGGCGTCCAGCCTCGACGTCGCGCTGCATCGAGGACTTCATCGTGTGCGGGGCCCGGTCGAAGAACGAGAGCACGGTGTCGGTCGTCACCGGGGCCCCGGCGGCCTGTGCCACGGCGGTGATTTCGTCGAGCACGGCGAGCAGTTGCGGGCGCCGGTCGCTGCGAATGGTTCCGACGTTGCTCCGGTGCCGAGTCGTCAGCAGGGCGAACGGGGCGAGGAAGGCGAGCTTGTCCCAGAGCATCGCGGTCTCGTCGGTGCGCAGGGTCACGCCCAGGCCGGCGTGCCGCAAATGGTCCGCGAAGTCGTCGAGCGGCGCTGCCAGTTCGAGATTGGCGAAAGGGCTGGAGTGGATGACGCACCCCGGTGAGGTGCGGGTGGCCTCGACCTTGATCGTACCGGCGACGACCCTGGCCGAGGGGTAGCGCTTGCGCAGCAGGGCGATGTGGTCGAGGCCGTTGAGCAGCGGGATCACGATCGCGTCACCGAGGGCAGGGGCCGGGACACGGTCGAGCGCCTGGTCCAGTGCGGTCTGCTTGACCGTCACGAAGACGGCGTCCACAGGCTCTCGCAATTGCGTGTCGGCCTGCACCGCTGCGGTGAAGTCCCCATACTGGGTACTTTCGATGCGCAGGCCGTTGTGGCTCAATGCCGCGGCGGTTTCCTGGCCGGCCAGACAGACGACGCGGTGACCGTCACGGGCGAGCAGCGCGCCGATCAGGCCCCCGACCCCGCCGGGTCCGAGGATGGCCACCGTCGCTCTGGTTGTAGTCATGTGCGCTCCTGTCGTTCCTGGGTGAGTGCAGTGGGGAGGAGTGCTGCCGGTGGGAACTGCTGGTGGACCACGGCGCTTCCCTCTCAGTGTGACGCGGGTCGGCACCCGCCATGCGTTCACCGCGTCCGGTGACACGGGTCGGCACCCGCCATGAGTTCACCGCGTCCGGATCGGGTGAATGCAGCGGGCGGGTTGCCGCCCTGGGCCCTGCAACGATGATCAAGCATCTCGGAAACCCAAGTCAATCCAGGCATTTACTGGAAAGACCCAAGCGATACCTTGGATCGCATGACTCTTGACGATCTCCGTGTCTTCACCGCGGTCTGCCGGACCAGCTCACTGAGTGCGGCTGCCCGCGACCTGTCCTGCACGCAGTCCGCGGTCAGTCAGCATGTGAAGCGGCTTGAGCGGGAGTTGGGACTGAGCCTGCTCGAACGGCACACGCGGGGGGTGGTGCCGACTCCGGCCGGGCGTGTGCTGTACGCGGCGGTCACCGAGGGCCTCGGCTGCATCGACCACGCGCTGCGCCGGCTCGAAGAGGTGGCACGCGCGGAAGGCGGATCGGTGCGGGTCACGACAGGCGCCACGACCGTCCGGCACTTCATGTCCGCGGCCGTCGTCGACTTCCGGCGGCGATTTCCCCAGGCCAGCATCGAATTCCAGACCGAAACCTCCAGTCGCGGCTGCTTCGACGCGCTCACTGCCGGCGGCGTCGACCTCGCCTGGATCACCCTGGGGCCCGCGACTCGCACCATTGAGCAGCGCCCTGTTGTCGAGCTTCCCTGGTCGCTTGCCGTCTCGGCAGCCGATCCTCTGGCGGTCAAGGCCTTCCTGGAACCGGCCGACCTGCAGGACGCCCGACTCATCGGACTCCCGGAGAACTCGACCTCCCGGCAGCAACTCGGCACCTGGCTTGCGGAATCCGGGATCCGGCCGGTGTTCGACACCAGCGTCGCCGATTGGGACACTGCGATTCTCCTGGCCGAGCTGGGACTGGGCCACGCCGTCGTCCCGGCCCTGCCCGCCTGGAGCGGTCCCGGACACCCGGACCTGCGGCTGATCCCCATCCCCGCGCTCCCGGCCCTCACAGCAGGCTGGGCGGTGCGCCGTTGGGACGCCCTCGCCCCGCTGGCCCGAGCCTTCGCCGAGACCGTCGCGCACCACTGCGGCACGCAGACCGTCAATGTGTAGACACGGGCCGAGGGCCGCGTCCGACCCCCAGTGGTGATCAGCCGACCCCCAGTGGTGATCAGCCGACCCCCAGTGGTGATCAGCCGACCCTCAGTGGTGATCAGCCGCCCGATACGCGCATCCTCTCCGGAGTCATCGACTGCACGTGTCAGCTCCAGCCGGGTTCCGGTGGGAGCGGCCACCTCGGCGGGGTCGGCAGGGGCAGGTCCGAGCGGAGTCGCGGGTCTCTGCCGCGTCCGGCGAGCCAGGCGAGCAAGGCGTGGCCATGGCCGGTGACGGTGGGGCCGGTCGCGGAGAGAGTCCATGACCGGCCGAGGTCCTCGGCGTCGATCCGGGCCACGGGGAAGTGATGGGCCGCCAGCGCGGTGAGAGTGCCGTCGAGCGCCCAGGTGACGTAGTCGGCGGGCCAGCAAGCGGTGGTGTAGCCGAGGTTCAGGTCGGCATGGTGGGTTTCGAGTTCGCGCCGGCAGCGGTGCAGGGTGAACCATGCCGGGTGGCGCCAGCCTGCGAGCGCACTGACCAGGATGTTCCAGCGTTCGGCGGGCATGGACGCCGCCTCGTCCAGAAGTCGGTCCAGGCTGGTACGCAGGTCGGCGACGAGTTCGGCGCCACTGCGCCCGGCGCCTTCGTGCAGCGCGCGGTCCAGCGTGACGGCGTCGGCGCGAGGGTCGGGCTGGGTGCCGGTGCGAGCGAGGGTCAGCAGCCAGCGGTAGGCATCGGCGCTGCGGGCGAGGTGGGTGAGGATGTGGCCGCGACTCCAGCCGGTCAGCGCCGACGGCTCGCGGGCCCGGAGGTCGGTCAGTGCGTCAAGAGTGGCGCCGAGGCGTGCGGCGGAGCTGTGGACGCCGTCGAGGACGAGCGCTACGTCGGCCGGGGCGATCGCGATGTTGTCGGACACGGGCCGGTACTCTACGGCCCGCCTGAGAACAGGTCGCCAACGGCAGCTGAGCCCTCGGTGATGGCACGCATGCGGCACAGGTGGCGCGTGCGGCACAGGTGATGGTCGAAGCGCCCACGCTCGATCAACCTGGCCAGGGCGAGCCGGTCGAGCGTGGGCATACAGACCCGTTCCGCAGCCCAGTCGCCGCATCCGAGAGTACGGTCAACTCATGCTGACAGCCACGCAGTTGAGCATTCACCTCCGGGCTCACGCGCCCACATACGTCGGGCTCGCAGCCGTGATCGGCACGGTCATGGCCGGGCACCTGCAGGCACAGGGCATTCTGGAGACCGGAGAGAGACAGGCGGCAAGTGTCCTGGAAGCGACGAGGAACGAGGTGGACGGCCGCCAGGACCGGGACCGGGCGCGTGAGCAGGTGACCCGCTACGGCGAACTGATCCAGTCCTCCACTCGCATGCGCCTCCTGATGCAGCGCTTCGAAAGGCTCGATGCGAAGTCCCGGCATGATCCGGCGATCGTCGGGGAACTCACGGCGGGTACCGACGACCTGGCGGCGAGGGCGAATTCGGCGGCGGTGATCCTGCAGAGCCACGAAAGCGAGGCAGTGAGAGAGAACTCCCACGGCATCGCCTTCACGATGCCCTACGCCGCACAGTGCCTGGAGACAGGCCTGCCGGGTAACACGAACGGATACCGGGTGGAGTACCCGGGCCGTGGGCTCACCGACTGCGGCGACCTGCGGGAGTGGCTGGCGGTTCACGAAAGCAGCCTCGCGAAGGAGTCGCCCACCTTCTCGTAGCCACGGCGCTGCCGCCTGCATGATTGCTCCGGACGCATTCGTGCCCCTTCTCAGACCGCATGGTGGTCGGCAAGTCCTCCGTCGGCCACTGCCGCACCGTGCGCTACGTGGCTGCGCAGCAGGTGACCAGGGGGTGGATGTGCGGTTTCTCGACGACCGCGGGCCGTACCGGTTCTGCATTCAGACGGTTCGCCGACGCTCGTCGCCGGGGGGATCGACCGGTTGCGCTTCGATCTGGTCGAACAGCGCTTCCGGCTCACGATGATCAGCCACAACCTCCGCGATCACATCGCCGCCGGCTGCCATCGCAGCGCCTTTCCAGGAGCGTGTGGCCGCCCTCCCGCGAAGCGCTTCGCAGCACGCCTGCGGGCGCGTGTTCGCGTCGCTCGGCGGTCGTGGCGAGCGGTTGCTCTCACAGCGTGCGGGGACGAGAGTGAGAAGAGTGCAGAAATCAGAGCTCTGAGCAGCTGGTGATCGCTTTGGAACAGCCGGGCCGCCATGGGATTCGCGAGGCTTTTCCTTTTCCGATGATTCCTGATCATCCGATCAGAGTTCGACAGAATTTTATCGACGAATCCGGATTCTTGGGCGCGTTATTCGGGGTTGTCACGTAGCGGTTGCCATCTGGTGCCATCTGGAACCGCCGTAAGAATTACGTAGCCAGGGGAAGGAAAGGAGATTCTCTGGTCATTCTTCATTTCTCGGCAGAACTACAAGCGGAGGAGTCATGTCGACCGGAACCCTCATTGCAATCATCGTGGCCATCGTGGTCGTGCTGTTGATTTGCGCAGTGGTGGCCTGGACCGTCTCACGTCGGCGCCACCTCAAGGAACAATTCGGACCGGAGTACGAGCGGGCCGTGGAGGAGAAGCAGAGCCGTCCGGCGGCCGAGCGTGAACTGCGTGAGCGAGAACAGCGCCACGACGCACTGGAGATCAAGCAGATTTCGGCGTCGGAGCGGGAGAAATACGCCCAGTCCTGGGGACGCGCGCAAGAGCGGTTCGTCGACCAGCCCGACGAAGCGGTCCACGAGGCCGACCAGTTGGTGACCGCGTTGATGGGAGAGCGCGGTTACCCGACCAAGGGCTTTGAGCAGCAGGCCAGCGACCTTTCGGTGGAACACGGACGCACGTTGGAGCACTACCGGGCCGCCCACGAGGTCACTGCCCGCAGCGACCGGCATGAAGCAACGACGGAGGAACTGCGGGGTGCAATGGTTCACTACCGCGCCCTGTTCGACGAACTGCTTCACAACGGCCAGCAACCACACGAATAGCAGCTTCGAGAAAGCGAATACACCAGGAGCAGAGGTCCACCGGCCCCAACCGATGGCGCCACAAAGATGGAAAGGCGGAGAGGTGAAATGGGACGCAGGGATCTACCCGAAACCGACGCCGGCAGTCCGTCCACCGAGGATCTGACCGGCACGGGCAGCAGGAAGCCTGAAGCGGAAGCGAAGAAGGAAGCGGCAGAGACGGAAGGACACGAACCCCTCTCTGTTCCGCCGACCTTTCCCGGGGAAGCCACAGAAGCAGACACGGACCGGCCCACCGGGGAGGGTGACCGCCCACCGCCGTCAGGTACGGACCGGAGCGCAGCGGGAGAGGAAGCGAAGGAGGGAGAGGAGCCACTGCTCGGATCCGAGCAGGCAGGGTTCCGTGACCGCTGGCAGAGGATCCAGGGCACGTTCGTGGATGATCCTCGGGAGGCGGTCGGTGCGGCGGACACTCTTGTCGCCGAGGTGATGCAGGCTCTCGCCACGACGTTCTCCGAGCGCAAGCAGGGGCTCGAAGGCCAGTGGCAGCGAGGCGAGGAAGTCCCGACCGAGGAACTGCGTGTCGCGCTCCAACGCTACCGTTCGTTCTTCAACCGCTTGTTGAAGACCTGACCTGAGGTCTGTGAACATCCGAGATCTGTGGGGGCACGCGCCGAAACGACACACACTGCCCGCAGCGCCCTCTACCAGTAGTGCTGCCGTCCGCCCACCGCATGCCCGACCGCGCCCAGGAACGATCCCGATCACGGCAAGTACGATGCCGATCGCCCACAGGATCGAGATGCCGGTCAGCAGGTCGAGCAGCAACAGAATGACGCCGAGGACGATCATGGCGCCCTCCGATCCCGTACGATTTCCCGCACGTCCCCCCAGTATGCGCCAGCCCCTCACGGCGGGAGATACGGAACGTGTGACACACATACTCTTCGCATGCTCTGCTCACTGCGGCTGACCGCGAGCGTGCCCCGGAGGCTTGCCTCGTCCGACGGCTCCGCCCGTAGGGTGTATTCCTGCGCATGTCGCTTCAGGAGCCCAAAGCAACGCATTCCGTGCTGATACCAGCAAGGAATGCCCAGGCGATCGTATCTGCAGCCCGAGAACACGTCCTCCGGCCGGCCGTCCGAAGGACGGAGGCTCCGGATCCGCACGTCGTCACGTCAGGCGCTGCGCGGCTATCCCCGCCCCTCGACATGGAACCCCGTCAGGCAGCACGGGTCCGGAACTCCGTACGAGCCGCGCGTGAACCCCGCACTGCGGTCGACCGCCGCCTATGCCTGGCGCATCCTCGTCGTGGGTGCCGCGGTGTATGCCGCCTTCTCGGTGCTGGGGCGGTTCCACGAGGTGGCGGTAGCCGTCTTCCTCGGCCTGGTCGGCACCGCGATGCTGCGCCCGGTGGCGGACCTCCTGGCTCGTGCGATGCCGCGGCCGCTCGCCGTAGCGTTGGCGCTGCTCGGCAGCATCGTCCTCGTTCTCGGCATCCTGACCCTGGTCGGCGAGGCAGTCGCCGGGGAGAGCGCCGGGCTGGAGCGGGAGTTCGGCGAAGGCCTGCGCCGGATCGAGCGCTGGCTCGAAGGCCCGCCGTTCCGACTGGACCCCAAGGCGCTCGACGATCTCCAGTCCCGCACCGGGCAGTTCCTGTCGAGCCACCGCTCCGCGCTGATCAGCACGGCTCTCAGCGGCGTGGGACGGGTGGTGGAGGTGGTGACGGTGTTCGCCCTCGCCCTGTTCTGCTCGGTCTTCTTCATTCACTCGGGCGACCACCTGTGGAAATGGTTCAGCGACCAGCTTCCGCGGACGGCCCGGGTGCGGGTGACGATCGCGGGCAGTGCGGCATGGCGGACATTCACCGGATACACCCGCGGCATCGTGCTGGTGGCGGCGACCAACGCAACTCTTGTGGGACTGGCACTCTTCGCACTCGGCGTGCCGCTGGCACTGCCTCTGGCCCTGCTGGAATTCTTCGCCGCCTTCATCCCATTGATCGGCTCACCCATCGCGCTGGCAGTCGCCGCCGTGGTGGCTCTGGCGTCCAAGGGTGTGCTCGTGGCGGGCGTCGTCGTGGCACTGATCGTGGTCATCGGCCAGATCGAGGGCCACCTGCTGCACCCGCTCGTGCTGAGCTGGGCCGTCCGCCTGCATCCGGTCGCGGTCGCGCTCACCGTGGTCGGGGGCGCCATCACTGCGGGGGTACTGGGCGCGGTGGTGGCAGTACCGCTGGTGTCCGTCGCCTGGTCGGTGTACCAGGCTCTGCGCCGGACCCGTGATTCCGCGCGGGCCAAGGCATGAGTGGGGGCCCGTCTCCAGAGGTCAGGAGGCGGATCCCTCCTACCCGGCGGCGACAACGTCGACCGCAGCCGCTCGGTCCACCGACCGTATCGTCGGATCAGCCGGGCCATCCGCCCAACGAAGGTCCACCGTTCGCGCAACGCGCTCTCGCAGACGAATCGACGGTCCAGTCCGAGCGCCATCCCTGTCGAGACGCTTGTGCCGCCGCCGGCGGCGGCCGGCGAGCGTGGTCGTCTTCGCCCGCAGCGGCTCCGGTTTGCCGCGCACCGAGGCGCCCGTTCCCGGCCGCTCGTAAGCCGCCCTGAGGTACGGATCACGGCCCGGCGCGCGTTGCGTGACATCGCTTCTGTCGATATGCGGGTGCAGGGCGGCAGTTCGGGGTGCAAGCTACCGGGGTGAATATGGGAGAGGTCGGCGCACGGTTGGTGGGTCGATTCGGCCCCGAGGCGGAAAGCTGGCTCGCCGACGTTCCGAACCTCGCTGCGCGGCTGGCCGCGCGGTGGGGATTCGTGCTCGGTGAGCTGTTCGGGAGTGGAGCCTCCTCCGTCGTCCTGCGCTGTCAATGGCCTGACGGAACGCCAGCGGTTCTCAAGCTCAGTCCGGATCGGGCGCTCATGACCAAGCAGGTGGAGATGCTGCGCGTTTTCGCGCCGTCGGGTCGGGTTCCGGCCGTGTTGTCCGCTGACGCGGAGGCCGGGGCGATGGTGTTGGAGGAGGTTCTGCCCGGCACCGAGGCCGAGCACATGCCGCAGACGTCATTGCCGCAGCAGTGGGGAGAGTTGCTCGCCGCACTGCACGCCGTGGTCCCTCCCGCACACTGGCCACTGGACCTGCGCGGTCGGTGTGACGAGGCCTTCGCCCGGATCGGCCGGCGGCTGTCCGAGCCGGTCATCGGCGCACGGATCGACCAGGCCACGTGGCGGCGGGCGATACGGCGCTGCGAGACGTTGCTGGACAGTCAGGCCAGGCTCGTTCTGCTGCACGGCGATCTGCACCTCGGCAACGTCCTTGACGGCGGCCCCTCACGTGGTCTGATCGCGATCGACCCCAAGGCATGCATGGGCGACCCATGCTTCGACGCCGTCGACTACGTGGTGGCCGGCGCCGGACAAGAGGGGGTCGAGGCCCGTTGCCGACGGGTGGCGACCGCGTGCGGGCTCGATGGGGACCGGTTGTATGGCTGGAGCCGGGTGATCGCACCCATGGCAGCCATCGCGCACCTCACTTCTGACGGTCCAGAGCCGGAGATCGACGAACTCCTCGCCCTGTCTCGCTGATCCCACGCGACTATCGGTTCATGCCGGCCGGAGTGACCTCGGGTTCCGTCGGCCACGTGTCGTGCCGCCCGGCCGGGTCACCCGCAGACACCTTGCTTCGGTGTGGGGCGCGGATCCCACGCGCTGACCGTTGCCGGACGCGTCGTTCATGAGACCGCCGCCGATGCAGAGCCCGACGTGGTGGACGTTGGCCGGGGTGTTGCCGTAGAAGACCAGATCTCCCGGGAGAAGAGGTTGCACTGGTGGGACGTGGCAACCTACGTCGTGCAAGGCGCCGGCCTCGGTGTGGGCCCCGGTCGGGCAGGACTTCGCCCATCTGACGAACTGGCGCTTCCTCGGCAAGGTCTGCACGACCCCGGAGCGGGCGAGCCCGCTGATACAAGCCCTGCGGCTGCTGGCGGACCGGGAAGGCGACCGCTGACGGACGATCCTGTGGGAGGACTACCGTCCCGGGCCTGTCCGACCCTCCCGACGCCTCCGCGCACCAGCCCCGTGAACTGCGACTTCATGATGAACACCACTCAGCGGTTCCGGCAGCTGGTGTCAGTGCCTCCGACATGACCCCAGCCCGTAGGAAGCCGTCTCATCGAAGTCGAGGCCACGGAGCCGGTACTGGACGTCGTGGGCTCTACGAGAGATCGAAGGGGGCGATGGCGTGGCCCTCCCAGATCCGGCGGGAGGCCTGTTCGGGGTAGGGCACAGTCTCCGACTCGGCGTCCAGGACGCGGGTGAGCTGCTGGTCGGGTCGGTAGGCGGCCCAGCCCGCGTCGCCGGTGGTGACGAAGCGGATCCATGCCTCCTTGATTTCGTGGGAGAGCGCGACGGCCTCGGGGGTGGGCTCGTCTCCGGCGAGTTGCGCACCCACGGGGCTGTCCAACGTGCCGAACGCCAGAGGGACATCGAGGCTGTGGCAGGCGCCCAGGGCGCCGCCGAGCACCGGGGCGGTCCAGCGAAGTTCGAACAGGTACGAGGTGCCGCCGGCTGCGGCGTTCGCCGCGGCCAGCCTCTGTGACGGCATACGGAAGAGGGCGTCCGAGTACACCGTCTCCACCAACTCCTCCGGCCCGGCCTGCGGAAACGCGGCACGGTACGCCTCCGCTCCGTGCGGCTGCGGGGCGAGCAGTTCCAGGGCCGCACGGGCGTCCTGCTCGGTGAAGGTGCCCCGCCGTCCGCCCATGACGCTGAACAGCCGGAATTCGTCCCGGGTGTGGCCGACGAGTAGCTCGGTCCCGCTCGCGCGCCCGCTGGTCAGCGCGGGCCAGGGCGTTTCGGTGAGGACCTCGCCGTCGATGACGGGACACAGGGCGGTGCCGGTCTCCGTGAGCCGCCCCCAGCTCCCCCGGTGTGCATGGAGGTCGGCGTTGAAGGCGGTGAGCTCTGCGGCCAGGTGCCAGGGGTCGATGTCGCGCAGGGCCGCCGCGGTGGGGGCCGCCGCGCCGAGCCGGTCCGCGAGCGCGGCAGTGACCTGCCGTGCCAGCGCGGGGGTGCTGTGCAGCCCCGGCACCGAGTGGGCGATGGCCCGCCGGAACAGGCCGCGCGCCGACTTCATCGCGAGGAGGGCGGCGACCGACCCTGCTCCGGCGGACTGTCCGGCCACGGTGACCTGGTCGGGGTTGCCTCCGAAGGCGGCGATGTTCCGCTGCACCCATTGCAGCGCCGCGATCTGGTCGAGGAATCCGCGGTTGGGCGGCGCGTCGTCCAGGAACGCGAAACCCTCCGCGCCCACGCGGCAGTTGATGGTGACCACGACGAGTCCCGCCTCGGCCAGCGCTGCCGGGTCGTACATCGGGTCGCTCGACGCCGCCGAGATATAGCCGCCCACCGGGATCCACACCAGCACCGGTAGTCCTGCCGCGCCCGGATCCGGAGTGCCGACATTGAGGGTCAGCCAGTCCGTGCCCTGCGGCGGACCCGTGTCGACCGGCAGGGACAGCGGCACCACGGGGCCGAACTCCACCGCCTGCCTCGTCCCCTCCCAGGGGCGCGGCGGGGCGGGCGCGGCGAAGCGGAACGCTCCCACCGGGGGCTGGGCATAAGGGATACCGCGGAACACCGCGTGCCCCTGCCGCCGACACCCCTGCACGACACCTTCCGTGGTTTGAACCCTTGGCTGTTCAGGCAGTTGTCCAGGCATGACCGCAGGGTCACAGGTCAAGTGTATTATGTCAACTGTATTGGAAAAGCTCCAGGTCGCGAAGAACGCAGGAGAGGCCGGCGATGCCGAAACAGGTGGATCACCGCGGACGCCGCGAAGCGATCGCCCGCGCACTGTGGCGGGTGGTGGAGCAACGCGGCGTCGCGCATCTGACGATGCGCGTGGTTGCACAGGAGGCGGGCATCTCCCTCGGGCAGTTGCAGCACTATTTCGCCTCCCGGGCCTCCATGCTCTCCTTCGCCATGGACTTCGCATCCGAGCAGACCTCGCTACGTGTCGAGCAGGGACTCAAGAAGCTCGGCGACTGTCCACACCCCCGTGACGTGCTGCGACTGACGCTCGCGGAAATGCTCCCCCTCCATGCCGACGCCCGCGCGACCAGCCGGATGAGTGCCGCCTACGTCCTGGAGGCACTGCACGACGAGGCCGTCCACGAGCAGGCGCGCCGCGGCCTCGTACAAGGACGGGCCCTAGTCGAGCAGTTGGTCCGCCATGCGGTCGCCGATGGGCACATCGACTCCGACCGCGACCCGGCGACCGAGACCAACCTGCTCCTCGCCCTCACAGGCTTCACCCCCCTGATCGAACTGGCCGTGATCGGGCCCCAGGACGCGCTCACCGCGATCGATCTGCATCTGGACAGGCTGTTCAGCGGAAAAGATCGGAGTACGTGACCTGCACCCGCCCGCAGCTTCAAGGATCACCGACCTTGGACACGCACGCTTACCGGCCGCACGCGGCGTCGGCCTCGGGGCTGCTCGTCCTGGCGCTGGTGAGGCCGTGCCATCGTCTGGCCGTTCAGGACGCTGGGTGTGGGTGGCCGAGGTAGGGGAAAGCGCTCAGCAGATACGCGGTCAGCGAGGGGTGGGCATCACGGTCGACGGAGACGAGTGCATCGTTCTGCCTCGGGCCGACCCGCGCCCACACGCCGATCGGCCCTTCGCCCGGTTCGCTGTCCGGGTCCTCAAGGACGATGCCGAAGACGTTCTTGTCGATGCCGAAGCCGTTGCCGGCCCGCTGAAAGTCATTGACGATTCCGTCGAGGTCGGCGAAGAAGGGGCACTGCGCAGACCGGCGGAGAAGCGGTAGCCGTCGCTCTCCACAATGCTCGGCGTCGCCCCGAAGGCCACCGCCGCACCGCAGATGACGGGCTGTCCACCGGCATCGTGGTCCCGTGCGCCGCCCGCCGGGGACTGCCCGGCGGGCGGCCGGGTTCAGGCACGGCAAGAAGGCCCGCGGCGTGCGCATGACGTGTTCGGCGGGCGCCCGCCCACTCACCGCAACGCGGGCCGGGAAGTCGATCACAAACGGGTGCCGGTCCAGGGAACGTCGAACGCGGCCTTGCCTGCACCGCTGTCGCCGGGCCGCCCGTGCCCGACCGGTGCGTCGGCAGGCGGCGCCCTGCCACCTCGCGACAATGGCCCGACGGCGGCGTGGCCGGGACGGGCATCGTGCTGCGTCATGGCGATGACGGCTCGGATTCGATGATGTCGGCCACGGTGGAGGCCGGGGTGTGCAGGATGCCGTCGAACGCGTCCGGTACAGGGGTGTGCAGGAAGGTGCTCTGCAGCCGGATTCGGCCGGGGCCAGGGGCAGAGGCAGGGGCGGCGGCCCGCGTGCGCGCCTGGCGGAAGCCGGCGACGCTGAGCCCGAGACCGGCCGCGGTGAAGGCGGCTTCGATACTGCTCGGCTCGGGCGGCTGCAGCGCGGTGTCTCCGACGGTGAACCCGAAGCGCGCTTGCTCGTCACGGACCATCTCCGCAGTGTGTCCGCCGGAGCTGGTCGGACCGAGGGCGAAGTAGTCGTCGCCGAGGACGTCGTGGAGGTGTTGCCCCATCGGGAACCCGGTGAGGTGGCCGTTGGAGGAGATCGGTGATTTCTGGATGTGGGCGTTGTGGGCCGCCAGCACGATGCGGGTTCCGGGCTCGATGCGCTCCATGTGCCACAGGACGGACTCGGCCATGTAGACGTCCCGGGCCGAGGTGTCGGCGGTCGGCCCGTTCCCGGCGAACAGACCGGCCATGGCCCGGAAGCCGTAATCGGCCTGGCAGGCGCCTTCGAGGCGGCGCTGGGCGATGTCATAGCTGCGCCGGTCACCGCGGGAGATGTACAGCAGCCGAGCTCCTGCGGCTGCTACTCCCACTGGATCCCGGTGTGCAGCACGAACAGGATGCCCTGCAGGCAACCACGGTTGTCCAGTGGCGGCCGACCGGGATGGCGCGGACGCCGCTGCCTGACCGGCAGCAACGGCTCGATCCGCCGCCACAGGTTATCCGGCACCGTCCACGGAGGACCGTTCTCCTTCCCCATGACTCGTTCAACGAGCCATGGGGAAGGGAATATGGCTACGGCCAGGCTTTCCATCAGGTGCTCCAACTCCCGCAGCTGACGTCCTGGAAAATAGGGTGCGGTCGGCTGATCCGGGGTGCTAGGCAAGCGATGTGACAGAGAGACTTGAGTATTCCGCCCTGCTGCAACTGATCGACGGGCGGTCGGCCGCGTTCCGGAGTGCGGTTGCCGCCGCGCCCAGCCTTGACGCGCCGGTGCCATCCTGCCCCGAGTGGACATTGTTCGATCTGGTGCAGCACCTGGGTACGGGCCAGCGGTGGTGGGCCGCGATCGTCGCCGCGGGCCCGGCCGAGGCTCCGCAGGCCAAGGATGCCGCAGAGGCGCCGCGCGAGGTCGAGGCGCTGCTGGCCTGGTACGCCGAGTCGAACGAGCTGCTGCTGAGTGCGCTGCGCGAGGCCGGCCCGGAGCGCGAGTGCTGGGCATGGTGGGCCGCCGGCGTGTCGCCGGCGAATGCCTGGGGCGTTGCCCGGCGCCGGGTGCACGAGCTGCTGGTGCACACCTACGACGCCCAGCTAGCCGCAGGCGCCGTGCAGCCGATGCCGACGGACGTCGCGATCGACGGTGTGGCCGAGTTTCTCGACACCTGCAACTCCACCCCGGCGGCCTGGCCGCACGAGGCCGCCACCATCCACTACCACGCCACCGAGGGCCGCTCCTGGCTCCTCGCGCTGGACGGTACCGGCGCCTGGCCCGCACCCCTCACGGACGACGCCGCGCCCGCCTCCGCTTCGGCCACGGGCACGGCCGAGCAGCTGCTCCTCTTCGTCTGGGGCCGCCTCACGCTGAGCGATCTGAAGATCGAGGGCAACCAGCAGGTGTTCGAGCAGCTGATCGTCTGGGAGCCCGAGGAGTAGACAGTCAATACCGCCGGCGGACGGCCTCGATGACGTCCGCGTCGGTGAACATCGCGAACAGCTTCGCCTCCGCGCGGCGGACGGACAGTACGGCCTCGTTCGGATCGCGCGGGTCGTCGTAATACGGGTACTCCCTGGCCCCGATCAACAGCTAAGTGATCAACGGCTTCAGCGGCACCACTCGCGGGTGGTCGGGCAGGGGATGCAGCACGGTCGGATCGGCGCGGACAAGGGCCTCCATGGACGTTCCTCTTCAAAGTCCGGCTGTATGGCCCGCAAGACTGGCAGGAACATCAGGACGTGCCCGCGGAGGTCCAGACGTCCTGCGGGTGTGGTGATCCGTCGGGGTGCCAGCCCGAGCCGAACGAGGCGCAGAGCGCCGCCCGCGGCACGAGCGCGGCGGTACCGTCGGGGCCATCGAAGGCCGTGGCCCCTGCTATGTGCCTCGCGGCCGGCGGATCAGCAGGGCGCCGTCGGCCGCTGGCCGGCCTTGGCCGACGGAACGTCGACGCGAAGCCGCCGGTCCCGGGCGATCCCTCGAAGGTCCGGGCGGTCGGTAAGGCCGAGCAGGTTGCTGCTGGGTACGAATCCGTGTCGTGCGTCGTCCTGTCGGGCCGACGAGCGCCTGGGCGGTAGGTCCCGTCTTGCGAGGGTGGAACGGCTCTGTACCGGCCCGACGGCTGGTCACTCGCAGGATTCGCGTCTGCGGCTACCGGCCCGTCCCGGAGGTCGTCGGTGACAGGGGCCATGTGGCAGGCCCGCCACCAGTCGGACGCTGCGGTGGCGCGGGGGGGCGTCTCCGGAACGGCTTCGCCGGCGGTGGGACATGTCCGGGACAGGCCGAACTCCTGGTCATTCCCTGTGGCGAACGTCCAGAGTGAGCTGCAGCCGGAAAGGTTGCAGCGGTACAACCGACGTTGAAGGAGACTTTCACCATGCGTAAACGCACTGCCGTTCTTGGCGCTTTTGGCGCCGTCGCTGTCGCGCTGTCCGTCTCGACCAGCGCCCAGGCCGCCACGTGGACACCCACAGAGGCCACGAAGTACGCCAACATCCGAGAGTGCTACCGCGCTACTTGCGCGTCGACGGGCGTCATCTTCCCGGAGATGCCCGTCTGGTGGTCGCACTATGCGTACAACGATGCGGGCAACAAGTGGTACTACGTCAAGAACGACAACGGCAATACGGGCTGGGTGTACTGCGAGAACGTCACCGCAGGCTGCTGAGGTCCCGCCGATGGACTTGTGACGGCCTTCCAGTCCAATCGGCCGGCCGTCACCCCGCCTTCGAACACTCGGACGCACGGCTCGACGGCGAAAGCCGCCGGGCCGTGCGTCACGCTCCACCCAGGGTGGTCATCGTGGGGCGGTTCGCGGCACACCGCTACTTCTCCTGCCGACATGGGGCGGGGTGCCGCAGGAGGCAGAGTGGCATGGGGGTGTCCACGATGGCGTCGAACCGCCAGGCAAGCGTGTCTGTGCCTGCGGCGGTGCGCGATGAAGGAGCCATGGACGCGGTGCCAAAAGGGCTGGAACTCGATCCAGGACACCTTGCCGGGCTGGGATCGCTCGGTCACATCCCTGGCTGCGACTTTGATCCACACCTGCAGCGTCCGGTCGGCCGGTCACCGTCAGACCGGCGCTCTTGGCCGCGGCGCGACCGCGATCCCATCTCCACACCCATAACACCCCGCCCGTACAGGATAGATACCTGCACCCACAGTCTTCTGCAACACGCTTTAGTCTCTTCCCTGATCCGAACGAGAGGGGCCGAAGCGTGGCGATTTGGGGACTGGTCGTCGAAACCACCGTGGGTGTCGGAGAGCGCAAGCACGCTGAGGCGTACGTGCTGACGCATGTGGAGGGTACGCGCGAAGAGGCTCTGGCGGAGTTGGAGCGGCGTGCCCGGATACATACGCCGGAGCACCCCAGGAGTCCGAAGCGCCGTCGGCTCTTCCGGGAAGGCGATGGCTTCCTTCTGGTGATCGACGGCGCCTGGCAGTCGTTCAGCACACGGTTCACGGTGGCGGAGCTGCTGGACGACAGCGCCGCACCGACCCCGCCGACGACGGAGGCGGCTCCACAGCAGGCCGAACCGGATCCGGCAGAAGCGGTGCCACCTCCGCCGCCCTCGACGCCAGCAACGGAACGCTATGCGGACGGAGTACCGGTGCGGCCGGCCTGGTTGGGCCGCACCGACCTTCCGTGACGGCTGAATACACCCCACCAAGCCTCGGCCGGATGCCTCGCAGGGGCATTCCACACCGCCGAGGGACAGCCCGTCGGTAGTTCTCAACGAGAGTGGGGATGCTGACTGCGGCGAGTACGGTGCCGAGCTATTCGTGCAGCAGTGCGGCAGGCCGGCACCGCGGCCTGCCACATCCCTCGGGCACTATTGAGTGCCTTCCGCGCGGAGGAGGGCCGTCGCAGGGGCACACACAGCGAGTCGAAGAGCACCGCCACGAGCCGCAGCGCCGCCGGCATCAGCAGCTGAACCAGCTCGCTGACCGGGTCGCGCCCTCCAGCCGGCCACCGCGGCCTGATTCCCGGGGCCCGCCTCGCCCCCGAGACCACGGCGAGCAGCACGGCGATGACACTGGACGACGCGCGCACGGGCATGCCGTACGTCCCCACGCGTGTCCGTAGCGGAGGCAGGGGGAGCGGGGGACCACGAGACGCGTCGGATTCCTCTTGCGGCTGAAGCTCAGCTGGAGCGCGGATTCCGGGACTGCAGGCAACTGTGCTGGCTGAAGGCCTGTACGGCTGGACGACCTGCTGCCCCACGGCTGCCTCGACGCCGGGCTGCCGACCGACTTCCCCCACTTCCGCACTCGTTGAACGGGCGCCGACCATCGGCCACTTACCGCCGGCCAGGACCAAGCCGGCCGCCGATGCCCACCGCGCCGCGCTCGACCGCGTGGACCCGAACTTCCACTTCGACTACGCCTACGAGCAGCTCACCGGTCGACGACAGTGTCCTCCCGGGCGTCGCCCAGTCGCCGTCCAGGCCCCGCCGATCGCCCGATGCCCAGGCCTCGGCGCAGCACCCCGGCCGCCACACGCGCTCAGCCTGCGTGGGCAGGGGAAAGCCGCGGCTGCCCGGCCGGTACGCTTCCGGGGTGATGGAGCACACCGAGCGGGAGGGGCGGCGACCCGCGAACGACGGGCCGAAGGCTGCCGCCCGTAACCGGACTGCTCTGGTCGTCGCTGCCCGGGAGATCTTCGCTGAGCAGGGTCTGGAGGCGCCGCTCTCCGCGATCGCGCGCAAGGCCGGGGTTGGACAGGGCGTTCTCTACCGGCACTTCCCGGACCGGACTGCTGCGGTGGCTGCGGTTCTGGAGGAGAACGTGCGGCAGATCGAGCAGGCGGCCGACGCCGAGGGGGCGACCTTCGCCGATGTTCTCGGTGTGCTGACCTGGCATCTGGTGGAGTCGGCAGCCTTCATCGGTCTTTTGCACGCCGACCGGGCGGACAGCCGCTCCGGCATCCGTGCACACGCGCTGGCCCTGTCCGAGCGCGTCGAGCGCGCCCTGCGAAGACACCTGCCCGACGGTCATCGGCTGAGCGCCGCGAACGACCTCGTGCTCGCGGTCGCCATGGTCTCCGCCGCAGTCATCGGCCCCACCCGCAAGGAGCGGGAACGCCGGGCGCTGGCCGCCTGGCGGTTGCTCGGTGTCGAGGTGGGGCCGGTGCGGGCCTTCGGAGGTTGAGCGGACGCCGGGTGTCAGCCGCCGTTGGACTGCCGAATGCCTTCCGCGAGCGCGTCGAAGCTGTACAGGTATCCTCCGGCGGGGCCACTCACCGTCATGTACGCCTTGGTCCCGCCGGGCGTGATGGCCACGTTCGTCGCCGACTCCAGCCCTTCAGCCCGTGCAGGTAGTTCGACTGTCGCCAGCCGCTCACCATGCCGGTCGTACACGGCCATCGCTGCCCGGCCGTGCAGTCCCTGATAGAGGTTCCCGTCCGCGTCCACGGCGATCGAGTCGGTCTGGGCGATCCCGCCGTCGACACGGATGGCCGTGTGCCGGGAGGTCACCTCGTCCTTCGCGTCGAGGCGCAGGTAGGAGATCCGGTTCTCGGTGAGTTCGCTGAACCACAGACCGCGGTGGTCCGCGTCGAACGAGATCCCGTTCGGCGCGGCCAGGTCCTTGGCCAGAACGGTGGCCTTCGCGCCGTCGCGGCTGATCCGCACCACCCTTCCGTGCGCCTCGCCCTCGGACAGGCCGCGTGAATCGCTGACGTACAGGTTGCCGTCCAGATCAAAGGCGATGTCGTCGGGATTCATCTGCGCTCCGTCGACCTCGCCGGAGAAGAAGGTCCGCTTGTCTCCGCCGTCGGGTGCCAGGCTCACGACCTCGCCGTGGGCGAAGTCGCTGAGGTAGAGCCGTCCGTCGTACGGACTGAACTGCGCCGAGGTGTATGCCCCCCGCCCGTCGGTGTGGACCGCCCGGGACGTCTTCTTCCTGACGTTGACGCGCAGGACCTTGGGCTTGCCCTCGGGCGCGGTGACATCGACGACGAACAGACCGCCGTCCTTGCCGAACGTGGGACCTTCCAGCAGGGTCATCCCGGTCTCGCTGTGCACCTGGGTCAGTTGCATGAACTCCTGCGCGCGGATGGTCCTGCCCGCGGAGACGGACACCGCCTCTCCCTGGGTCTCGCCGCTCTCCGTGCCGCATCCGGTCAGCACCAGCGTGCCGATCGTGGCCAACGTGGCGAAGGATCGGGCCGAAAGTCGCTGCATGGGGGATCACTCTTCCTGTCCGCTGCGCTGGTTCCGAAGGCCAGGGGGTACGTGGCGCGCCGGAGGCGTGAACGCTCCCTGGCCGAGTTTCGCCGTACCACCGAACTCCAACCGGACACCACTGTCCGGTAGTTGCTACCGTAGCGGACGGCCGCCCACTCGTGGTGGCCCCGCCGTCCAGGATCGAGGCCCCCCACATGACGACCCCTCACGCTCCGACTCCCCACGAGCTCGCCGCGCTGAGGCAGCGCTACCGAGTCGAACGTGAGCGACGCGTTCGCCCCGACGGCGCCGCCCAATACCGCGACGCCGACGCCGAGTTCGGCTACTACGCCGCCGATCCGTACATAGAGGGGCCGGCCGAGCGCGATCCTCTTCACGACACCGTCGACGTCGCCGTGATCGGCGGCGGGTTCGGCGGCATTCTCGCCGGGGCGCGGCTGCGGCAGCAGGGAGTGGAGCGCGTCCGGATCATCGACAAGGGCGGCGACTTCGGGGGAACCTGGTACTGGAACCGGTACCCGGGCGTCCACTGCGACATCGAGGCACACGTATACCTGCCGATGCTCGACGAGACGGGATACGTACCGGAGTGGAAGTACTCCCCCGGTGACGAGATCCGCCGCCACGTGATGCGGATCGCGCGCAAGTTCGACCTCTACCCGGAAGCGCTGTTCTCCACCGCTGTCACTGCTCTGACCTGGGACGAGGCCTCCGAGACATGGGTCGTGGCCACCGACCGCGGTGACGCCTTCCGCGCCACGTACGTCGTCACCGCCACAGGCACCCTCACCGACCCGAAGCTCCCCGGGATATCCGGCATAGAGGAGTTCAAGGGTCACACCTTCCACACTTCTCGGTGGGACTACGCCTACACAGGCGGCACCCCGGAGGGCGGCATGTCGGGCCTCGCGGACAAGCGGGTGGGCATCGTCGGCACCGGAGCCACTGGCATCCAGGTCATTCCACTGCTGGCCGAGGACGCCGCGCACCTCTACGTCTTCCAGCGCACCCCCTCCACCGTGGACGTGCGGGCCAACCGCCGTACCACCGCGAGGGACGTCGGCGCCGACCGTGAGGGCTGGGCCCACGAGCGACGCGAGAACTACCTCCGCATCGTCTCCGGCGAACCGGAAGACCGGGACCTCGTGGCGGACCAGTGGACCGCCTCGGCGGGCCTGCTGGAAAAGCTCCTGCCGAGCTTCCGGCGCCAGGGCGACCGGAAGACCTTCGAAGCCGCCTACGAGGTGGCCGATGCCGCCAAGATGAACGAGCTACGCGCCCGCATCGAGCAGACCGTCACCGATCCGGAGACCGCCGGCAAGCTCAAGCCCTGGTACCGCTACGCCTGCAAACGCCCCACGTTCTCCGATCTGTATTACCCCGCGTTCAACCGGGACAACGTCACCCTTGTGGACACCGCGGACACCCACGGCATCGAGCGCATCACCGAACACGGCGTCGTGGTCGGCGACACCGCGTACGAACTGGACTGCCTGATCTTCGCCACCGGGTTCAATGTCGGGACCTCTGGCATTCACTCCGGCAAGCTCCCCGTGCACGGCCGGGGCGGCGTCCAACTGCTGCACACCTGGGCGCGGCAGGGCCCCCGCACGCTCCACGGTCTCACCAGCAACGGCTTCCCGAACCTGATCCAGTTGGGCCCCCTCCAGAACGCCAGCAGCGTCAACTTCACCCACATCCTGGACGAGCAGGCCATCCATGCCGCCGCCCTCGTCGCGGCCGCCGAAGCCGAGGGCGCCCTCATCGAACCGTCACGGGAGACCGAGGACGCCTGGCTCGCCGTCCTGGCCGAGGACGCCCCCGACCACGAGTGGTTCCACGCCGAATGCACCCCTGGCTACTACAACCGCGAGGGACGCGGCCGGCCCAACGGCCCCAACGCCTACCCGCACGGCGCCGTCGCCTTCCATCAACTCCTGAAGCAGTGGCGCGAGGAGTCCGTGGGCGAAATCCTCCAGGCCAGGACTGCCCTGTGACGGATCCGCACCGGTCCCTGCCTCGGCTACTACCGGACGTTCACCCCAATCCCCCACACGCACGCCTCCGGAGGACCGCCCCATGACCCCACCCATATCCGATGCGGAGATTGCCCCTCGCGCCCGTCGGAGCGTGATCGTCACCGGGGCCGCGTCCGGCATCGGCCGGGCCGCCGCCCTGGCCTTCGCTGCCCAGGGTGACCGTGTCCTGATTGCCGACCTCGACGCGGACGGCGCCGAGGAGACCGTACGGAAGATCACGGCCACCGGGGGCGTCGCGCTGGCGGCCATCGGTGACTTGGGAGAACAGCGGGTGGTGGACGCCGTTGTGGCCCGGGCGGTCGCAGAGTTCGGCGGGATCGACGTCCTGGTCAACAACGCAGGCGTCATGGACCGTATGTCGGCAGCACACGAGACCGACGACGCCGAGTGGGAACGGGTGTTGCGGATCGACCTCACGGCTCCCTTTCTCCTCACCCGCGCCGTACTACCGCACATGCTGACCGTCGGCGCCGGTTGTCTGGTCTTCACCGGCTCCGAGGCGGGCCTGCGCGGCGGAGCTGCCGGAGCCGCGTACACCGCCGCCAAGCACGGGATCACCGGGCTGGTGAAGAACCTGGCAGTGATGTATCGCAAGCAAGGCATCCGGACCAACATGATCGCGCCCGGCCCGACGGCGACCGGCATCAGCGTCGACAGCCACCCCGACGCGCAGGGCCCCGCCGTCGTCACGAGCCTCATCGGTGCGAACATCGGCCGCCTCGGCTCCGCCGATGAACAGGCTGCCGCAATCGTCTGGCTCGCCTCCGATGCTGCCGCCTTCATCAACGGCGCGGTCCTCCCCGTCGACGACGGCTGGTCAGCGGTCTGACCCCGACCCGCCAACCGACCAGGCGACCAGGCGACCAGGTCCATTACAACTGCTCCACGGCGCCTGCCACATCCTGATCGCCTACCTATCAGGGATGCGTGACAGCCAGATCAAGCACCTGCGCCGCGGCAGCACCTGCACACTGCTCGCCTGCTCCGGCCGCCCTTGCCCCTGCCCCTGCTGCCCCTGGACGGTCACCGGCCTCGCCTTCACGGGCGAGCACGACCCCCACAGCACCGTTGCCACCTGGATCATCGGAGCCCCGGCGCCCGCGCCGTCACAGTCCTCGAACAGCACCAGCCACTGGGCCGGGGCCCGGTTCCCGTCCGGCTCCGACATGCTGCTGGGCATGGCCACGCCGCCTCGCCGTCGGGGTGCCGCAGCACCATACGGGCATCGGCCAGGCGACCGACCACGGGAGCGTGATGGAGCACCTGTCGTACGCGGCGCGGGGCTGACGGAGCGCGATCTGGGCATCGGATGCGAATTACGCGCCCCAGCCCCCATTCGCACCCCCGACACGGCCTACCTCCACACCTCGCACGCCTGCCAAAATGGACAGGACCCGCCGCACTCTTGGCGGCTCCGCCCTCGAAGGAGACTGCTCCATGACGTGTGGAAACTGCGGCGCCGCCGCCGGCCAGGGCCCTGACGGGTCCTGGATCTGTTCAAATCAGTGTGGCTGGTCTTCCCGCGTTGTCGCAGCAACCCCGGAGATCACGACCACCCGGTGCAGCGGCTGCGACGCAGAAGTCCACGGGCTCGACGGACGGTACGCGTGCGGACTCTGCGGGTGGTCCAACCACTGGGCCGAAGGGCACCGCCCACTTCCCGGCGCAGACCCTGCCGAAGTCAAAAACGTCCTCGGCTGAAACGGCGAGCAGCGGTCCACCATCCCCCAGGGCCGGTGGGCCGCTCCGAGGGCGGCATCCTTCCTCGACACGCTCTCAGCTTGTTCTTTGGTCTCCGTCCGCGTCGTACGGGGGTGATGCTTGGTTCCAGACTGCGTCGAACCGGCGGATGATCTGGCGGAGTTCACTGGCGCTTCGTGGTGTCATCGCCTGCATCACGGTTTCGAGCAGGGCGCGGGCTTCGAACGGATTGCCGCAGCAGTACCAGTGCACATCGCCCCACTCGTAGTCGTGCCAGAGCTCGCACTCAGGACGGTGGACGTAGTCCTTCCACAAGCGCACGGCCGCGCTGACGTCTCCTGGTTGCAGATAATTACGGGTACGTTCGAGACGAAAGATCTCGGACAGTGCACGCGAGGACAAGCCGTCGATGGCTGGTCTTGCATCTGGTGTCCGGTGGTGGGAAATACCGGACCGGACGTGTCCCGGCCGTCTACGCGGCATGGACCTTTCGGTTCGTCGTCATGACGTACATCGTGCCACGATCCCGAACGATTTCTCGAACAAGTTCCCGGAGACCCACCGGCCGGTCTGTCGGAGTCCCACTCGCTCCGAGGCAGTCCAGCAACTCGGCTACGTCAACGACGAACCGCCCCCGAGCACGTCGTGGCCGGACGCTACGGGACGCCGCTGTGCCGGCCCCACCTGCCCGGGGCAACAGACCTTGGCTCGCAGTCGATGCGGCTGACCGCCGCCGCGTACCGCCCGACCTCGCAGATCAGGAACCGGCAACTCGGCACGCGTCGCATGTCACGCGTCAGTCGGCAGGCTTCTGGAGAGAGTCAGGTCGGGTGGTGAGCAGCGCGGTGATCTCCTGGGCGAGTTCCGGGCCGAGTTCACCCCAGCCGTCCTTGTAGCCGTAGACACTCGCCAGAGTGCGGGCGTCATAGTCGCCGTTCATGATCTCGATGTCGGTGGTGGTGATGAGTGCCGGGTGGGCGACGCCGACAGCTCCCGAGACCTTCAGCAGTTCCTTACGCAGGGTGCGCAGGTAGACGGCGGCCCGGGTGGCCTTCGAGGGCGCGTCGACGCCGCGTACCAGCCACGGGTTCTGGGTGGCAATGCCGGTGGGGCACTTGTCGGTGTGGCATTTCTGCGCCTGGATGCAACCGATGGACAGCATTGCCTCGCGAGCGACGTTGATCATGTCGACACCCAGAGCGAAAGCAACGACAGCGTTCTCGGGCAGGCCGAGTTTGCCGGAGCCTATGAAGGTGAGGTCGTCGGCCAGACCTCGCTCGGCGAACGTGCTGTAGACGCGGGAGAAGCCCATCCGGAACGGCAGCGAAACCGAGTCGGTGAAGATCAGGGGAGCCGCCCCGGTGCCGCCCTCGCCTCCGTCGATGGTCACGAAATCGACCCCGCGATCACCCCGGGCCATCAGCGTGGCCAGCTCCTGCCAGAAGCTCATCTCACCCACAGCGCTCTTGATCCCGACCGGCAGACCGGTCTCGGCAGCCAGCAGCTCCACGAAGTCGAGCATCGAGTCGACGTCGTGGAACGCGGTGTGCCGAGAGGGAGATGCGCAGTCCTTGCCCACCGCAATGCCGCGGATCTCGGCAATCTCGGGGGTCACCTTCGCGCCCGGCAGCATCCCACCGAGCCCCGGCTTGGCGCCCTGGGAGAGCTTGATCTCTATCGCCTTGACCGGGGCGCCGGCGACCACGTCCTTGAGCTTGTCGAGGTTGAAGGTGCCGTCCTCGTTGCGGCAGCCGAAGTACGACGTTCCGATCTGGAGGACGAGGTCACCGCCGTTGCGGTGGTACGGCGAGAGGCCGCCCTCGCCCGTGTTCTGCATCGCGCCGGCCAGCGCCGCACCCTTGTTGAGCGCCGTGATGGCCGCGCCGGACAGCGATCCGAAACTCATCGCCGAGATGTTCACGACGCTCGCCGGCCGGAACGCCTTGGCACGCCCGCGCGGACCGCCCAGCACCTTGGCCGAGGGCAGCGGGGCCTGCGGGTCGTGCAGATCGGGCAGCGTACCGGCGAAGGTCCGCTGTTTCACATACGCATGCCCTTGCACGTGCTCGACGTCCACGTCGGTGCCGAACCCGAAGTAGTTGTTCTCCTCCTTCGCCGACGCGTAGATCCAGGTGCGCTGGTCACGGCTGAACGGGCGCTCCTCCTCGTTGGACGTCACGACGTACTGCCGCAGCTCCGGCCCGATCGTTTCCAACAGGTACCTGGCGTGCCCGACCACGGGGAAGTTTCTGAGCAGCGCGTGCTTCTTCTGGACGAGGTCGCGGGCGGCCACCAGCGCCAATGCTGTCGCGGCGGCCGCGCCGATGCTCCGAGCACGCATGAACGTTCCTCTCCTCGATTGCTGGATACCCGACTCCACCGCTGTGCGGCGGATGTCGTCGGCGTTGGGCGACGGACGCGGCCAGGCAGGCATCGGCGTCCGACGGCGAAACGCCACATGATGTTAGAGGCCTCGCATATGGGCGGACGGAGCGGGGGTGTGCGAGTCCGAGGTGGTGGTTACGATCCCGAGCATGCGTCTTGAAGAGCAGCTGGACAAACTGGCGGAACTGGGGATGCCGCTCGCGGCCGGCCGGACCGTGGACGAGTTGCTGTACTCGTGGCCGCGGGAGGCGTACGAGCGCAAGCCGTTCGACCTGGTGTTGTTCGCGCTGGGCTGCGCGGTCGAGGACGAGCCGTGGGAGCGGTGGTTCTGCGACCGGGCATGGCACTTCGACACCGAGTGCGTCCGCGGCCAGGGTTCATACGTGGCGATCGCCAGGCAGCTGTGCCGGATCTCCGGCCTGCCGGACGGCCTGTCCGACCTGCGGGACCACGTCGACCTCGGCGCGGAGGAGGCGTGGATCGAGTACACGGCCGACGGCCGCCGCGTCAACTGGCCCGTCGAAGTCAGGGACGACTGGGCCGACCTGATGGTGGTCGGCTACCTCATCGACGAGCTGGAACACGGAGACCGGCGCTTCCACGTCCGGCACAACGGCCAGGCCATGACACTCTTCTTTCTCGACGACTACGCGGCCGGACGACTCAACGCGCTGGCCGGCGAAGAGGCAATCTCCCCGTTCCCTGGATAGCGGGCCTCCGCTCGCCGCAAAGGCGGCACACGGACGCTACAGTCGACCAGCTCTGCGCGGATCGCCGAGGACCGGGTTGCGCGGCTGGTCTGCTTCGTTCTGGCACGGATACCCGGCACGGCGTCAGTCCAAGGCGAGTCCCGCCGCACGGTCACGTCGCAGCATGTGGCCTCAGACAAGCAGATCGCGGCGGTTCGCTTCCACCGCTCCTCCCAGCTGTGCACCGTGACGTCCGCAGAGCCGGCAGGGACACCACCTGGACCAAAATGATCACCCCTGAGGCGGCTGCCCTCGGTCGTCGCCGGAACTGTGACGCTGGGACTCGCCGGACTACCGAGGCGGTAGAACTCCCCCGACCACGCCGGTCGGCGAGTCGCGCGAGAGATGTGTGCCTCGCGACGGACGCGGTGACGGCGACTCAGGCCGCTCCTGCCGGAACCGGGCAGGATCTGATCAAGAAGTCGCGCGGCGTTCGTAGCAGCGGGCCAGTCGGTGAAAGGCGTTCTGCCAGGCGTGCCTGCGCTCGACGTGCCAATGCTGGCTGGCCTGGATCGGCGCCTTCTCGCCTTTTTGCGCGATGCGGTTGTGGAGTCCGCGGTCGCTCAGCAGAGCGCGGGTGGTGTGCGAGTCGTAGCATCCAAGTGGTGCCCGTGCGGCACAGCGGTCAGGTGTGTGCCGCACGGGCGGCTATGTGGTTGCGCCGGAACCGGAGGGCCCGGTGATGCGCATGACGGCGTCGAGGGTCAGCACGCGGTCGTGGGGTTCCGTGGCCAGGGCGCGGTGGAGGGTCAGCCCCTCGATGAGGGCGTCGAGTTGGCGGGCCGTGTCCGGGTCGAAGTGCCTCTCCAGGTGGCTGCGGCTGCGGGCCATCCACTCGTGGGTGAGTTCCCGATAGGAGGGCCGGCGGGCGGCGAGGGTGTAGAGCTCCTGGGTGAGGATGAGGTCTCGTCGGCTTCCGTCGGACAGGACGTGGATGAGGTCGGCCACGGCTTCTCGGGCCTGGTCGCGGTCGGCCGGTGCGGCGAGGTGCGTGTCGAACAACGCGACGATGTGTTCGGTGAAGTGGCGGAAGGCCTCCCGGAGTACCTCGTCGATCCCGCTGAAGTGGTAAGTCATCGAGCCCAGCGGAACGTCCGCACGCGCCGCGATCTTCCGGTGGGAGACACCGGCGGTGCCTTCCTCCGCGATGAGGTCGAGCGTGGCCGTGAGGATGCGTTCGCGGCGCTGCGGATCGGTGTGTCCGGTAGCCATGGTCGTCGTGGCCTCAGAGGCTGCGGACAGGGCGGGCGGGGTTGCCGACTGCTACGACGTCCGCGGGGATGTCCTTGGTGACGACGGCACCGGCGCCGATGACGGAGTTGTCCCCGATGGTCACCCCGGGGAGCACGATCGCGCCTCCACCGATCCATACGTTGTCGCCGATGGTGATCGGCTTCGCGGCTTCCAGCTTGTCACGACGCGGCTGCGGCTCCAGGGGATGCGTCGGGGTGAGCAGCTGGACGTTGGGGCCGATCTGGCAGTCCTCGCCGATGGTGATGGCCGCGACATCCAGTGCGGTCAAGTTGTAGTTGACGAAGGTGCGCGCCCCGATGGCGATGTTGCTCCCGTAGTCCACGTACAGGGGCGGCCGCACGTGAACCTCGTCCCCTACCGAGCCGAGGAGTTCGGCAAGGAGGGGCTGGGCCGCTTCCGCGTCTTCGGTGTAGGTGGCCTGGTAGCGGGCGGACAGGCGTACGGCTTGCTGTTGACGGCCGGCGATCTCGGGGTCGTCGGCAATGTAGAGGTCGCCCGCCAGCATGCGTTCGAGGTTGGTGCGGGGGTCCTGCGCGAAGTGGTCCGTCGGCATGCGTACGATCGTACACCTCTGGAGCGTACGAACGTACGCTCCAGAGGAGTGCAGCTGGGTCAGGTCGGGGGGAGTGTCCTGAGCACTGCGGCGAGGGGCACCGCCAGCAGGTCGATGCGAGAAGGCCCGCCCCTTCCACAAGGGCGTATGCGACTCGGCTGGAGCCGATGCCGGCGCCGCACCGACCCGCGACAGAGCCGGAATGCGATGTTGATCGGCCCGCAGGGTCGGCCGACAGGACGGTTCGGTGGCCGGGGTCCGACTGCTGTTTCTGCCAGAATCGCCACATGGCTGAACACAACGCGGATCAGGGCTACCTGCTGGACAATCGGCAATCGGAGGCAGGTATCCGCTTCGGTGCCCTCAGCGAGTTGTTCGACCCGGTGACGTTCCGGCACGTCGACCAGCTCGGGATCGCCGCCGGCATGCGGTGCTGGGAGGTCGGTGCCGGCTCTCCGTCCGTCCCCCTCGGGCTGGCCGAGCGGGTCGGCCCGAAGGGTGCGGTGGTCGCCACCGACATCGATGTGTCGTGGACCCGGGAGGTCGGCGGTGGCGTGATCGAGGTTCTGCGGCACGACGTGGCGGCCGACCCGCCGCCGCCCGGTGGCTTCGACCTCGTCCACGCCCGACTGGTCCTGGTACATGTCGCCGATCGTGCCGAGGCGTTGCGTCGGATGGTCCGGGCTCTGCGGCCCGGCGGCCGGCTGCTCCTGGAAGATGCCGACCCGGGATTGCAGCCGTTGCTGTGTCCGGATGAGTCCGGTCCCGAACAGCGGCTTGCGAACCGGCTGCGATCCGGCTTCCGCGATTTGATGGCGGCACGCGGAGCGGACCTCGCGTACGGGCGGACGCTCCCCAGACTGCTGCGTGAGGCGGGTCTTGAGGACGTTCAGGCCGACGCGTATTTCCCGATCACTTCGCCGGCCTGTTCCGTCCTTGAGGCCGCGACCGTGCGGCAGATCCGCAGCCGTCTGGTGGCGGAAGGGCTTGCCACCGACGAAGAGATCGACCGCCACCTGGCGAACGTCGCCACCGGACGCCTCGACCTTGCGACCGCTCCCATGGTCTCCGCTTGGGGGCGCCGTCCGTAGGCCTGCCCGATCGCGCGAAGAAGGCCAGCGCCGCGAAGGCCGCCACACTCGCTGCGAGGGCCATGGCGCCGCGCAGGGACCAGGTGGCGACCGGCCCGGCGACCGCGACTCCGAGGGCGAATCCGGTGATCTTCAAGCTGGCGCCGGTGGTGAAGATCTGGCCGCGCAGGTGCTCCGGGGCCTCCCGGTGGCGGACTGCGAACAATGCGGCCAGTTGGGGTCCTTCGCCGACCCCGAGCATCAGAAGGGCCATGATCAGCAGCACTGGTTGCTCCGGGATGGCCAGGGCCATCGCGGCGGCCTGGACCAGGGCACCGGCCCAGATGACGGTGTCCGGGGCGAGCGAGTGCGGAAACCTCGCCAGTACGGCGTTGGCGATGAGCGAAGAGACCGCCGCGCAGGAGAGCAACATCGCGCCGCGACCGGCTCCGCCCAGGACATGCTCGCCGACGAACACCATGCAGGCCGTCAGCATGCCCTGCGCAACGCAGGAGACGACCGAGGTGAGAGTCGCCCGGGCCAGTGGCGGCCTCCTGACGATGACCCGTATTCCGGCCGCGAGGTCGCTGACCACCGAGGTCTGCCGAAGACCATGTGCCCGTACGGGACGGGCGGGGAGTATCAACGCAGCGGGTAGCGCCAAGCCGATGAGCCCCGCGGAGACCACCACTGCCGTCGGCGCCCCCAGCGCCTCCGCCACTCCACCGGCGAGGGCCGGACCGGCCAGGCTCGCCACACTGAACGTCATGGCATCGAGCACGTTCGCCCGGGGCAGGCCGCCATCCGCTACGACCCGGGGCAGTTGGGCTGTCCATCCGCCCGACAGCGCCGGCGCCAGCAGTCCCGTCAGGACTGCGATCAGGATGGTGACGGCGAACGGCAGACGCCCGAGTCCCACGAGGGTCGCCCCCAGGCCGGCCGCGTACAGGACAAGCGCTCCGGCGAGCAGGCTGCCCGGTCGCTGGGCTCTGTCGATGAGCGTCCCGAGCAGTGGCCCTCCTACCGCGGCGGAGATCGTGATGCCCGCGAGCAGCGACGACGCGTCGGTAGTGGATCCGGTCAGCGCGAAACCGGCCAGCATCAACGCCGGTCCTGACATCTCGTCCCCGGCGCGAGCCGCCACTGCTCCGACGAGATGGACACGAAGTGCGTAACGCGTTCCCATGAGCTGGACGTTACGTAGGTAACTCAAACCTCTGCAATATGCGTTACATTGCGCATGTGTCCCCAAACATCGACGACTGGTCCACCAGGCACTCCGTATTGGCCATGGCTCGGCGAACCGCCGATCTGATCAATGCTCTCGATGCCGACCGTCCCGATCCGAGTGAAGTCGCCGTCGTGCTCCGCGCATACGGTGAAGCAGACGACACCGAGCTCACCGCTTGCGATGTCGACGGGATGCGTGCGGCCGCAGTCCTGCTGCGGGAGGTCCTCGCCGCCGAGACTGCAGACGGTGCGGCCGGCCACCTCAATCGCCTTCTGGCGGAACACACCGGCCCATTCCGCCTGACTTCTCACGGCGGCAGCTCTCCCTGGCACCCCCATCTCGACCAGGACGACGATGCCCCCTGGGACGAGTGGCTCCTCGCCTCGTCGTGCATGGCCCTGGCCGTGCTCGTCTGGGAACACCAACGTCCGCCCGGCAGGATCTGCTCATCACGCAGCTGCCGGAACGTCTTCATCACGCAGGGCAGTGGCCCGGAACGCCGCTACTGCTCCCGCCGATGCGCAACCCGCGAACGGGTCTCGGCCCACCGACGCTCCCACTCCACCGAGCAGCTGGGCGGGACCGAACAGGGGCCTGGGTGATGGCACCTGGTCCGGCCCGGGGTCCGGTGAGAGTGTGCGCGTACGACGTTGGCTGTCGGCTAGGGGCGGCGTGCCCCGATAACCACTGAACTGGCCGGTGTTGTGAGTACCTCGGTGGCATCCAGGTCCGGATGCGTGAGGTAGAACGTGCGGAGTTCATCCACTTCACCCTCGAAGCGAGGAGGCCAATGGGGCGAGGGGGTGAAGTCGTCCATGATGATGAGGCCGCCGGGAGTGAGCAGTTCGACGACCCGCTGCGGATCGTCCCGCTTTCCGCCGCCGTCGCAGAAGAAGACGTCGAACGGGGCGTGCTGCTCAAGCAGCTGCCAGTCCCCCATGAGCACGCTGACGCGCTTGTCGTCCGCGAAGATGCCGGCCGCTCGGCGGGCCAGTTCCTCGTCACGCTCCACGGTGACCAGACGTGCACCGGGACCGAGGCCGCTGTGCAGCCAGGCCGTGCCGACTCCGGAGCCGGTGCCACTCTCCGCGATTACTCCGTCGGGTTTCGCGGCAGCGGCCAGTTTGAGCAGCCTGCCCACTTCAGGGATGCAACTCTTCTTGAACCCCATCTCGGCGGCGACACGCTCCGCTGCCACCACCCGAGGCGCAACGGCACCTTCTGCCATGATCAGATCCCCTCTCAACGTGGAACATGACAATATCTGCCGGCAGATGCGTACGAACTCGTTCGCGCTCGTTCGAGTCATCTGATGTGGTGGACGCCACAAGGGACTTGGAGCGTGAGGGGCAGCTCATGGCAGGCTACGAATGCATCTTCTGCGCGATAGTTCGCGGCCGGGCGGATGCCAGCATCGTTCATGAGGACGAATCGGTGATCGCCTTCATGGATCTCCGGCCCGTCAACCCCGGTCACCTGTTGGTCGTTCCCAAGACGCACGCGGTGGGGCTGGAAGATCTCCCGGAGGACGACGGCGTCCAGGTCTGGAAGGTGGCGCACCGGCTCGGGCGGGCGTTGCGACGATCAGGGCTGCGGTGTGAGGGGGTCAACCTGCTTCTTGCGGATGGCCAGGCGGCGTTCCAGGAGGTTTTCCATGTGCACCTCCACGTCATCCCCCGCTTCATCGGCGATCCGTTTCGCATCGGCTCCGACTGGCGCGTTCATCGGCGAGAGCAGCTCGACGAGGCATCTGCCGCTGTCCGCAGCGGTCTCGCCGCGCTTGACACCGTTCAGCGTTGAGAGTCGGAGGGTGCCGGATCCCGACGGTCGCGTCAGCCGTCGGGACCAGCGCCGGGTCGGGCGACCGCGACCGCACAAGCGCCCTGGCTGGGACTGGAACCGGTGGAGTCCCGGCTCCAGCGGTGGTGCCCGCCGTGGATCGACGAGGCCCCCGGCCTTCCGTTCATCACATGCCGCTCACCACTCCCTGGCGGCGATCAACTCCTCGGCATCCGCGTCCGAGAAACCGTACGCCGTCGCCACGAACCAGAAGTCCTCGCATATCTCCTCCCGGGCGACGGTCTCGATCTCGCTGCCTGCGGCCTCGAACTCGGCCTCCAGCGAATTGAACTGCTCCGTCGCCGCCTTCGTGAGCACGTACAGCGCCGGCAGGTCCGCCGGCTGCTCTGCCTCTATCCGCTCGCACAGATTCAGCAGGATCGCCGTGCCCTTGTCGAGGACGTGGTCCGGAAAGTAGGTGTCCGCATACAGCGGCCGCAGAAAGGCGTGCTCAGCCACCCGCTGGTTCGTGATCGGCATCGTGCCCCATCTCCTCGAAAAGCCAACATGCCGATCATGCACCACACCACTGACAACTCGGCGCCCGCGCTCGGGACCAGCGATTCCGCAACTCGCCCTGGCATCCCGGTGCACGGCTTGTGGCGCATGTGCGTGTGGCGCGTCGGCGAGACGTCGTCGGTGGGGATTTCACGCGCCGGGCGTGTGTCCTCGCGGCGTCGACCCCGGCGGTGGAGTGATCGGTCAGTGGTGACCGGCGCGTCGACCGCTTCCCGTCGCAGCCCCTCGTGAGCGACTGCTGCGCCTACCGTCCGTCGGTGGCGTGCTCCTTCAGAAAGGCACCCGCGTGGGCGGCGGCCTCTTCCTTCGTCGCGTAGTGCGAGGCGCTGTCGGCCTCACCGCGTGTTCCGTCGGCTCCCTGGCCGGCCCACCGCCAGCCGCCCGAAGACGGATCCCTGGACAATTCGGCGCTGCCACCGCACAGTTCGACGAAACCGGACTTCGCCGCCGAGGACGGCCTGTCGATGGCTTCGGGCCACTTCTTGCGAGCACCCTGCCGCGTGATCCCCCAAGCAGCGCCCAGTTGCTCGTAGCTCGCTCCGTAGGAGCCGGCGGTCCTTGCCGCGATTGCCGTCAACCGCTTGACCTCCGCGTCCACCACCTTCCAGGTGGTGAGGACAGAGAGCGTCACATCGACGGGGTCGGCTTCCCACATGCGTTCCTCGGGAAGGCCGGTCACCCGGGCACGCATGGCCGAGGCGAGCGGGTTGAGAGCGTCCAGAAGAGCCTTGTCGAGGGCTGCCTCTTCCGCGGTAGTGATCTCAGGCGGCATCATGCGGAAAACTATAGTTACCAAGGAGTGGGTGCGCAACCAAAGTTACCAACCTCGTCGGGATCGATATTGATTCGCGCTACACGCATATGCATAATGAGCTTATGGATAAGCGGGTTATGGACCTGGCTCCCGAGGTGTCGGCCGAGACGCTGATGATCGCCGTGGAGCGGATGGTCCGCCATGTGCGTCAGAGCGCCGTCGCCGGAGGCCTGAGCACGGCTGCCTCCTCCGCTCTGGGCCGTCTGGGCCGTGAGGGACCACACCGTCTGACGGAACTCGCGCGCGCCGAAGGTGCCTCGCAGCCGAACATGACCCAGCTCATCACCCGCATGGAGCGCGCCGGACTCGTGCGCCGTGTCGCCGATCCCCACGACGGCCGGGCCGTGCTGGTGGAAGCCACGGACACCGGCCTGGAGGTCTTCCGGCAACGTCGCGCGGAGCGCACGGACGCCCTCCAGTCGCTGGTCGAGGAGCTGAGCGAGCCGGAGCAGCAAGCGGTGAAAGTCGCCCTGCCCGCCCTGGCCCGCGCCATCCAGGACCGTCAGGCCGGTCAGGACTGCTCCTGACTCGGGTCTCGCCCGGTCCGCAGAACCTGTCCGCTCTCCCCCGTCGCCTCTTCTCAATGCTTGGAGAGAAACGCACATGAGTGCACCGCATGGAAAGGCCGCCAGTCCGTTCCGGCAGCCCAAGGCCGTCTGGGCCGTGGCGTTCGCCTGCGTGATCTCGTTCATGGGCATCGGCCTGGTCGACCCGATCCTGCCCGCTCTCGGCAAGAGCCTGCACGCCTCGCCCAGCCAGGTGTCCCTGCTGTTCAGCAGCTATCTGATCGTCACCGCCGTCGCCATGCTGTTCGTCGGCTGGGTCTCCAGCCACCTCGGCGCCAAACGCACGCTCGTCATAGGCCTGGCGGTCATCGTGGTCTTCGCCGCGCTGGCCGGCACCACCAACTCCATCAACGGCATCGTCGGCTTCCGTGCCGGCTGGGGCCTGGGCAACGCGCTGTTCATCGCGACCTCTCTCGCCGTCATCGTCGCCTCCGCCAGCGGCGGGTTCGGGGGCGCGATCATCCTCTACGAGACGGCGCTCGGCCTCGGCATCGCCGTCGGCCCGCTGCTGGGCGGCGAGTTGGGCGGCATCAGTTGGCGCGGCCCGTTCTTCGGTGTTGCCGTCCTGATGGCCGTCGCACTGGTCGCCACGCTCGCCTTCGTACCCTCGCTGCCCAAGCCGAAGCGTGTGGTATCACCGATCGCACCGCTCAAGGCTCTGCGTCACCGCGGCCTGCTGACCATGGGCATCATGGCGCTGCTGTACAACTGGGGCTTCTTCACCATGCTGGGCTACGCCCCGTACCCCATGGAACTGAGCGCCCATGAACTCGGCCTGGTCTTCACCGGGTGGGGTCTTCTGGTGGCCGCCTTCAGTGTGTTCGTAGCCCCGCGGCTTCAGGCACGGTACGGCACCGCTCCGGTGCTGTACGCCAACCTGTTGGGCCTCGGCATCGTGATGGCGGTCATCGCGGCCGGCGTCAGCACACCGACCGTGGTGATCGTGGCCGTCATCGTCAGCGGCGCCTTCATCGGGATCAACAACACCCTCACCACCCAAGCCGTCATGCTCGTCTCCCCCGTCGAGCGTCCTGTCGCCTCCTCCGCCTACGGCTTCCTGCGCTTCATCGGCGGCGGCCTGGCCCCCTTCGTCGCCGGCAAGCTCGCCGACGCCACCGACCTGAGCGTCCCGTTCTATCTCGGCGCCGCCACCTTCCTCCTCGCCATCCCCGTTCTGGCCAGCGGCCACGGCCTGCTGCGCAAGGCCGAAGCGAACACCGGCGACAGCGAACCGGTCGCGCCGTCGCTCACCCCCGTAGGCAGCCCCGGCGCCAGGGCCGATGCGCCTCCCGTCATCGTCGCCGTAGGTGCCCATGACCGGGCCTCCGCCATAGTGGACGCTGCGGCCCGGGTGGCTCGCGACACCGGCAGTCCACTGGAGGTCGTCCACGTCCAGCAGACCGCCGTGATCGAGGAACAGGCCGTCGACACCGAGACCGCCGACCAGGCGCGCGCCGCCGTGACCGCCCATCTCGACCGGCTCACCGCCCACGGCATCGCCGCCACCGGCCAGATCCTCACCAGTGTCGGCGACCACGCCGCCGCGGGCCGCGCCCTCGCCCGGCACGCCGCGGACGTACACGCCCGCACGGTCGCCATCGGGCACTCGCCGCGTGGGCCCATCATGCAGTTCGCCGACGGCAGCTTCACCACCGCGCTCACCCATGCCGCCACCTGCACCGTCGTTCTCGTCGAACCGGACAGCACACCTCGACCCCTCACCACGGACGCCCTGGCAGAGCTGCGCAACAGCGCGGCCTGATTCACTGCCGTTCCACCGCCCGGATCGCGGGCTGCGGCGCAGGTCCGACGAAGCCGCCGCCGCCCGCGATACTCGGCTTCGCGCGGCCGTCGTGCCCAGGGGGTCGGGCATGCTCCGCGCAGGCCGACCTCGGCGTTGAGCTCCCGCCTCAGAATCTCGATCGTCTCGTCCATGAGACAAGATCATGGCAGCCGCGCAAGGTGTCAGGGCCGAGTGGATGGCCCGGCGCGGCCCCGGCACACCACCCCGCTGGCCCGGAAGACGGGTTCGCGTTCTCAGGTCCGCCGGCCCCGGCTATACGCGGTCGACTAGCAACTCGGCCAGGGAATCGACAAATTGTGTGGGCCAATCCAATCGTGACCCTGTCCGCGCTCCACGAAATCCGTGGCGTCGGTCCCAGAACGACGCCTGGACGGCATGGAACTGAGCCCAACGTCGGGCGCGTTCACGATCGACTTCGGCCGCCTCGGCGAAGACGTGCAGGGCACGGAACAGCGCCTTCCGCAGGTCGCTCGCCTCGATGAGCGTCAGTGCCTGCGACTTGAGCAGCGTGCCGCCGTCGTACGCGGGATCTCCCGCATGCCCCTTGGGGTCGACGGCCAGCCACGGCTCACGGTCGGCGCGCAGGATGTTGCGAGCGTGCAGGTCGCCGTGGATGAGGCTGTCCGGCTGGTCGTGGCCCAGCTCCTGGGCGGTCGCCACGGCCGCGTCCACGACGTACCGGGGCAGCGTGTGCGTCAGCTCCCGTGCGTCCTGGCGAAGTTGGGACACCCAGGCATCTGCCCGCTCCTGGAGCCTGGGCAGTCCAGGGGGTGCGGGAATGGCCAGCTGATGGCTGATCCGCCCCGCGACCCTCACCACCTCGTCGCCGTCTTCGAGTTCCGCCAGGGTCGACGATCGGGCTCGCTCCAGCACCATCGCGAAGTGCTCGTCGTCGCGCTCGTGCAACAGGACGGCTCCGCGCCCGCCCCAGGCCTCGAAGGCGTCCGGCTCGTGGACGTTGCCGGGGTGTGGGAAGGACACTTTCATCACGGCCACTCCCACTGACGTCCGCAACACCGGAACGATGATCCCGACGTCCCCGTGCATGACCTCGCCGTCCGGCACACAATTCCAGCGTCCCGACAACTCTTCCACGATCCGGGGCAGTTCGGCGAGCCAAGCCGCTCCGGGCTCGCCCTCGCGCTCGATCGTGCTCCTCGCGAACGTCTCAGGTACCTCGATCATCCCCGCACCCGCACCGGCCGAGCACTGAGCCGGATCGGTGCCGCCCTCCTCTTCTCCCACTACCGGCTTGGGCACCGTCGACGTCTGCTCGCCTTGCCGGAGACCTGTGTCTGCTCATATCCGTCTGCTCATATCGCGGGCGACGTGCGCGGTGCGGGGCGCCCCGGCGGCAACTGCCAGCCCGTTGCCACTGCCCAGCGTTCGGCCGCGCTCATCAGGATCTCGGTGGCCGGGGCCTTGATCTGCCCGTTGTCCAGCAGGTCCGGCACGCTGAGGGCCAGCCGACGTTTGAACGCGCCCCACTGCTGTCGGGCAGCCTCGTCGGCACGCAGGTAGTCGCGGAACAGGAGCGCGTAACGGCAGTTCGGGTCGCCTTCCCGGCGCAGGTGTACGTTGCATCGCCGTGCACCCACCGGCGGGGCGAACACCAACTTGCGGCACTCCTGTCCGCCCGAAACCTCGGCTCGGTTCCACGGCTCGGGCCGGCAACGGAAGCCGATCGCGGCGAGGAGTCCGACCTGCCGGGCTTCTCGGATCGCGGCGACGCGCACCTGGATGTCCACACAGTCCTTGGCCGCCAGACCCGGCACCGATGTGGATCCGATGTGGTCGATCGCGCGCGCCTCGCTTCCCAGAGCCCTGTACAACTCCCCGGCCAGCCGCTCGAAGTCCACCGGCCATTGCGGTTGATACTCCAGCACGGCCACCGGGGCCACTTCATCGGCAAAAGGCATGCTTCCAGCCTGAACCCTCGCGAACGTTCGGAGCACTGGAAGAACAGACAGAATCGGAACGAACGAATGAACAGGACGAGACAGCTTCCCGGGGAGAAGTCAGTCCGCCCCTCGGGCCACCGGTCCTGATCCGCCCGCTTCCGACTCATCCGTCGCGAGTCCGTCCGCACCGAGGTTTCCCACACCGGGGTCTCCCCCTCCGGAGGCACCGGCTCCAGGGGCTCCCGCCCTCAGCCCGTCCATCACGAGGTCGAGGAGACGCGTCGCGCGTGGCTGCCAGTCGCTGTGCGGGTCGATCTGCCAGAGCCCGGCGATGGCGAGCACGAAGTCGTCTGGGGTCACGCCCGGGCGGATGGTGCCGGCCTGCTCGTTCGCGGTCAGCAGCAGTGTGACGGCCCTGGTCACCGGGCCGTGCCCCAGTTCGGCCAGGCTGCTGCCGAAGTTGCTGGTGGACTTGCGCAACGCGTCGGCCAGGCCGGCCTTGGCCATGGCGTACTGGGCCAGCCGGTCCATCCACTCCCTCAGGGCCCGGTCAGGTGCGCGGGTGCTGAGCAGTTGGGCCGCGGTGTCCGCGACCTGCTGCATCTCGAAGCGGTAGACCTCCAGGACGAGAGCCTCGCGGTTGGGGAAGTTTCGGTAGAAGGTCCCCTGTCCGACGCCCGCCTTCTTCGCGATGGTGCTCAACGGGGCGTCCGCCGCCCGCGTCAGCTCGGCCAGTGCGACTTCCAGGATGCGCTCACGGTTCCGTTGCGCGTCCGGGCGCAGGGGCACGCCCTTCTCGTCGCGCGTCTCGCCCCGTACCTCGTCCCGCATTCTTCCTCCTCGCGGAAAGGGCAGCCGAGTCCGGCCTTGCTGAGCGGACAGCTGTCCGCTAGGTTCGACGACAAGTGGACAACTGTCCGCTTGGACCCACCTTAGCGGCAGATCCGGCCGGTGCGGCTGAGCTGCGCCCACCGTCAACGGTTCATTCGCTCTCATCGCCCTCTCCCTCCCGTAATGTCCACCGGGATCGTCTCGTTCGACGCGCATCAGCAATGCGAAAGAAGGCTGATCATGACTCCATCGACGTCCAGTGCCATCACCCTGAACATCAATGGCGAGAAGTACACACTGCCCGTCGACCACCGCACCACCCTGCTCGACGCCCTGCGTGAGCATCTTGATCTGACCGGCTCCAAGAAGGGCTGTGACCAGGGCCAATGCGGTGCCTGCACGGTGCTGCTCGATGGGCGCCGGGCGGTTTCCTGTCTCCAGCTCGCGGTCGCGGCCGAGGGGCGCGCGATCACCACCATCGAGGGCGTGGCCGATGGCGAGCGGCTTCATCCGGTGCAGCAGGCCTTTCTCGACCTCGACGGTTATCAGTGTGGATACTGCACCCCCGGGCAGATCTGTTCGGCCATCGCGGTGATCGAGGAACACGCGGCGGGCTGGCCGAGCGCGGTGACCGACGATGTGCGGCCGGAGGCGGGGGTGCCCACGCTCAGTGCCGAGGAGATCCGCGAGCGGATGAGCGGCAATCTGTGCCGCTGCGGCGCCTATGTGTCGATCGTGCAGGCCGTGGCGACGGCGGCCGAGGTCCAGGGCAAGGAGGCAGTGGCGTGAGGGAATTCGGCTACGAACGGGCCTTCGATGTCTCCGGAGCGGTCGCTCTGATCGGTTCCGACCCCGACGCCCGCTTCCTCGGCGGTGGCACCAACCTCGTCGATCTGATGAAGACCGGTGTGGAACGGCCCGCGCTCCTGGTCGACGTACGTGAACTGCCTCTGGACGGCGTCGAGTTCGATCGGGACGGCGGGCTGCGCATCGGGGCGACCGTCACCAACAGCGACCTCGCGGCCCATCCCGACGTACGGCGTCACTACCCGGCGTTGGCGCAGGCCGTGCTGGCAGGCGCCTCGGGGCAGCTGCGCAATATGGCCACGGTCGGAGGGAATCTGCTCCAGCGGACCCGTTGCGGCTACTTCACCGATATCAGCAGCCCGTGCAACAAGCGTTCACCCGGCAGTGGCTGCCCCGCTGTCGACGGCGAGCACCACAACCACGCGATCCTCGGCGCGTCCGAGCACTGCATCGCCACCCATCCCTCGGACATGGCGGTCGCGCTCGCCGCCTTCGACGCCGTCATCTCGTACGAAACAGCAGACGGGCCGGGCGAGTTGCCGATCGACGGGTTCTATCCGCCCGTGGGCGACACGCCGCACATCGAGACCGTGCTTCCGCCCGGCGCGCTGATCACCGGCGTCACTCTGCCGCCCGCGCCGGTCGCCGCCCGCTCGCGCTACCGGAAGGTGCGCGAGCGCGCCTCGTTCGCCTTCGCGATCGGCTCGGTCGCCGGCGCGCTCGATGTCGAGGACGGAGCCGTACGCGAAGTCCGGCTCGCCCTCGGGGCAGTCGCCTCGATGCCGTGGCGGGCCCGCGCGGCCGAACGCGTGCTGGTCGGCGGGCCGGCGAGCGCGGAGGCGTTCGCCGCCGCGGCGGATGCCGAGCTGGCGGCCGCCGAAGCCCTTCCCGAGAACGGATACAAGGTGACGCTGATGCGCAACCTCATCGTGGCCGTGCTGACCGAGCTCACCGAGGAGGTCTCCCGATGACCACGACGACCAGGGTCACCGCCGCGGCCGGAAACGTCGGCTCCGCCCGCACCCGGGTGGAGGGGCGCGACAAGGTCACCGGGGCGGCCCGCTACGCCGGAGAGATCCCCTTCGCCGAACTCGCCCACGGGTGGCTGGTGTTGTCGACCGTGGCGCATGGCCGGATCCGCTCGGTGGAGGTCGGCCCGGTCCTGGCCATGCCCGGTGTCCTGACCGTGCTGCACCACGGAAACGCACCGCGCGTCGACACCGATTACCTGGGCATGCTGGGGCGGCCGAACCCGATCCTCGGGATCTTCCAGCACGACCGCGTACCCTTCGCGGGCTGGCCGGTGGCGTTGGTGGTGGCCGAGACTTCGGAGCAGGCCAGGGAGGCTGCCGAGGCGCTGGTGGTCGAGTACGACGTGGAGCCGCACGATGTCGCGTTCCATGCCGGCCGTCCGGACACCTACGTGCCCGAGAGCACTCCGATGGTGCAGTCCGAGACGGCGAAGGGGGACGTGGAGGCTCAACTCGCCGCGTCCGCCTTCGTCGTGGACGCGGAGTACACCACTCCGGAGGAGCACCACAACCCGATGGAGCCGCATGCCGCCACGGCCCGCTGGGACGACGGCCGGCTCGAAGTCGTGGACTCCAACCAGGGCAGTGGCTGGGTGGCGAGCGAACTGGCGCAGCTCTTCTCCCTCGATCCGGCTTCGGTGCGGGTGCGGTCGGAGCATGTCGGGGGCGCCTTCGGATCGAAGGGGCTGAGCCCTCATCAAGTGGCGGCCGTGATGGCCACGACCATTCTCCGACGCCCGGTCCGGGTTGTCCTGACGCGCCGCCAGATGTTCTCCCTCATCGGCTACCGCAGCCCCACGGCGCAGCGGATCAGGCTCGGTGCCGACGCCGACGGCCGGTTGCGTGCGCTCGACCACCAGGCGCAGAGCCTCACGTCGACCGTGTATGAGTTCGTCGAGTCGAGCGCCGTCCTGGGACGGGTGCTGTACGACGCCGACGCGCATCACACCCTTCACCGACTGGTACGGCTCGACGTGCCCACCCCGACGTGGATGCGCGCGCCGGGCGAGGCTCCTGGGTCCTTCGCCCTCGAATCGGCCCTCGATGAGCTGGCCGAGAAGTGCGGCGTGGATCCGATCGCGCTCCGCGCGCGCAATGAACCCGAGACGGGCCCCGTGTCCGGGCTGCCGTTCAGCAGCCGCAATGTGCTCGCCTGTTTCGAGGAGGGCGCCCGCAGGTTCGGCTGGGCGGACCGTGATCCTCGTCCCGGCCTGCGCCGCGAGGGGCGCTGGCTGATCGGGACGGGTACGGCGGCGGCGACGTACCCCTCCGGAGTCGGTCCCTCCACAGCGGCCGTGACCGCGGAGCCGGACGGCACCTTCACCGTACGGATCAACGCGGCGGATATCGGGACCGGGGCACGGACCGCGATGCTCCTGGTCGCCGCGGACGCGCTGGGGGTGGATCCGGACTCCGTCCGGGTGATCATCGCGGACAGCGACCTCGGCCCGGCAATGATCGCCGGTGGCTCCACAGGAACGCGCTCCTGGGCGTGGGCTGTCACGATCGCCGCGAACGAGCTGCGGGAGCGTCTGGCCCTGGGGGGCGGCATTCCGCCGGAGGGGATCACCGCCCGGTCGGACACGGCGGAGGCAATCGGCGCGCTCTCCCAGAAGGAACGCCACTCCTTCGGTGCGCAGTTCGCCGAGGTCGCGGTGGACGTGGACACCGGTGAGGTACGCGTACGGCGGCTGCTCGGCATCTACGCAGCGGGCACCATCGTCAACCCGCTCACCGCGCGCAGCCAGTTCATCGGCGGAATGGTCTGGGGCCTGTCCATGGCGCTCCACGAGGAGGCGGTCAGGGACCAGGCCTCGGGCGGCCACGTCGGCCCCGACCTCGCCGGCTACCACTTCGCCGCACACGCCGACGTGCCCCTCATCGAGGCCGACTGGGTGGACGACCCCGTCCCGGGCGATCCGATCGCGATCAAGGGCATCGGCGAGATCGGCATCGTGGGCGTCGCCGCCGCGATCGCGAACGCGGTGTGGCATGCCACCGGCGTACGTCACCGGGAGCTGCCGATCCGTCCGGACCGCGTCCTGCGTGCGGCGGACGAGGCCCGTCGCCGGGCGGCGGAAGAGGCCCCGGGTGGCCGAGGAAAGGGCGAGGGCCGGGGTGGCCGGGTGGCAGGAGGAGCCCCGGGTGTTTGACATCGCCGAGGAGCTGAAGGGGTGGTTCGAGGAGGGCCGGGACTTCGCCGTCGCCACCGTCGTGGCCGTGAGCGGCAGCGCACCGCGCGGTCCCGGCGCCGCCCTGGCCGTCGACGGTGACGGCACCGTCATCGGCTCCGTTTCCGGCGGTTGCGTGGAAGGCGCGGTGTACGACCTGTGTGTCCGGGCGCTTCAGGACGGGCGGACGGTACGCGAACGCTTCGGCTACGACGACGAGGACGCCTTCGCGGTGGGGCTCACCTGTGGCGGCGTCATCGACATTCTGGTCACGCCGGTGCGCACGGACGCACCGGTGTTCCGGGCGGGGGTGTCAGCTGCGGGCCGGGGAGAGTCTGCTGCGCTCGCCCGGGTGGCCCGGGGCCCGGTGGAGCTGCTCGGCCGGGCTCTGCTCGTCCGCCCGGACGGATCGTACGAGGGCAGCCTCGGCGGACCACCGGAACTGGACGGCACGGCAGCGGCGGAGGCTCGCGCGATGCTTGACATCGGCCGCACCGGCACCGTCGACATCGCGGAGGACGGGTCGAGCTGTCCGGGCGGCGTGACGCTGTTCGTGGAGTCGAGGGTGCCGCCGCCCCGGATGATCGTGTTCGGCGCGGTGGACTTCGCGACGGCGTTGGTCCGGGCGGGCAAGTTCCTCGGCTATCACGTGACCGTGTGCGACGCCCGGCCGGTCTTCGCCACTCGCCTCCGCTTCCCGGAGGCCGACGATCTGGTGGTCGACTGGCCGCACCGATACCTCCGGCGTACCGCGACCGACGCACGAACCGTCCTGTGCGTGCTCACCCATGACGCCAAGTTCGATGTTCCCCTCCTGGAGACGGCCCTGCGGCTGCCGGTCGCGTTCGTCGGCGCGATGGGCTCGCGCCGCACTCATGAGGACCGCACTCGCCGCCTGCTCGAAGCCGGCTCAACGAAGCAGGAGTTGGCCCGCCTGCATTCCCCGATCGGCCTCGACCTCGGAGCCCGCACCCCCGAGGAGACCGCGCTGTCGATCGCGGCGGAGATCGTCGCGGCACGGCGCGGCGGGACGGGTGTTCCGCTGACCGGATCGGGAACGCCGATCCACCGTGACGTGGCGCCGGAGCCGAAGGTGGAGGGACAGGAGGCCAAGGACGCCTGCTCCCGCGCCGCGGCGTGACTTGGCGGGCCGGGCGGGGTGGGCGGCTCGGGGGTGTGTTGCGTGGATCCCACGGGGCACGTCGGCCCACTCCCCCGAGGCAGCGCGCCCGTGAGGCCCTTCAGTGGCCGCGCCCGCTGATCCCGGCGCCGAGTTCCACCAGGCCGTCGAGAACCAGGTCGATGCTGACTGCGGCGAGCAGAAGTCCCAGGAGCCGGCCGAGCAGTTCGAAGGTCGCATGGTGCGTGGCGCCGTGCCGCTGATCGTAGCCTCGACCTCGGCCGAGGCTACGATCAGCGTGCAGAGGCCGCTCAGAACACGAACGGTCCGGGCGACTGAGCCGATGTAGCGTTGCAGGTCGCGGTGATGCCGAAGACCACGACCTTGAGGGACGTGGCCGCCAGGCTGTCGCCCGCGGCCACGGTCCCCTTGAGCGGACCGGTCGACACAGGGCTTCCGGCCGGTATCGCGGGGTTGGAGTTGCCGGTGAACGTGACCGCTCCCGAGCCGTTGTTGGTGAGCGTGAGCGTTGACTTGACCGAGTTGGCTCCGACGCTGATCGGCGCCGTGATGGCGGACGTGGAGAGGTCGATGGTCGCGGCCGTGCCGCTCTGGGTGGCGGTGAGGGTCGCGCTGCCCGAACCGTAGGCGCCGCAGTCGAAGGAGATGGTCGCGGTGGTGGGGGTGACCGCGTCGGCCGTGGGTGCCATTGCGAGTGCGCCTGCGGCCAGAGCGGAACAGAAGGCGAGTCGCCGTATGCCGTGCCTCATGGTGATTGCCCTTCATGTGGGGGGATTGCCGACGCGTCGAATCGGGGAGCCGCGCCGGAATGCAGCAATTCCCTGACGAACCGTCAGTCGAAATTGCCTTCCTCATTGAGGCACGACGACCTTGAAGCAACAAGGCACATCACCATGATTCTTGACATGCTACGGCCAAATCTGGTCAACCTCCGGGCAGGAAGCCCGGGCAGGGGAAGCCGGGCGGGCATCCGGAGCTCGCCGGGGTCACGAACCGCCGGCCGTCACTGCGTACCTCAGGAGGGCAGCTTCAGGTCCGTGCATCCATGGCGCTTCGCCGCACGTTCGGCAAAGGCACGCAGGGCGGTGGCGAGGTAGCCGCGCGGCGGGGCCGCGTACTCCGTGTCGTTGACGGTGAAGAGGGCTCGCGGACCCTTGCCACAGGCGGCACTCGCCCAGGCGCTGTGGTGGTCGGTGCCCGCGTCGCCGTGGTAGCCGCCGGGGTCATCGTCGTCGGAGGTCCGCAGGCGCTGCGCGTACGGTCCGAACGCGGCGCCGAACCAGTAGAGTTCCTCGTCCCGCGCCTTGGTCTCGCCGAGTGCACAGCTCTCCAGGAGCGCGGTGCCCGGGGCGCTGGTCTCACGGTGCCAGTCGACGGAGTCGTCGCCCTGGACGGGTACCCCCGCGCAGGTGCCCGCGGTGTTCCCGGGCGCGGGGCTGTCGGGCTGTACGGGGATGGGCGGCACGCGGGAGCCGCGCGGGGCGTCGCACGACCACCGTTCGGCGGCCCGCTCGGCGGTGGCTGTGGCAAGTCGGGCGATCCGCCGGGTCTCCTCGGCGTTCTCGTGCGACTCGTCGGCGCTCACGGTCACCACGAGAGAGGCGGGCCGGTTGGTGCAGTTGAGCACCACGCCGGTGTCGCGGAAGTCGGTGTACCCCTGCCAGCCACCGCCTACGGCAACGGGCAGATGGTCGGAACTCCCATCGCGCAGCATCGAGAGCGGCTCACCGGCGATGTGGCGGTTGCGGACGGCGTCGTGCGGGATCAGGGCGACCAGCAGCCGGGTGTCCGCCACGCCACACTCGTCCCAGCGGTTGTCATCCGCACCGCCCGTGCGGTCCCCCGGCAGTCCGGGATCAATGGAGTACAAGGTCAGTGCTGCCGATTCGGCGGCCGGAAGCAGACCCTCGCAGTATGTGGCGAGCCGGTCCTCGTACCGCCACCGCTTGCCGGTGTCGCTCATCCGGTACCAGCCGTAGCCGGCCGCGAGCAGCAGAACCAGTGGCAGCGCCGCGTACAGCGCGCTTCGGCGCATCGTCCTCATCGGGCGTCGTCCTCCCCCGTATCGATCAGAGGCGCCCTGCCTATCATCCGTGGCCCGGGGCCCGACAACCGCCGTACCCGGAATGAGCACTGCGGCGAGATTTGAGCAGCGCGGATCACACCGCCCGTGCGGTCTGCCCGGGGAGCGGTCACCGGTCCGCTATCGCAGTACCCGGGTACGTAGTGCGGATGCGGGTGGTCAGTGAGAGGTCTCCGGGCGCCGGGCGAGGAAGACGAACTCGCGGCCCGGGCGGTCAGGAGCGTCGCGAACGTCGTCCACCAAGAAGCCATGGGCGACCAGATCCGCCTCGGTCTCCCGCCGCTCACGGAAACGCAGGGTCGAATCCGATGTGAGTACCTGCCCGTCCGCAGCGAACACGAAGGTCCAGCGGAAGGACACCAACGGCCCGCGCACTTCCAGCAGTTCGACCCAGCTCTCGACTCCGCCGGCCCCCGGGACCTCCGTCACGCGGTACGAGGCCCCGCGGTTCCACTCCTCCCAGGCGCGCCGGGCCGGATCCCGTGTCTCGAACACCAGGGTGCCGCCGGGGCGCAATGCTTCGTACGCCACCCGCAGAGTCGTCCGCCACACCTGCGGGTCAACGATGGCCTGGGCCACGTTCGCCGTCATGGTCACGAGGTCCACCTGCAGAGGCGGCAGTGCCCCCGCATCACCGTGGATCCAGCGCACCCGTTCGCTGCCCGGCTTGCCCCGGGCCACATCGATGGACGCCGTGGCCGGATCCACGCCGACGACCTCGACCCCTCGATCGGCCAGCAGCAGGGCCAACACGCCTGTCCCACAGCCGATGTCCAGGACCCGGCGCGCCCCCAGCCGCTCGGCCAGGCGGATGTACGGGGCGAGATCACTCCGATCGGATTCGAGCACGTCATGGATCGTGGCGAGCCGGGGATGAATGAAGCTCTCGTCAGCCATGCGGCCGACGCTATGCCGGACCTGCAACGCTCGGCTACATATTTGCGCCATCGGCGAGCAGTGGACGTACGACCGACCCCGGGGCCGGCGTTCGTGAGCAGCGGTTCCGATCCCCAGTGTGACGTCGGCAGGCAGAAGCCGCCACTATGCCGGCCACGTGATCCGCCCGTTCGCGACCTCGATCACTTCCGGCATCAAGGATTCGTGGAACCTCAAGTAGCCGATCGGGACGACATCGTCCACCTGCCGATGGGTGTCGTGGACGCGCTCCGCCAGCCAGCAGAGCAGTTCGCCGACCTTGTCGAAATCATCGGGGTGGATCTCCTGCCGGGAGGTCAGCGACCACCCCTTCTGCGGCAGGGCCGTGCGGTCGACCAGTGCCGAGCCGAGCGCACCACCGATGCGCCAGGCCGCGCCATTGCCGGCCAGCAGCGGGCGGGGCTCGTCCTCGATGACCGGCTCCCCCGCCTCGTCCTCCACCACGATCGGGAACTCGGTCACGACGGACAGACGCTCCGGCTGCGGCCCGATTCCCAGGTGCCAGCGCAGTTCGGCCAACTCCGGCTCGGAGAGTTCGTCCCGCAGATCGACCGACATCGCCAGCTCATACACATCACTCATGCACCGCACCCTACAAAGGGGGACCGACATGGCGAACCAGGTCCGGATCCGGGGCAGGGGCAGTGCGGTGCATCACCACACTGCCCCTGCAACGACGATCCCGGCCCCGGCGCCATGTGTTCGTTCAGGCCCGTAGATGCCCGATTCTGTTTGCATCCCCGATTCACGGGCGTAGCCGGCCAGCCAAACCACACACTCGGGCATGGAACGGATCCAAAACAACATGTATGCACCGGAGGGGCAGCAAGCGATCCTCCGCCTCGCCCGTGAGACAGGCCGGGTCGACGTGCTGTCCCTGGCAGAGGAATTCCAGGTCACAGCCGAGACCGTGCGGCGTGACCTGAAGAGCCTTGACCGGGCCGGACTGCTGTGCCGTGTCCAAGGCGGTGCGATCCCGGCCGCGCGGCTCGACTTCGAGCCCGATCTCGCCGAGCGCGACGCCGTCGCCATCGACGAGAAGGAGCGCATCGCGACGGCCGCGATCGATGAGCTCCCCACCGACGGCAGCGTGATCATCGACGCGGGCAGTACGGCCGCGCGGCCGGCAGCGGCCACTCCGCTCGACGCGCACCTCACCGTGGTCGCCCATGCGCTTCCGGTGGCCGCCCGACTCGCCGACCGCCCCGGCATCGCGCTCCATCTCGTCGGCGGCCGGGTCCGGCCCCGAACCCGCGCCGCGGTCGATGCCTGGGCGCTGAACGCCTACCGTGAGATCAATGCCGACGTCGTCTTCCTCGCCACCAACGGTTTCTCGCCGATGGGCGGTCCGACCACGCCGGACCTGGCCGAGGCCGCAGTCAAGCGGGCCATGATCTCGGCCGCCCGGCGGGTCGTTCTCCTGGCCGACTCCACCGAGTTCGGCCAGGAGCACTTCGCCCGGTTCGGCGATCTCTCGGGCAGCGTCATGCCGACGCCCGCCGATCTCGATCTGTCGGCGGTCGCCACGAGCACCGAAATCCCTCTGGACCGTCCCCTGACGGAGCCCACGTCATGACTGCCGCGTATCGGAGCCGGCGTCATGACTGCCACGCACCCGTGCCCTCATCCGCGCTCTGCTGGCCGTCGCCGCCGGTACGGCGGTTGCGACCACCCTGGTCGTCCTGCTCAAGAGCATGGGCAGGAATACGGAGGCGCCCGCCCCGACGCCCGAGACGCCCGAGATCTCCGTCACGGCCTGACGGAATCCCAGATCCCTCTGCTCCGCCACCATCCCACGGATTTCGCCGTATCCACTTCCCCACTTCCCCGTCCCCGCTCCCTCCCCATCCACGCACAGGAGAGTTCCCCATGCCTCAGCGCACCGTGGCCGTCGGTTCCCGCCGCGGTCTTCACGCCCGCCCCTCCTCGTTGTTCGTCGAGGCAGCCACCCAACAGCCGGTGAAGGTCACGATCGGCCGCGACGGTCGGAGCGCGGTCGATGCCCGGAGCCTGCTCTCCGTACTGGCCCTCGGCGCCCAGCACGGCGAATCAGTGGTACTGACTGCCGAGGGCGACGGCGCGGAGGCCGCGGTCGAGGAGCTGGCCACGCTCCTCGAC
>NZ_JBHXTM010000001.1:241460-313354 GCF_042677325.1 Streptomyces sp. NPDC127117
CAGGGCTATTTTGTGTTACTTTCGGCCGTGGCCGCGGGGGCGGTGGCGGGGGTCTTGGAGCTGCCCCCCCTCCTCGACCGCGGCCTCGACGCAATGCCGTGACTTCAGCTGTCCTTCGACTGCCCGGCAGCTGACGGCCCGCCGGCGTACCGTCCCCAACCCAGCGCTGCCCCACCCGCTCACAGTGTTCGGGCGAGCCGGAACCCCAGGTCATCGATGCGGAAGGTCGGGTGGCTCTTGCGGCGGCACGACGCCCGGCAACTCCGAGGCCGGTCGAAACCGCCCCCGCCGCGGAATACGCGGTACGGGCCGTAGACCTCCGGGTCGTACAGATCCCAGCACCACTCCCACACGTTGCCGATCATGTCGTGGAGACCCCACGCGTTGGGTGCCTTGGTCGCGACGTCGTGCAGTTCGCCGCCGGAGTTCCCGCGGTACCAGGCGATCTCGTCCAGGTCCCCGTAACGAACCGCGGAGGTCCCGGCCCTGCATGCGTACTCCCACTCCGCCTCGGACGGGAGGCGATAGCCGTCGGCCCGCCAGTCGCAGACCACGTCCAGACCGTCGGGGTCGTCGCCCGTCGAGTAGCAGGACTGGAGCCCTGCCCCTTGCGAGAGCAGGTTGCAGAACCGGACGGCCCCGATCCACGAGATCTCGGTCACCGGTGTACGCGGTCCGGCCTCACTCGCGGGCGCCTCGCCTCGAACCGCGTAATACAGCTCGCGGGTCACGGGATACGGTGCCAGCCTGAAGGCACCGACCTCCACATTCCAGTCCGATCGCGTGCCCTCGTCGCGCAGGATGATCTCCCCGGCAGGAATGCTCCTCATGCGCGCGGCATCAGCCTGGCGAAGTACGGAATCCACACTCATCATCACAGCTCCTCATGTGCACCGGCGGATCAGACCGGCACGCCGGACCGACAGCCTCGCGGGGCCGATGCCGCGCGCTGCCGTCCCCTGAGCAACTGACCTTACAGACGGGAGTGACACGGAGTGCGGGCCGATTCTCTCTCGACACTTCGCCATATCGCCCCGCAGCAATACCACTTGCTGGTCCAGGTCCCCCAAGTCCCCCAGGAAGCACGCGCCCCATCGTGATCCGGACATGTGCTACGGGACTCGGGGAGCGGGTTACGGGTTACGGGTTACGGGTGAGCAGATCGGCGACCCGGGCGACCATCTGGGTCTCCTCGCCGTTGCGCGGGGTCGTCGGATGGTGAGCGAGCACGAAGCGGCGCCGCTGGTCACGGGTGGAGAACGCGGCGTTCTTGTAGCCGTACGTCTCCCCGGTCTTGCCCCAGAGTGTGGTGCCGTTGACCGTGGCCTGCTGCAGCCCAGAGCTGTAACGGGCGGGCGAGCCGTCGAGCATCCGTACTTCGGCCGGCGGCAGGGTGAACATCAGCCCGAGCAGCTCCGGCTGGAGCAGTTCGCCGGAGAACAGCGCGACGAGCATTCGGTCGACGTCGCCCGTGGTGGAGATCATGTCGCCCTCGCCCCGGGTGGACGACTGGTCGTACGTCGTGATGTCCCGCAGTCGGCCGTCGGCCATGGTCAGGTAGCCGTGCACATGGGGACCGTGGATACGCGGATCGGTACCGGGCACAACGGTGTGCTCCAGGCCGAGCGGACGCAGGATGCGGGCCTCCACGCCCTCCCCGTACGGACGGCCCGTCACCTCTTCGATGATCAGTGCAGCCAGTGCGTAGTTGATGCCGCGGTACTCCTGTCGGGTGCCCGGGGTGAACTTCAGCGGCCCGTGCGTCGCCGTCTCCACCCACTCCCGCGGCGTCCAGTGGTCGAAGCGGTGGCGGAACACTTCCTCCGCGGTCTCCGGCTCCTGGATGCCGACGTGGTCGGGCAGCCCGCTGGTGTGGTTCAGCAGGTGGGCCACGGTGATGGAGGAGAACCCGGCCGGCAACCACCCGGGCAGGGCATGCGCAACGGGCGCGTCCAGCTCGACCCGGCCCTCTCCCACCAGTTGGAGCAGCACCGTGGCGACGAAAACCTTGGTGATGCTGCCGATCCGGACCTTGTCCCGTGCCCTCACCGGCCGCCGCGTCACAACATCGGCCACACCCGAAGTGCCGTACCAGTGGCCGGCCGTACCGCCGACTCGTAACTGGGCCGCGGTTGACGGTGGGTGCTCCAGGTCGTCGATCGCCGCCTGCAGGGCGGTGGGGTCCAGCGGCGGGAGCGATACGGACGAGGCGGTGGCGCGGGGCGCGGGCAGCGCCGCGGAGGCGAGCAGAGCTGCCGTCCCCGATAGCGCCGCACCCACAACGGTCCTTCGTTTCAAGCCTGTTGAGGTCATGCCCCGCATGCTGTCAGGCGGCAGCGGGCACGGACATCAGGTACTTCCCGGAGCGTTCCCCGAGCACCCCCTGATTCCTCCCGCACAACGGCCCCGAATCTCCGGATGGCGGCGAACACCTGCGATACGTGCACTGGGCGTGCAGATGATGCTGCCGTCTGATCGCCACGGCCTAAGCTTCCGTAACCGGTGGAACCGCGTATCCAGCGTGACAGGGAGTCCCGATATGGAGATATGGACGTGAACAGCGGAAGTGACCATGCATCGCTGGAACGGGTGCCTGGCTACGCCTTCCGGCTCTACCACGGCCACGATGACCATGATGCGATGGCCGCAGTGCGGCACGGCTGTGCGCAGCGCGATCGGATCGACGCACGCTCGATCGTGGAGGGAGTCCCGACAGCGGCCGAACTCGCCGAACGCTCCGCCAAGCTCGACACCCCCTCCGAGAACCAGGTCTTGGTGGAGTACGACGGTGGCGTCGTCGGCTACTCGACGATCAGGTGGTGGCAGGAGCGGGACGGGACGTGGTTGTACTTGCACCGCGGATACCTGCTGCCCGAGCACCGCGGCCTGGGCATCGGCTCGGCGATGCTCAACTGGGCGGAAACCCGTATCCGCCGACTCGTACAGCAGCACGGAACCACACCGACGGCCGTGTTCGGCGCGAACGCCGTGGCCACTGAGCAGGACGCAACGGCACTACTGCTCGAAAATGGATACCGGCCTGTCTTCAGCCTGGTGGAGCTGGAGCTGACCGATCTCAGGCATCTGCCCGACGGCAAGCCGTTGCCGGCCGACATCCGGGTCGGTGCGGTCGATCCGAGCAGCTACCGTGCGGTCTGGAAGGCGGTGGTCGATTCGTATGCGGATGCCGCCTTCACCGAGAGGTGGACGTTCGAGAGCTTCCTCGCCACGGCCGAGCCAACCTGCTGGCGGGCCGCTTGGGAGAGAGATCGGGTCACCGGTGTCGCCCTGTGTTCCATCCGTCGGCACGACTCCACTCTGGGCGAAGTCGAAGAACTGAGCGTCCGGGCAGAGTCGAGACGTCGTGGCCTTGGGCGGGCTCTGCTGCTGGACGGGTTGCGATGTCTTCGCGAGCACGGCGCGAAGTCCGCCCGGCTGTACACCGGGACCGCAAACCCGCACCGTTCCTACGACCTCTACGAGAGCGTAGGGTTCCGACGCCGGAGCGAACACGTCCGCTACCGCAAGCCAATCGCAGTCTGATCCAGCAAAGGTGGCTCCGCGGCACTGGGAGGACGGAACGGTCGAGAACGAGCGCGGGTGCGGATGCGGGTGCAGTACGGACGGTGGCTGTGCCACAGCCCACTTGTGCCTCCGCCATCCGTCATTCGCCGGACCCCCGAGTCGGTCGGAGAGCCCTCGGCCGACCATCAGGAAGGGGCACATCACTGCTTTCGGACGGCATGGCCGTAACCCAATCAGGATCGATCTGGCCCAGCCAAGCGTCTTGTTCATCCGCCAACGCTTGTTTCAGGGGAAGGGCGAGGAAACGGCAGGCGAAGGTGAGGGCGGCGTCGTCGCCATCTCCACTGACTCTGTGCTCCCACGCATCAGGGGTGTCGGCCGGTACTCGGAGGAAGAAGAAGGAGGTCCTGCGTGGCTGCCCCGTTTCGGGGTGCGGCTTGTCCTCCACTGCGACCTGCCGAACCACGGCAACGTCCCCCGACAGCCCGGTTTCTTCAGCGACTTCTCGTAGGACAGCCGGTTCCAGTTCCTCGTCCGGTCCGACGCCGCCCGCAGGCACCTGAGTACCGGCGGCTGGAATCCCGACATGGTCGAACACCAGCAACTCGGGTACGGCACGATGCCGGATCACGTAAGCAGCGACACGGATTCTGGGGCGGGTCATACGTTCATTGTCCGACACCGCCCGCTCACCGCACGCCGACCGGGACAGGACCGGACAGCATCCGCGCGGGAGCGAATTCCATCCCCTTCTCCGACCGGGCACCGGCAATGTCGACGTGATGCGCATCACTGTCCGGGTGCTCGGGGTCGGGCATGCGCGATCATGATCGGGTGGACGCTCGTTTCCTTGGCATCGCTGAGCTGGTCGGAACCCCGCGAGTGGCGGTGGTGGTCGATGTCATGCGTGCTTTCACCGTGGCCGCCTGGGCCTTTGCCCAGGGCGCGGAGAAGGTCGTTCTTGCTGGGTCGCTGGACGAAGCCCTGGCGCTCAAGGCTCACCACCCGGATTGGGTGGCGCTCAAGGACGGTCCGTCCGCGCCCGGATTCGACACCGTCAACTCGCCGGGCCTGCTGCGGTCCATTGACCTCGACGGACGGACCGTTGTCCAGAAGACCACGGCAGGGACGGTCGGCGCCCTTGCGGTCAAGGAGGCGTCGCTGGTGCTGTGCGCCAGCTTCGTGGTGGCGGAGGCAACGGCCCGGCTGCTGCGGATACGCGAGTGTGACGATGTCACGTTCGTGGTCACTGGCGAGGATGGGCGCGCCGATGAAGATCTGGCGTGCGCTCAGTACATCGCGCTGAGGGCCACCGAGGCAGGGACGGAAGCAGCTGAGTTCCTCCGCCGCGCCGCCGAGTCGCGCGCCGCGGCAGAACTGGCGGAGGGTGTGCGTCAGGGAGTCCATCCCGATGACGTCGCACTCTGCCTTGAACTCGACCGGTTTCCCTTTGCCATGGTGGCGGCGTCGGAAGACTCGCTCATGGTCCTTCGTTCGTGCACCGTACCTGCGCTGACCGACGAGGTTTCCATCTGACTCGGCCAATGATCAGAGCTGGTTCGCGATCCGGCGGCCGAGCTGTTCGAGAAACTCCTGCAAGCCGGCAGCGACGATGTCGAAATGGTCAGACCAGGAAGCCGTGGCGGACTTCCAGATGTATCCGCTGTCCCCGATCGCAAACAGACAGCCACCGCCATCGCCGGCGAATACCAGGGCGATCGATTCACCGTCGATCGGCGCGGGGCCGTACTCACGGAAGTGTCCCGCCACCGTCGCGGGTGAGTGAATGAAGTACCCGCTGTCGGCATCGGGCAGGGCAGCCTCGCTGATCACCCAGTAGAGCGTGGTCAGGTCGGAGGGGATCGGCGTCAGGTCCACAAGTGCTCCGGTCGCCCGGTGGCTGTCGTCGGTTGCGAGCATCACGCAGTTGTGGCCGGGTAGGAAGCCGTGTGTCTGAAGGAACAGCTCCTTCAGCCTGTTCAGCGACGCATCGGCCTGCTTCCACCAGAATCGGACCCAGTCCGCGTCAAGCCGCTCACCTGTCACGTCCACCCCCTCGAATACGCGCGTGACCACTGACGCAAGTCCCGATGAACTTGTCGGAGGCCCGAGCTGCGGTCGTGCTGGCCGCCGGTGGGGCGTCCGAAGATCGTCGGTTGGCGATCTCAACTGGCTGCCGGTTCGGGAATCGGAGTTGCGTTCTTCGCCGACGCGCCTCTACCGGAGCTCCCCAGACGGTACAGGTCCCTCACCACTGGCACCTGTGGCACAACCTCCGCGAGGCGGCCGAACGGTGCGTCGCCCACGTCCGCGATCAGCACAAGCCCTACTCGGGCAATCGCTGGAGCCAGGGAAACGTGGCCTGGCTGCGCGCCTCCATGCCGTCCGCGACGGCGATCCGCCCGGCATCCGCCTCCGTCTTTGCCGGTCCGACCCTGCCCCGGAACTCCGGGATGGCCGAGGGCCACGTCAATCAGATCAGAATTCCCAGCGCCAGACATTCGGCCGGATCCGATTTCAACTCCTCGGAAAACGAATTCTGTTGCCGTGACATCCGGTGGCGGTACCACGACACTACTGGTGGACAAGGCCGGACGAAGCAGTTGTCACCCAGCACATCTCACGCCCCGGCGAGTCCGTCGATGCGTTCTCGGATCAGGTCGGCATGGCCGTTGTGACGTGCGTACTCCTCGATCATGTGGACCATGATCCAGCGCAGCGAAACAGCTCCGTCACCCACCTGGCCGGCTTCCTGATCGGACAGCCGACCGGACTCGTCCAGTGAGGCGTCGGCGACGAGCTCACGCCCACGAGCGATCTCCTTCTGCCACACCGCCATGACCTCATCGAGTCCCCGGTCGTCGTCAAGACCGAAGCCGTCGACGTTGCTCTCTCCGAAGACTGCGTGCGTGTCCTTGCCTGCGAACACACGCTGGAACCAGTTGCGTTCCACGTCGGCCATGTGCTGGACGAGGCCCAGTAGTGTCATCGACGACGGCGCAGCCGAGGCCAACCGCAATTGATCGTCTTTGAGGCCCGAACACTTCAGGGCGAGAGTCGCACGGTGAAAGTCGAGCCATGCTTCCAGCATGGCTCGCTCGCCGGCATGCGCGGGTGGGACAGGACGTCCATCCGGTGTCGTAGTCATGACGGCACCCTGGCACATGCCGCCGTGATCCATGTGGACCTTCGCTGGTGACGAACGCGTACGTCCCCTCTCCCGGGCGGCTCAGTCGCATCATCTTGCCGAACAGTGCGAGGTGACTCCCGGAAGAAAGGATCGCATTCACAACCTCCCGCAGATCACAGGTCCCTGGGTCTCCGGTTGCCGGCCGGCCGCAGGGATCTGACGACCCATCACAACGGCTCGATGGTGTTCTTGCGCAGGTGTCCGTAGATCACCGAGGTGCGTACGTCTGCGAGTTCCTGCCGCTCGGTCAGCTTGTCCAGGACCACGGAATGCAGCTGGTCGGTGTCGCGAACCGCGACATGGAGGAGGAAGTCGTCGGTGCCCGTCAGCACGAAGACGGCGATCACCTCGGGCATGCGCGCCACGAAGGCTTTGAACTGCTCAATGACCGCACGCGTCGGCGGCCGTACCCGCACGGCGATCATCGCTTGCAGCCCTCGGTCGAGCGAGGGGAGGTCTACCTCAGCGTGGAATCCGAGCAGCACACCGCGCTCGCGGAGGGCGCGCACTCGCTCCAGGCAGGTGGAGAGCGCGATACCCAACTCCTGTGCCAGATCCCGGTTGGTGCGCCGACCGTCCTGCTGCAGAAGTGGCGATCTGCTCAGTCGTGGCGGCCGCGCTGTTGTGGAGCAGCTCGTACGCGGTGACCAAGGAGGTACTGGCGGACGTCGGGCCGCTGACCATCGGGGCCATCCGCTTCACCATCGCCGCCGTGCTGCTCGCGATCATGGCGCGCATGCGTCGCAACCCGGCCGCCCCGCCGGATGCCCGCCAACGGCGGATGACCTACCTGAGCGGCCTGCTCGGCATCACGGCCTACTTCGTGCCGGAGAACATCGGCGTCGAGCTGTCGACCGCCTCGGACGCCTCCCTGATCGTGGCCACCTATCCGCTGATGACCATGCTTCTGGAGCTGGCTCTCCTCCGGACCAGGATGCCGCTGCTCCGGGTCAGCGGCGTGCTGCTCGCCGCTCTGGGAGCCTTCCTTGTTGTACGCAACGGGGCAGAAGTCGGAGGCGCCGCCCGCTGGTTCGGTGACGTGCTGCTCCTGCTCGGCGGGCTGATGTGGGCCGGATACAACGTGCTGGGCAAATACGCGGGCCGGGGACAGGATGCGGTGAACCTCACCTACCACCAGACTGTGGCAGGCGCCGCCGGCTTCCTGCTCGCCTCACTCCTGGAGATCGGGGACTGGCGGGTGCCGGACGCCTCGGTCTCGCTGATGCTCACCTATCTGGCCGTGGCTTGTTCCGTCGGCGGTTTCCTTTTCTACAACTACGGCCTGCGGAGGACGACTTCGAGCGTCGCGGTCAACATCCTCAACCTGGTACCCGTGTTCGGTGTGCTCGGTGCTGTGGTGATCAACGAGGAGACGGTCCAGCTCACCCAGGCCCTTGGCGGCATGGTCATCATCGCCGGTGTGGCCCTCGGATTGGTCGAACGCCGAACAGTCTTCGAGAAAGCCGCGGTTCCCGAGCCGAGCCCGGTCACCTAGCGCATCTGAAGGCCCAGGAGGCCCAGCTTCCCGCAACCCGAAGCCGTATGAGGGCCGGCACACGTCCGGGGCCACGGCCCGCCCGACTCGCGCCGAGCGGGGGCGGTGCGATGGAACAGGCGGCCAGCTTGGGTTGAGGCCCTGTTCGGCTCCGGAGCCACAACAGTGCCGAGAGCCAGGATGTGACGGGCCGGCGATCCGGTCCAGGGCTTACGCGCTCACCGCACCTCGCACGAATCGCCGAAGGTGCGCGCGCACGACGTCGGGCTGCTCCAACCAAGGCTCGTGCCCTGCGTCCTCGATCCGGGTCAGCGGTAGATCGAGCCGGCGGCCGAGCGACTCAAGCGCGGCGAACGGGCGGGGATCATTGGCTCCGCCGAGGAGCTCCGCTCTCGCGGGCAGGCATGCGCGCAGCTCGGCAATATGCTCATCGAGCGGGTCCACGCGCCCTTCCTTGCCGAGTTCACCGTTCATCTCCCAGTTGACGGGACGACGCTGCCGGGCACCCTGCGCGGCCCAGTGCCACCCACGCTCGGGATCGGCGTGGTCGGTGAACCAGGACAGCGTGAGCAGCTCGGCTTCCTGCTCCTCCGTACGGTGTGGCAACTCCTCCAGTTCGCGGAGCCGCTCCTGCTGCACCGCGGACATTCGGCGAACGCGCTCCGCTCGGTCCCCGCTGCGCCAATCACCCACGAACGGCCCGCACATCAGCAGCAGCGCGGCGACCCGGTCGGAGTGCCTCAGGCAGAACCGGCTCGCCAGGGTGGCGCCGTAGGAGTGCCCGATCAACACGGCCTCGGGCACGTCCCATGCGTCGAGCAGCTCGGCAAGATCGTCGATGTGCCGGGCGAGGGAGTGGCGGCCACGCCAAGGGGATCGGCCCGTGCCACGCTGGTCGTACCGGTACACGGGCGCAAGGTCCGCGACCATGGGGGCGATGCCGTCCAGATAGTCCGGCAGGCCCGGACCGCCGTGCAGCATGACCACGGCCGGCCGCCGGGACGTGTCTCCCAGCGCCCTCCAACGTAACTGTGCCTCGTCAGTCATCGACGCGAGGCCGTGCGTCTCCATCAAGGTCATCACAGAGAACCTACAGCGGACCGGGGTCCTGTGCCGAGGAGCTGCCCGGCGGCATGGTCGTCGAGTGTGGCGAGCACCGGCTCGGGCGTGCCCGAGATGGGTTGACCGCGGCACGCGGTGGAGTACGGGTCACCGGCCACCCACCGCCGTCACAGGTCGGGATCCACGTTCCACACATCAGGCAGGTCGCTACCTCAGAAGACGCACACGAAGTCGTCCTCACGCACGATGCTGTGCTCCTGGCAACCAGGACAGCGCCGGAACACCACCTCATGGGTGAAGCCGGACGGACGCCGCAGTCCCGCCCGATCCAGAGCCGGCGCCACCGCCGACCATGAGCCGGCATCAGGGCAGTACCCGGTTGAGTGGTTGCTGACGTCACCCACGGCTCATCGGCCCGCCTCGTGGGTGAAGGCGATTTCTCCGGCAGACATCTACCGGTCGGTCCTGGACGACCGTGTCCGCACGCTTGAGCAGTTCGACGAGTGGCGTGCTCGCAGGGAAACCTGAGCCCGTTTTCCTCGGTTCCGGGCTCGTCGCCCGACACTCTCATCGGTGGCACGGGGCTCGACAACGAGGACCGTACAGCCTCGTGGATTCCGGTCGACCGGTTGTGCCGCATGAAGGGCCTGCCGCATCCGAGCTGTCACGCACGTGTCGCGGCAGGCCCTCGCAGTGGGATTCGGGCGGACCGGGTTCAACCGGTGCCGCGTACCGTCAGGCCGTGTGCAGTGTCAGCCCGTATCGGTTCAGAATCTCGTTGATGGGCTGGTGCCAGGTCTCCCCGCCGCTGGTGCAGTCGCCCCAGCCGCCGGACGTGACTCCCTGGGCCTGGTCCCCGCTGATGAACGAGCCGCCGGAGTCTCCCGGCTCGGCGCAGACACTCGTCTTGGTCATCTGATGGACCGCGCCCTGGCTGTAGTTCACGGTTTCGTTCGTGGCCAGTACATTGCCGCAGTGCCAGTGGCTCGTGGAGCCGGAGCGGCATATCGAGGCGCCGATGGGTGCCTCTGCGGAGCCCCGCACCAGCTGGTCCGAGATGGTGCCCCAGCCGAGTACGACGGGGACCGTCCACCAGCCGTTGCCGACACTCACCCAGGCGTAGTCGTCACCGGGGAAGGACGAACCCTGGAAGTTGCCGATCGCCGAACCGTCCCAGCCGCTGACCGCCGCGCCGGCCTGTCCGCAGTGGCCCGCCGTGACGAAGCCGCCGTACACGGAGAAGCCGATGGAGCACCGCACGTTGCCCGTGTAGTAGGGGTCGCCGCCCACGGTTCCGGCAGCGAAGGTCCTGGGCTGCTCGGGAGTCTGCTTCACCAGTACGGGGCCGGCCTTGCGAGCTCGTTCGACGAAGGTCTCGACATCGTTGTCTTCTGCTGCCGAAGCGACAACGTCGATGACGACCCGGTTGGCCTGCGGGTCCACGTGCCAGCTGCTGACACCTGCCGGTGCGGTCAGCCGGTCGATCCGCGCCTTGGTCGCGTCGAGCTGCCGCGCACTGTGGCTCACCAACCGCACGGCCGCGCCGGAGTCGCGAACGGCGGCCGACTTGCGGCTGTCGGTGACTGCCACGGTGAGCCGGTTCGTGGCCGGATCGAACCAGGCGCCGGCATAGGACGATCCGGCGACCCGTCGCGCCTTGCCCTGTACGGCGATTGCCGTCTTCTCCGCAGCCAGCCGCGCCCTGGCCTGGCCTTCTGTCAGACCGAAGTCCTTCCGCATCGCGGAGAGCATTCCTTCGGACGCCGGCGCTTCATCGGTCGTGGAACGGGGTGTACCGAGCGGCGAGTCCACGGCGGCGGCGGATGCCGGGCCGGAGGTGAGACCCACGGTCGCCCAGGCTCCGACGACAAGTGCGGCAGCCAGGCTCGTACGCAGCGCGTTCATACATCTCAAGGCAATGGCCCTTCTGTTGTTCCGGATTCGTGGGGGAGGAACAGCAGGCGTCCGGGAGCGCTGATCTGAGAGCGCTCTCAGAGTGTGCCGCAAGCGGACTGTAACGCAGCACGACCATCAGGTCCATGCCAATGGATGGACGTATCCCGGCCGTTGGACGACAGGTTCGTCCCGCCCCGGTCGCGCCTGACTCTCCCGACCGCCGGGCCCGCCACCCGCCGCTCGGTGCGGACACCTATGCTCGCGTCGGATGATCACGCTTGCTCGATGCGTCGGCCTCCACGACCTGCACTGCGAACAGCAGCGCACTGCCCCAACAGGAGCCTCACCATGACATCTTCCGCCGACGGGTCCGCTTCCTGGAGCAGATTGTGGACGGGGGACCGGCGAGTTCCGCATGTGCCCCTCGACGAGGAGACCCGGCGCGCTTCCGAGCTTCCAAGAACCTTGCTGCCCGCGCCGGAAGGGATGAATCATCCACTGATCTTCGAGCCCGCGCTGAAACAGTTCGCCAATGCCTACCGGGCCGGAGAACCGCTCTTCGGCGATGGCCGGGACGAGGTGGGACGGGCCTGGCACCGGGCACGACGTACCGCACTGGACACGGTGCTCGCGTCCATCGCGGACGGCCCGTGGGGCGGCCATCTGGTGCTGCGCGGCAGCATGTTGATGGCCACGTGGTTCGGGGAGGCCGCCCGCGATCCGGGGGATCTGGACTTCCTCTTCGTGCCCCGGGACCGGTCCATGGACGACCCCCGGTGCGCGGGTCTCTTCGACACGATCGCCCGGGACGCGGCGGAGACAGCGGCCGCCGCCCGTGGTTCGGTCCGGATCGACGCGGCAGGCCTGGTGACGGAAGACATCTGGACGTACGACCGGGTTCCGGGCCGGCGCATGCTGCTGCCGTGGACAGCGGACGGGGTGCCCGGCGGCACCGTGCAGCTCGACGTGGTCTTCAACGAGGCTCTGCCCTCCCCCGCCGTGCTCACCGAACTTCAACCGCTGGGGGACGGGCCGGGTTGCCGGGTGCAGGCGGTGTCGCCGGAGCTGTCACTGGCCTGGAAGTTGCTGTGGCTGGTGACCGACGCGTATCCGCAGGGCAAGGATCTGTACGATGCCGTGCTGCTCGCGGAACGCACTCCTCCTGCCTACGAACTGGTGCGGGAAGCCTTCGTTCTCGGTGGCGCCGAGGGCCTACGGCCCCCGGGCGCGTGGTGGCTGAACGAGTTCGGGGTACAGACCGGCTGGGAGCACTTCACCGCCGAACACCCTTGGGTCACGGAGAGTGCGACGAGTTACTGCGGGCGCCTCGCGCAGGCACTGGCACCGCTGCTGGAGGCTGCGGAACGCCTGGACGAGGCAAGCGAGGCGCACGTTCCAGGCGGGACAAACGGGGCGGGCGAGGCGAACAGGGCCGATGGGGCGTGCGGGGGCCACGAGGCGGACTCCGAGGCTTCGGGCCGGTATCGGCAGTGGGCCCGGTGGCTGCAGCCGCTGGTGGAGTCCACACGCAGGGCAGCCCCGGAAGATCCTGCCGCCGCTCTCGGGTTTCTGGCCGACGGCGGCCGGGACGGGCTGACCGCCGCCGTCGTGGTCCTACGGGAGATCGCGGGGCCCGGGCATCTCGGACTGGCGGACGCGCTCGCCGGCGTCCTGTCACATGAGGGAAACTGGCGGCACTGGCGGAATTATCCCGAGGCGTGCGAGCTGGCCCTGGACGAGCTGCGCTGATCCACGCTCCACGGGTCCGCAGCCGGTCTGCGGGCCCGACCGGCCGACCGGGCCGGGCGCTCCGATCGGCCGTGCCGGCCGGTCAGCCGGCCCGGCCGATCGCACTGCGCAGCATGGCGACCGTCGTCGCGGCGGCCGCACGCTCCGCGTCGTCCTGCGTCGCACGCACTCGTTCCTCCAGGAGCACCACAGCCGCCTGGAGGACGCCCACGCGTACGGGGACGCTCTGCATCGCCGTCAGTACGGCCGCCGCCTGTTCGGCCGGGGTCGCCGTGGCGGCCTGCGGGATGAGGGTGGTGATTCCGCGCCCGAGCGCGCGGTCGCGAGGCGGCTGAGCCGCGGCTGTGGTCACCCGAGAAGTGTGCCGCACCTGCACCGGGGAATCGGTCAGCGACCTGGCCTCACCGCTTCGGGGCTGTCGTGGGCATTCGACACTGCGGGGCTGTCGTGGACATGGGCGTGGACGCGCCCCAACAGTGCTTTCAACTGGGCTTGTTCGCGCTTCGTCAGGGGGGCGAGCAGTGTCTCCTGCACGCTCTGCGCATCGTCCTGGAGCTCCGCGAGCACGGCGCGGCCGGCCGGGGTGGGCGTGACGGTCACCCGGCGGCGGTCGGCGGTGTCCCGGGCCCGGTCGGCGAGACCGGCCAGCGCGAGATCGTCCACGATCTTGACGATGTCGCTCCGGTCGATCCCGAGCCTCGACGCCAGTTCCCGTTGCACATGGGGGCCGAAGTCGATGAGCGCCGACAGTACGGCCATGTGCCAGAGCCGGAGGTCACGCTCGGCCAGTCGCGCCGCCAGCCGGCTCCGCGCCGTTTTGCCGGTCTTGGACAGCAGATAGGTCGTGAATCCCAGGAGGCTGGGCGGGGTCTCGCTCATCGACACCATCTTAGGCACGCACCAATCATAAGTTTTCACCCATCAATGCGAGTGCGTACCGCCCGGCACAGTCGAGGGCCGCGCCGCCCATGTGCACGGTCTCGCGGTGCCTACCCCTCGGCCCAGTCACGCATGGCCGTCCGCGAGGAGAAGGCAGCGACGTCCTTGTCGAGTGGATGGTCGGTGTACTGATGGATACGCCAGGAGGCCTTGATCCTGGGCTTCCCCGCAGTCACGTAGTCGGCGATCCACAGGCCGTCCCCCGCGTACGACGTGGTGTCGTGGTTCAGCCAGAAATAGCGGTTGCAGTACAGCAGAACCTTGTGGTGCGGCCGCAGGCGCTTGACCTCACGGATGAAGCGGTCCTTCTCGGCGTTGCTGGCCCGCGTGCCCTCGCCGTTCTCCTCCCAGTCGACGGCGAGCAGATCGCCCGCCTTCTCCGGGGCCTTGCTCACGAAGTACTCGGCCTGGGCCGTGATGTTCCCCGGCCAGAGGAAATGGTAGAAGCCGAGCACGCACTCCGCGTCCCTGGCCCTTTTCACCTGTGCCGAGAGGTGCGGATTGATGTACGAACGGCCCTCGGTGGCCTTGATGAAGACGAAGTCCAGTCCGTCCGTGTCGAAGGACGACTGATGGGAGCTGACATCGACGCCATGGAGCATGGGCACCGCCTTCAAGTGGGATGAGCGTTTCCGTTCTCTTCCTGAACGTGCCCGCAGCCGGTCGTTCCCATCCTTCGGATGAACGGGCGAATCGTTTTGCCATTGCCAGGAATATGGATCGGAAACGGGTAGTTGATGAACCGGCGAGACCACATCACATACCGCGTCGCCATCGGAAGGTCGGATCCATGAAGATCGGCATCATCGGAGCGGGCAACATCGGCGGAAACCTCGCCCGGCGCCTCACCGCACTGGGTCACGAGGTGTCCATTGCCAATTCGCGCGGCCCGCAGACGCTCTCCGCGCTCACCGAGGAGACCGGGGCCACTGCGGTCAACGCGTCGGAAGCGGCTCGGGGAGCCCAGGTCGTCGTCGTCACCGTCCCGCTCAAGGCCGTCCCCGATCTGCCCGCCGGATTGATCGACGGTGCCGCGGACGGGGTCGCGGTCATCGACACGGGCAATTACTACCCGCAGCAGCGCGACGGCCGCATCGCCGCGATCGAGGACGGCAAGCCCGAGAGCCGGTGGACCGAGGAGCAGATCGGCCACCCGGTAATCAAGGCGTTCAACGGGACGTACGCACAGGACATCCTCTCCAACGGGCTCCCCAAGGGCACTCCCGGCCGCCAGGCGCTGCCGGTGGCCGGCGACGACGCGGCGGCCAAGCGGGTCGTCCGCGATCTCATCGACGAACTCGGTTTCGACACGGTGGACGCCGGGGGTCTCGACGAGTCCTGGCGTCAGCAGCCCGGCACACCTGTCTACGGTCACCAGGGCGACGTGGAGACCGTCCGCAAGGCGCTCGCCGAGGCGTCCCCCGAGCGCACGGCCGAGTGGCGCGCCTGACATTTCCCGGCGCCGGGCACGACGGGTCGCCCTCGTCGTCCCCGGCGCTCCGTCGCCGTCGGCCGCGTCGGCGGCGATGGAGCGCGGCGCCGCGCTCCTCAGTCGTCGAAGGCGGTGCTGCGGCTGACCTTCTCCCACGCGAGTGTCTCGGCACGGGTCGCTTCGAGGTGTGCCTGGATCGCATCGGTCGCGTCGTTGCCGAGCGGCAGTCGCAGTGGCGTCTTCTCAGCGGCGAGGGCAGTGAGAATGGCTGCCGCGGCCTTGTCGGGGTCACCCTCCTGCTTGCCGTCCGAGCCCGGGAGGTCCCTCCGGACAGGGCCGACCGTCCCCTCGTACGCGGCCGGCGCGGTTGTCTGCCGGAGCGCTCCTCCCCCGGCGAACCCGGTCCGGAACGATCCGGGTTCGACGATGAGTACCTTGATCCCGTGCGGGGCCACCTCGGCCGCCAGTGCCTCGGGCAGGCCCTCCAGGGCGAATTTGGTCGCCGAGTAGGCGCCGACTCCGGGGAATGCGAACCGGCCGCCCATGCTGCTCATCTGAACAATCGCGCCGGACTGCTGCCGGCGCATGTGCGGCAGCATCGCGCGGACCAATGCCGCGGGGCCGAAGAAGTGCAGGTCCGTCAGGTCCCGCAGTTCCTGGTCGGTGGTCTCCTCGACCGCCCCGACCATGCCGAGACCCGCGTTGTTGACAACAACATCGATGCGTCAGTGCCAGAGCACCGTGTCGGCGACGGCTGCGGCGACGCGAGCGGTATCGGTGACATCCAGCTGTGCGGCGACGGTCCGGTCGGGGTACGCGGCGACCAGGTCGTCGAGCGTCTCGGGCCTGCGGGCCGTGGCTACGACCGTGTCCCCGGCGGCCAGTGCGGCGGCGGCGATCGAACGTCCGAAACCGGAGGACGCTCCCGTGATCAGCCAGACGCGGCCCGTCGTCCCGTCGAGGTCGGCGGATCCGGTCTCTGTGTTCATCAGTAACTCCACTTGCCCAAAGGGGTTGTTGAGCTGAATCATTTATCGCAGCCGGTGCCCGGTACGGTCCAAGACAGAGCTCCTCTCGTTCCATAAAGACGATTTATGATCGCCGAATGGAGCTGCGTCAGCCGCACTACCTCACCGTGATCGCCGACGAGGAGAACCTCGGACGGGCCGCACAGCGGCTGTACGTCAGCCAGCCGGCCCTGTCCTACGCGTTGAAGAACCTTGAGTCGGAATTGGGCGTTCGGCTCTTCGACCGGCACGCCGGTAGTGTTTCCGCGACCGACGCAGGCCGGGAGATCATCGCCGAGACTCTGCTCACGGTCCGTCAGTCGGAGCGGTTGTCCGCCGCCGCCGAGCGGCACCGGCGCGGTGAGACAGACGTGCTGCGGGTGGGGTTCGAGGCGAGCGGCGCGGGTGAACTCACCACCCGGGCACGGGCCGAGTTCGCACGGCGCCATCCTGGAGTGCGAGTGGTGCCCGGGCGATATGACTGGGAACAGGAGGCCTCCGCTCTGCGCGAAGGGCTGGTCGACATGGCTTTCGTCTGGTCGCCAAACGATCTGACCGGCCTCCGCTCCGAGCTGGTGCACCCCGACCCGCACCGAACGCCGGATCATCAAGGTCCGCGTCCTGAGCCGGTGGGGACCGGCCCGCATCACGCACCTGCTCGGGCTGGTGCCCTCGACCGTGCACCGCGTCCTGGCCCGCTACCGCCTGGCCCGCCTCACCCATCTCGACCGGGGCCACCGGCCGCGTCATACGCCGCTACGAAGGCGACCGGCCCGGCGAACTCGTCCACGTCGACATCAAGAAACCCGGCAACATCCCCGACGGCGGCGGACACAGAGCCCTCGGCCGGCAAGCAGAACGCAAGACCCGCTCGAACGCCGGCTACAGCTACATCCACACCGCCGTCGACGACCACTTCCGCCTCGCCCGCAGCGAGATCCACGGTGACGAGGTGACGAACGGATGGAGACCGCCACCGCCTTCCGGACCCGGGCCCAGCAGTTCCTCACCTCCTGCGGCATCACCGTCGAACGGGTCCTGACCGACAACGGAGCCTGCTACAAATCACACGCCTGGCGCGACACCCCCGCAGCGGCCGGGATCGCCCACAAGCGAACCCGGCCCTACCGCCCCCAGACCAACGGAAAGGTCGAACGCTTCAACCGCACCCTGCTCGACGAGTGGGCCTACGCCCGCCCCTACCGCTCAGAACAGGAACGACGCGACGCGTTCCCACAACGGCTGCACACCTACAATCACCACCGCGGACACATCGCGCTCGCAGGCAATCCACCCGCCGGTCGCGTCCCCAACCTCACAGGGCAATACACCTAGCTCTAGAGGGCACCATCCGGACGGGCCGGTAGGCTGTCCATGAAGGAGCTGACGGAGAAGACGGCGCGTCCGGGGCCGGGCGGGCCGTAGCCGGGGGGCGAGCTGAGACCGTACTCCTCCATGGTCGCCCGGTAGGCGTCCAGCAGGCGGATGTGGTACTCCAGCGGCGCCCCGTCCGGGTTGGTCTTCCCCAGCGGAGTGGTGGGCTCCGGGCACCAGGTGGTGAACCGCGGTGTGATGCCGTGCGACATGAAGAAGCGCAGGCCCTCGGTGGTCGAGGCGATGGCTTCGTCCACCGTGGTGAAGCCGAAGGGCTCGGCCATCTCCACGCCCGCCACGAAGTTGGGGATGACGTTGCGGGGGCCGAAGACCTCGGCGGAGTCCAGGATACGGCGGTGCCACTCGTCACGGCCGACGTAGCGTTCCTTGCCGGGGCAGTAGAGCTCGAACAGCCGGCGGTCCCACACCTCGTAGTTGGGGTGGTAGATCTGCACTCCGTAGTCGTGGAACCGCTGCACGTCCGCCTTGGGCAGGGCCTGGGCGACGACCTTGCCGATCCAGCGGCCGGGGAAGCGCTCCTCGATCGCCTTGGCGTACTGGCCGTAGAAATCGGCCTCGTCGCGGCCGCCGATGTGGGAGGTGATGGCCCCACCGGTGAGGGTGTAGGCGGTGGAGGTCTTCGCCGTGTCGTACTTGTCGATGATGGCGAGCGCCTCCAGGACCTCCTCGACGGGCTTCACTCCGGTGTACGGACGTCCCGCCGCCTTGTGCTGGCGCCAGTTGTGGTTGATGTCGCAGTACTGGCACTCCTCCTTCGCACCGAAGTACTGGCAGACCCGGAAGACCGTCAGATAGACGAGGTATCCCCACTGGATGGTGGGCGCGACCTCCATCACGGACTTGCCGTTCTCCAGCGTGTGCCGGTAGTAGTCCGGCATGGGCGGCAGGCCCACATCGGAGATCCGCCGGCCGTCGAGATACAGCCCGAGCACGCCGTCGTCGTCGGCCGCGACACGGTACGGGGACGCCGGGTTGACCCGGACCGACACGACGGTCCTGCGCAGGTCGTACGGGCCTCCGGTGAGGACGATCTCCTCCGGTGGGCGGCGCAGTGCGGCGGCACCGAGCTCGGGGAGGGTGCCGTGGTCGAAGGAGAAGATGAAGTAGGACTTCGGCTTGACGTCACCGCCCTCGTTGTCGCTGAGGGCGGACTCGTCGAAGGCCAGTCCGCCCCGCAGCAGGTCTTCCTTGATGACGGCTTCCCGGGGCACGTGCGGGAACTGCTCCATGAGGCGCTCGACCAGGCGGGTGCGGTTCCCGTCCGTGCGATTCGGTTCGGTGCGGCTGCGGTCGGTACTGCTGGGCATGTGCGGGACTCCTCGGTCCGGTCGTCTGCGGCGTTCCGGGTACGCCACACTGTGCAACGAACCGGACACGTCCGCAGTGCCCCGACGCACCGGCCGATTCGTCACGGTGCGTCGGGGCCGGGCGAGTCCGGGTCGTTGGCCGGTGGCCGCCTCCGGTCCGGAGTTCACCGGTGCCAGTGCGTGGGGCGGCCGAGGGACGGCGGGAGTTTCGTCGACGCGTCTCCCCCGGCCGCGTTGAGCTGGGACTGGGTGAGGAAGAGGCTCGATGTGAGGTCGGCTCCGGACAGGTCCGCGTCCCGGAAGTCGGCGCCGATCAGATCGGCCAGGCGCAGATCGGCACCGGTGAGGTCCGCAGCGATCAGATACGCGCCGCGCAGATCGGCGCCCCGCAGATCCGCGCCCCTGAGCCGGGCTCCGATGAGGTCGGCGCCCCGGTGGTCGCGTGTCTTCTTGCGCGGCGTGGTCGCTCGTACCAGCGCGCCGGCACGGCGCAGCAGCTCGGCAACGACATCGCGGTGCCCTGCCACGTCCAGTTCGCGGAACGCGTCCGCCGGGAGGTGAGTGAGGCGTTGCGTCTCGTCGAGGGTGCGCCGGATCTCATCGTGGAGGGACCGCGCCGGTTCCAGGGACAGCGCTTCCGTGAGGTACCAGAGCAGTTCGTGGAGCCGCCGCATGACCGGGAACACCTGGAACATCTGCTGGGCGGTCCGCGGGGCGCTGCGCCAGTCCTGTCCGTGGAAGGTCTCGCCGGAGACCTTCTGACCCGCCCCGAAGCAGTCGTACACGGTGCAACCGGGAAAGCCCCGGGTGCGCAGCTCGGTGTGGATGCCGCAGCGGAAGTCCTCCTGGAGGTTCCGGCAGGGCTGACCGGCGTCCTTGTCGATCGCGAAGTCCGCGGACCGTGTCAGGGTCAGTGCTACGCAGCACAGCCCGAAGCAGTTCGCGCAGTCGGCGCGCAGCGCGGCACGGTCGATGCCGGGGCCTTGGACGTTGTCGGGCACGGTGCGTGGATCCTCTGGGTACGGAATTGTCGGACGGCCGACCCTATCGGGATCCGTCACCCGTTCGCCTCAATTTGATGATCATCACTCTGCCGGTCGGTCTTGGACCACTCGTGACGGGGCACCCTTCGGCCACCCGTCCCGCACGCCGGAGTGGGGGGCTCCGGCCCGGTCCCGGACTCCGCGCGCAATGATGACGGGAGTACATCTTCGTAGTGGGAGGTGGCCACGGACGTGGCGAACCCAGCAATCGACGACATCCCTGCCCGGCGGGTACTCACCGATCCGGCCGGCCTCGCCCGGTATCAGCACGACGAGGCCGAGTGGGCCCCGTACGGAACACCCCTGGCCGTGGTGCGTCCGCAGAGCAGCGAAGAGGTCCGGGATGTGGTCCGGCACTGTCTGGCCCACCGCATTCCGCTGGTGCCACGCGGCGCGGGCACCGGCCTTTCAGGAGGTGCGAACGCCGTGGACGGGGCGATCGTCCTGTCCTTCGAGGACATGAACCGCATCGTCCGCATCGACCCGGCGGAGCGGCTGGCCGTCGTCCAGCCGGGAGTGGTCAACGACGATCTGCGTGCGGCGGTCGCGGAGCACGGGCTCTGGTATCCGCCGGATCCGGCCAGCTCGCCCTGGTCGACGATCGGCGGGAACGTCGCGACCAACGCCGGGGGCATGTGCTGCGTCAAGTACGGAGTGACGCGTGACTATGTGCTCGGCCTCGAAGTGGTCAATGGACTCGGCGAGGTCGTCCCGCTCGGCCGACGCACCGCGAAAGGTGTGGCGGGGTACGACCTGGCCGGGCTGATGGTCGGTTCCGAGGGAACCCTCGGCGTGATCACGGAGATCACGGTGCGGCTGCGTCCGGCACGGCCGCAGGAGCGGACCGTGGCCGGATACTTCTCCTCGGTGGTGGCCGCCGGTGAGGCGGTGACCGCCGTGACCGCGTCGGGCGTGATCCCCTCGGCGCTCGAACTGGTCGACCGCCACTGTCTGGCCGCCGTCGACGCCTGGAAGAGGATGGGCCTCTCCGCCGACGCGGACGTGGTGCTGCTGGGACGGGTCGACACGCCGGGAGCCGAGGGTGACGCCGAGGCCGAGCTGGTACGGGAGTGCTTCGAGCGGGCGGGGGCCACCTGGGCCGCCGTCTCCACGGACCAGCAGGAAGCCGATGCGCTGTTCCAGGCACGCCGACTGGCCTATCCGGCGCTGGAACGACTCGGTCCGGTCCTGACCGAGGACGTGTGCGTGCCGCGCACCGCGGTGCCCGAGATGCTGGCCCGGATCGAGAGGACAGCGGCCCGGCACGACATCCTGGTGGCCAACATCGCCCATGCCGGGGACGGGAACCTGCACCCGCTGATCATCACGGCACCCGGCGACGAAGCCGCACGCGCCCGGGCCCAGTTGGCCTTCGAGGACATCCTCGACGACGCGATCGCCCTCGGCGGCACGGTGACGGGCGAGCACGGGGTGGGGCTGCTGAAGATGCGTGGCATGAGCAAGGAGCTGGGCCCCGCGGTGCTCGGCATGCATCACGTGGTGAAGGTGGCGCTCGACCCGTACGGCATCCTCAACCCCGGCAAGGTGCTCGGCTGCTGAAGGGGCCGCCCGTGCCCCGCTCCCGAGCCGCTGTCAGTGGTGCGACGCACACTGGCAGCAGTACGGCACGGTCGAAGGGGGACACTGATGGACACCGAGGACGAGGCCGGTTTCGAACCGGCCACCGGGGACGGTCCGATGGCTCCGGAGCCGGATGCGAAACGCTCCGCTTCCGTACGGACGGCGTTCGAGGGAATGCTCCAGATCCGCCGGCTGACGAACACCGGAGACGCCGACCCGCAGGGCGTACCCGCGCAGTGGGAAATGCTCCGGCCGGTACGGGCGGTCGCCATCGCCCTGGAGGCATCGGGCCTGGCCCCCTCGGCCGTAGACGGATCGGGGCTGCGGACGACGGCCGGTTACCGCTTGCGGCCGGGCGAGGCACCGGGCGGTGTACGTGTCGAGTGGCTCGGTCCGCCCGGCAGCGGGGCGTCCCATGCGGAGGAGGCCGAGCTGGCCCGGTGCTCGGCGGTGTTGCGGGAGTTGGGCTGGACGGTCCTGCTCTACCGAGGAGCGCGGCGCCGAAGATTCCTGGAGGTCGAACCGCCGGCCGGTGCACGAAGACCGGACGGCGGATAACGGGCCGCCCCGCGCCGCCGTCGACCCGCATTGTCAGACCCATGGGGGATGCTGGTGGGTCCGACACCTCTGACCGGGAGATGCTGAGATGCGCAATGACGAACTCGCCGCGGCCCAGGCGTACGTCCGACTGCTGGAGGCCACTCGCGCCGCGCTCGCGGATCCCGAAGACGGACCCTTGTACGTGCCGTTGCTCGCCTCGCCGATCGCGGAGGCCGACGGTGCGCTTCAGCGGGCCGGTCTCTGCGGCAACGAGTCCCGGTTCTTCGACCTGGTGAGCTCCCTGCAACCGAGCGTGTCCGTCGGCGGTCGCTGAGCCGAGCGGACCAGCCGGGCGCCACCGCGAGCGCACGGTGCCCGGCAGCCGGACGGGGCCGGCCGGGAAGCAGACCGGCCGGCCTCGACGGGGCTCTCTTCACCTCGCCGCCCCGATGCGCCACCATGCACTGAACGGCTCGTCAGGCCGGGCACGCCTGTGATGAATTGATTCAGCCCACCAAGAGAACCCGACCAGCTGCTTGACTGGAAGCTCGCGGCAAACCTAGCGTACGGCCCAGATGAAACGATTCATACGTCCGAACGGTCTCCGGTCGCTGGATGACTCTGCTTACGAGGTGTTCATGTCTGATGTGTCGGCCGTCAAGGCAGCTCTGAAGTCCCAGGTCATCGAGACGCCCTCGTGGGGCTACGGGAACTCCGGGACGCGTTTCAAGGTGTTCGCTCAACCGGGGGTGCCGCGCGACCCGTTCGAGAAGATGGAGGACGCTGCGCAGGTGCACGCGTTCACGGGCGTGGCGCCGAAGGTCTCGTTGCACATTCCGTGGGACAAGGTCGAGGACTACGCCGCGCTGACCCGGCACGCCGAGGGGCTCGGGCTGCGCATCGGGGCGATCAACTCCAACGTCTTCCAGGACGACGACTACAAGCTCGGTTCGGTCACCCATCCCGATCCGAAGGTGCGCCGGAAGGCCACCGACCATCTGCTGGAGTGCGTCGGCATCATGGACCGGACCGGGTCTCCCGATCTCAAGCTCTGGTTCTCCGACGGCACCAACTACCCCGGACAGGACGACATCACCGCTCGCCAGGACCGGCTCGCCGAGGCCCTGGCCGAGGTGTACGAGCGGCTGGGCGACGACCAGCGGATGCTCCTGGAGTACAAGCTCTTCGAGCCCGCGTTCTACGCGACCGATGTTCCCGACTGGGGCACGGCGTACGCGCACTGTCTGAGGCTCGGTCCGAAGGCCCAGGTGGTCGTGGACACCGGACATCACGCGCCGGGCACCAACATCGAGTTCATCGTGGCCTCCCTGCTCCGCGCGGGGAAGCTCGGCGCGTTCGACTTCAACTCCCGGTTCTACGCGGACGACGATCTGATGGCGGGGGCCGCCGACCCGTTCCAGTTGTTCCGGATCATGCACGAGGTGGTCAGGAACGACGGTCTGAAGGCCGAGACGAACGTCAACTTCATGCTCGACCAGTGCCACAACATCGAGGCGAAGATCCCCGCGGTGATCCGGTCGGTCGCCAATGTGCAGGAAGCGACCGCCAAGGCGTTGCTGGTGGACATGGCGGCGCTCGACGCCGCGCAACGGTCCGGCGATGTACTGGCCGCGAACGGCGCGCTGATGGACGCGTACAACACCGATGTACGTCCGCTGCTGGCCGACGTACGTGAGGAGCTCGGCCTGGCGAGGGATCCGTTCGCCGCGTATCTGGCCTCGGGCAATCAGGAGCGGATCGCCGCCGCCCGGGTCGGTGGCGAGCAGGCCGGCTGGGGCGCCTGAGCCCTGCCCTCCCCACTCCCCCGTACGACCATCGACCGGTTCAGACGGACCCCGACCAAGAAGGAAACTCATGACCTCCGCGACGCATCCCGAAGTCGCCGCGCTCCTGGAACGCGCCCACCGGATCGGCTCCGACGCCCGGAACACCAACTACGCCGGGGGCAACACCTCGGTCAAGGCCAACGGCACCGACCCGGTCACGGGTGGCGAAACCGAACTGCTGTGGGTCAAGGGCTCCGGCGGTGATCTCGGCACGCTCACCGAGGCCGGGCTCGCGGTGCTGCGTCTGGACCGGGTGCGCGCCCTCAAGGGCGTGTACCCGGGGGTGGAGCGTGAGGACGAGATGATTTCCGCGTTCGACTACTGCCTGCACGGCAAGGGGGGTGCGGCCCCTTCCATCGACACGGCGATGCATGCGCTGGTCGAGGCAGCGCACGTCGACCATCTGCATCCGGACTCGGGGATCGCGCTGGCGTGCGCCGCCGACGGCGAGAAGCTGACCGCGGAATGTTTCGGCGACAAGGTGGCCTGGGTGGGGTGGCGCAGGCCGGGATTCCAGCTCGGTCTGGACATCGCCGCGGTCAAGGAGGCCAACCCCCGGGCCGTCGGGGTGATCCTCGGCGGGCATGGCATCACGGCCTGGGGCGATACGTCCGAGGAGTGCGAGCACAACGCCCTGTGGATGATCCGCACCGCCGAGACCTTCCTCCAGGAACGGGGCAGGGCTGAACCCTTCGGCCCCGAATGGGCGGGCCGGGAGCCGCTTCCCGAGGAGCGGCGCCGGGAGCGCGCGGCCGCGCTCGCCCCGCTGATCCGAGGTCTGGCCTCCACCGACCGTCCGCAGGTGGGCCACTTCACGGACACCGGGCCGGTGCTCGACTTCCTCGCCCGTACCGAACACCCCAGGCTCGCCGCCCTGGGCACCTCCTGCCCGGACCACTTCCTCCGTACGAAGGTCAGGCCGCTGGTCCTCGACCTGCCCTCGGATGCCCCGCTGGACGAGGCGGCGGCACGGCTGAAGAAGCTGCACGGGGAGTACCGGGAGGCGTATCGCGCATACTACGAGCGCCATGCCTCGCCGGACTCCCCCGCGATGCGCGGTGCGGACCCGGCGATCGTGCTGGTGCCGGGGGTCGGCATGTTCTCCTTCGGCAAGGACAAGCAGACGGCGAGGGTCGCCGGGGAGTTCTACCTCAATGCCATCAATGTGATGCGTGGCGCCGAGGCCGTCTCCTCGTACGCGCCGATCGAGGAGTCCGAGAAGTTCCGGATCGAGTACTGGGAGCTGGAGGAGGCCAAGCTGCGCCGGATGCCGAAGGCCAAGCCGCTGGCCACCCGGGTCGCGCTGGTCACGGGCGCGGGATCCGGCATCGGCAAGGCCGTCGCGCACCGGCTGGTCGCGGAGGGAGCATGTGTCGTCGTCGCGGACATCGACGCGGCCAGCGCCTCCTCGGTGGCGGAGGATCTCGGCGGGGCGGACAAGGCTGTCGCCGTGACGGTCGATGTGACCAGTGAGGAGCAGATCACCGACGCGTTCCGGGCCGCCGCCCTCGCGTTCGGCGGGGTGGATCTCGTGGTGAACAACGCCGGGATCTCCATCTCGAAGCCGCTGCTCGAAACGACGGCCCGGGACTGGGACCTCCAGCACGGCATCATGGCGCGCGGCTCGTTCCTGGTGTCGCGCGAGGCCGCACGGATGATGACGGCGCAGAACATCGGTGGCGACATCATCTACATCGCGTCGAAGAACGCGGTGTTCGCGGGTCCGAACAACATCGCCTACTCGGCCACCAAGGCCGATCAGGCCCATCAGGTGCGGTTGCTGGCCGCCGAGCTGGGCGAGCACGGCATCCGTGTCAACGGCATCAACCCCGACGGTGTGGTGCGTGGTTCGGGTATCTTCGCGGCCGGCTGGGGTGCCCAGCGTGCGGCGACGTACGGCATCGAGGAGGAGAAGCTCGGCGAGTTCTACGCGCAGCGGACCCTCCTGAAACGCGAGGTGCTTCCGGAGCATGTGGCCAACGCCGTCTTCGCGCTGACTGGTGGCGACCTCACGCACACGACCGGACTCCATGTTCCCGTCGATGCGGGCGTGGCCGCGGCCTTCCTCCGATGACTCCTGTCGCAGCGATGCACCGGATTCACGTGCCGGGACGAGTTCCCGGGATGCCACGGTCTCGCGCGATCACCCGGGTGAGATGGCCATGTCCGTGACATCACGAAGCGACGCGACCTTCGCCGCCGTGGATCTCGGTGCCACCAGCGGGCGGGTGATCACCGGCCTGGCGGGGCCGGGGAAGCTCACACTGACCGAGGTCCACCGGTTCGCCAATACGCCGGTCCAGTTGCCGGACGGGCTGCGGTGGGACGTGCTCGCGCTGTACCAGGGAATGCTGGACGGTCTGCGTACGGCTGCGCGCGGCGGACCGATCGCCTCGATCGGCATCGATACGTGGGCGGTCGACTACGGCCTTCTCGATGCGGACGGGGCCTTGCTCGGACTGCCGTTCCACTACCGCGACAGCCGGAACGGGCAGGCGGCCGAGCAGGTGCTGGCGGTGTGCGGGGCGCAGGAGCTCTATGCCGTCGGCGGCCTGCAACATCTGCCGTTCAACACCGTGTTCCAGCTGGCCGCTCACCGTGCGAGTGCCCAGTGGGGTTCGGCACGGACGATGCTCCTCATCCCCGATCTGCTGACTAACTGGCTGACCGGCACGGTGGGCGCGGAGATCACCAATGCGTCGACGACCGGTCTGTTCGACGCGTCGGCCGGTGCCTGGTCCGATGCGCTGATCGGGAGGCTGGGTCTGGAGCGTTCCTGGTTCCCGCCGCTGCGTGAGCCGGGTGACCCGGCGGGGACGCTGCTGCCGCACGTCGCCGAGTACACCGGGCTGCCGGCCGGGACACCGGTGACGGCTGTCGCCTCGCACGACACGGCGTCGGCGGTCGCCGCCGTGCCCGCCGGCGAGCCGGGGTTCGCCTATGTCTCCTGCGGTACGTGGTCGCTGGCCGGACTGGAGTTGACGGCTCCGGTACTGACGCAGGAGTCCCGTGCGGCCAACTTCACCAACGAGCGCGGGGTCGACGGCACCGTCCGCTATCTCCGCAACATCATGGGGATGTGGCTGCTGGAGGAGTGCCGGCGGGCCTGGGGGATGCGGGGCGACGCACCGGGGCTGGCCGAGCTGCTCGCGGCGGCGGCCCGTGCCCGGCCGTTCGCCGCGGTGGTCGATCCCGACGACGAGGTGTTCCTCGCACCGGGTAACATGCCAGCGCGGATCGACGCCCATCTCGTACGGACCGGGCAGGTGCCGCCCGACAGCCCCGGCGGCTATGTCCGGTGTGTCCTGGAGAGCCTGGCGCTGGCTCATCGCAGGACGCTGCGGCAGGCCGCTGCCCTGGCCGGGCGGGAGCTGAGCCGGATCCATCTCGTCGGCGGGGGTTCACGCAACGAGCTCCTTTGCCAGTGGACCGCTGATGCCACGGGGCTGCCCGTCACGGCCGGCCCGGCCGAGGCGACAGCGCTGGGCAACATCCTGCTGCAGGCGCGTGCCCATGGGCTGGCGGGCGACCTGGTGTCCATGCGACAACTGGTGGCAAGGACCCAGGAGTTGCGCCACTACACCCCGCAGGGCGACCGGCGGGCCTGGGACCGGGCGGCCGCGAGGCTGGTACCGAGCCGATCCGGTGCGGCCCCTGCCCTCGACGGAAACCCGGGCGCCCCTTCGGGAAGCCCGGGCCTTCGACGTGACCGAAGGAAGGAAACTCATGACTGATGTCCCGCCCGCCGCGCTCGACGGTGTACTCGCCCGTACCGCGCGCCGTCGTACCCGGATCGGTCTGGTGTCCGGCGGACTCGGTGCGTACTGGCCGCAGTTTCCCGGCCTCCTCGACCGGCTGCGGGAGTCGGCCCGCTTCGTGACCGGGCAGTTCGAGGAGATGGGCTGCGAGGTCGTCGACGCCGGATTCATCTCTGATCCGCAGGAGGCGGCGAAGGCCGCGGAGCGGCTCCGCTCGGCAGACTGCGACATCGTCGTGACGTTTCTGACGACGTATCTGACCGCCTCGATGGTGCTGCCGATCGCCCAGCGCGTGCACGCTCCGGTGCTGGTCATCGATCTCCAGCCGACCGAGGCGATGGATCACCCGGACACCGATACGGGCAAGTGGCTGGCGTACTGCGGGCAGTGCCCGCTGCCGGAGGTCGCCAATGTGTTCCGGCGCGGCGGCATCCCCTTCCGCTCGGTCTCGGGACATCTGCACGACGAGAACGCGTGGAACCGGATCCGCCGCTGGATCCGTGCCGCTCAGGTCCGCGCCGCGCTGCGCCACGGCCGGCATGGTCTGATGGGCCATCTCTACCCCGGCATGCTCGATGTCTCCACCGACATGACGCTGGTCTCCACCCAGTTCGGCGGGCATGTCGAAGTCCTCGAATTCGACGATCTGCGGGTCCGGGTCGCCGGCGTGACGGACGAGGAGGCCGTCGAACGGGTCGCGCTCGCGCGTAAGGTCTTCACCCTCGACGACTCCGTGGACGAGAACGATCTCGCGTGGGCCGCGCGCGTCTCGGTCGGACTGGACCGGCTCGTGGAGGACTTCGCACTCGACAGTCTCGCCTACTACCACCGCGGTCTGGAGGGCGAGATCCACGAGCGGCTCGGCGCCGGCATGATCCTCGGCGCGTCGCTGCTGACCGCGCGCGGCATCCCGATGGCAGGTGAGTACGAGCTGCGCACCAGCCTCGCCATGCTGATCGCCGACACGCTCGGTGCCGGAGGCTCCTTCACCGAACTCCAGGCCCTGAATTTCCGGGACCGGGTGGTGGAGATGGGCCACGACGGACCGGCCCACCTCGCCATCAGCGCCAAGGACCCGCTGTTGCGCGGGCTGGGTCTCTACCACGGCAAGCGTGGCTGGGGGGTGAGCGTGGAATTCGACGTCAGGCACGGGCCGGTCACCACGTTCGGCGTCGGGCAGGAGGCCGACGGGACCTTCACCTTCATCGCGTCCGAGGGCGAGGTGGTACCCGGGCCGCTGCTGGAGATCGGCAACACCACCTCCCGGGTCGACTTCGGCTTCGACCCGGGCGAGTGGACCGATGCCTGGTCCGCGACCGGCATCGGTCATCACTGGACGCTGTGCACCGGTCATCGTGCCAAGGACCTCAAGGCCGCGGCCGATCTGCTCGGCGTCCCGTTCCGTACGGTCGACGGGCCGAACGACCTCTGACTTCCCGGATGCGGCCCTCCGCCCCGGTACGTCTCAGTTCGTCGTTCCGGAAGTGGCGGCCAGGCCGAGTTCGCGGTCGCCGAGCGGGGCGAAGAAGAGTTCGACATCGGCGTCGGTGACCTCGGCGAGAGCCGCCGGGCGCCACTGCGGGTCGCGGTCCTTGTCGATGATCTGGGCGCGCACGCCCTCCACGAAGTCGGGCCTGGCGAAGGCGGTGCACGAAGTCCGGTACTCCTGGTCGAGCACCGCCTCCAGGCTGCCGAGCCGGCGAGCCCTGCGAAGTGCGGAGAGGGTCACCTTGAGCGAGGTGGGCGACTTGGTCAGGATGGTTTCGGCTGCCTCCTTGGCGGCGGGGACGCCACTGTTGTCGAGCCGGTCGACGATCTCCCCCACCGAGGCCGCGCCGTAGCAGGAGTCGATCCACTCACGGTGCGTGGCCAGTTCGCCGTCCGGAGCGGGTGTGGCGTACCGCCGCACCGTCTCCTCGATCTCGGCGGCCGTGCCGCAGCCGGCGAGGTCGGCGGTGAGCTCGGCGAGCCGCTGCGACGGTACGAAGTGGTCGGCGAGGCCGCACAGCAGCGCATCGCCCGCACCGACCGCTTCCGCGGTGAGCGCCAGGTGGGTGCCCAGCTCACCGGGCGCCGTACTGAGCAGATGGGTGCCGCCGACATCGGGGACGAACCCGATGCCGGTCTCCGGCATGGCGATGCGCGAGCGCTCGGTGACGATACGGACGTCGCCGTGGGCCGAGACTCCGACACCGCCGCCCATCACGATGCCGTCCATGATCGCGACGTACGGCTTGGGGAATCGGGCGATGCGGGCGTTGAGCCGGTACTCGTCGCGCCAGAAGTCCATCGACTCGTTGCCGCCGGCCCGGGCGTCCTCGTAGATGGAACGGATGTCGCCGCCCGCGCAGAGGCCCCGCTCGCCGGCCCCGGTGATGAGGACCGCGGTGACGGAGTCGTCGTGCTCGACCTCGGCGAGTGCTTCGGTGACGCGGGCCACCATGGCGTGATTCAGCGCGTTGAGGGCACGTGGGCGGTTGAGCGTGATGTGCCGGACGCGTCCTTCGGTGTGCAGCAGAACTGGATCTTCGTGGTTCATGAATGCGCTCCGGTCAGCCCCTGTACGGTATCGACCGCCGATCACGGACGATCTTCCGCTGCCATTCTGCGGGGCGGGGTCAGTGCCGGAACAGCAGGGGTCCAGGGTCCGCCCAGCCCTGTCTTCCGGCCAAATTTCGCCGGGTTTCCGCTGTGGCAACCTGCCGGAAGCGGTTCGACAATTGAGTCACCCAGTACGGGCCGCGCCGCCCGGCAGCCCCGCCCGGCGACCTCCGGAGCAGGAATGACCGATCACGACCAGCAACCGAGCACTACCGTCCCGCCTCGCCCGCTGATCGAGAAGACGCACAACGGCGAGATCGCGACGGCTCAGCGCCTTGCCATGAATCGGATGGGCAGCTTCGAGTGGGACGTGGAGGCTGGAACGCTGGACATGGACGATGCCGGGCTGCTGGTGTTCGGTCTGGATCCGCAGACCTTCGATTCACGGCCCGAGACCGTGCTGGACCGCCTCGAACAGTCGGAACGGACCCGTCTCGATGTGGCGATCGACGGGGCGATCAAGAGCGGACACAGTTCGTACAGTGTTCATTTCCGAGTGCCGATGGACGACGGCAGGGAGCAGTGGACCCGCATCCAGGCACGAATATTGCGCAGCGACGACGGCCGGGCGCACCGGATCGTCGGGGTGGTGCAGGACGCCACCGCGGAAGTCACCCATTCGGCCTTCGTGCTCGATCTGGAAAAGCGGCGGCAGCGACAGACCAGCATCGTTGAACGCACAACGAGCGCGCTGTCGCGTGCGGTGACCGTCGACGACGTCACCGCGGCGCTCACCGGACCAGGCGGGCTCGCCCGGCTCGGGGCGGACGGTCTCTCGCTGGGCCTGGTCGAGAACACCACTCTCAGCGTCATCGCCCTGAGCGGCGACTCGGTGGAGGCGATCGACGGGCTCGGGGACGCCGGGCTGGACCGGCGGTTCCCTCTGGCGGACACCGTGCTCAGTGGCCGGCCCCGGTTCCTGACCTCGGTCTCGGCCCTCACCCATCGCTACCCGGTGCTGGCCCCCATCGCCGACGGGCTGAAATTCCGGGCCGCCGCCTATCTGCCCCTCGTGGCCCAGGCCCGTTCCCTCGGCACACTGGCCCTCTTCTACCGCGAGAACACGTCCTTCAACGCGGACGAGCGCAATCTGTGTCTGGGGCTGGCCGCGATCGTGGCGCAGTCCCTCCAGCGTGCGAAGCTCTTCGACGAGGAGCGCGAATTCGCCACCGGGCTCCAGGCGGCGATGCTGCCGCGGCGGATCCAGGAGATCGAGGGCGGCGAGATCGCCGTGCGCTACCACGCCGCATGGAGCGGGCGCCAGGTCGGCGGTGACTGGTACGACGTGATCGCGTTGCCCAAGGGCCGGTTCGGGATCGTGGTCGGTGATGTGCAGGGGCATGACACGCACGCCGCTGCCATCATGGGCCAGTTGCGCATCGCCCTGCGCGCGTACGCCGGCGAGGGACACCCTCCTTCGACGGTGCTGGCCCGGGCCTCGCGCTTCCTCGCCGAGCTGGACACGGACCGCTTCGCGACCTGTACGTATGCCCAGGTCGATCTCGCGTCGGGGACCGTGCGCGTGGTTCGGGCCGGACATTTGGGTCCGCTGATCCGGCACATGGACGGCCGGGTAGGCAGCCCTCAGGTACGGGGCGGTCTGCCGCTGGGCATCTCGACCCACTTCGAGGACGAGGAGTTCCCGGAGACCCGGCTCGACCTGGTGCCGGGCGAAACGCTGGTCCTGTACACCGACGGGTTGGTGGAAGAGCCGGGCGCGGACATCGACACGGGGTTGCAGGCGCTGATCAATGAGGTGAGCGCGGGGCCGGCGAGCGCCCAGGCGCTGGCCGACCATCTCTCCGACCGGCTCTGGGAGCGATGGGGTTCGGGGGACGATGTCGCTCTGCTGGTCCTGCGGCGCAGCCCGGACCCCGGGTCGCCGAGGGCCCCGCGCCTGCACCAGTACATCCACCAGGCGGACCCGGAGGGACTGTCCGACGCCCGGAACATCGTGCGTCAGGCCCTGACGGACTGGGACATGGCCGAACTCGCCGACGATGCCGAGCTGGTGACCGGCGAACTGCTGGTGAACGTCCTGCTGCACACGGAGGGCGGCGCGGTCCTCACTCTGGAGGTGCTGCCGGAACCGGTCCGGCGGGTCCGCCTGTCCGTCCAGGACCGCTCCAGCGCCTGGCCGAGGAGGCGCAGTCCGGGGGAAACCGCGACATCGGGCCGGGGTCTGCTGCTCCTGGACGCCGTCGCCAACCGCTGGGGCATCGAGCCTCGTGGTGAGGGCAAGGCGGTCTGGTGCGAGATCGGGCCCTCGGCGTCGCCCGTCGCCACCGCCCGGCCACCCGCGCAGCAAGTCTGACGATGTCTCGAAGGCCGCGCCGCCCAACGCGCCGGGGCGCGCGGTGGCGCGGCTTCGACCGGTGGTCCCGGCACAGTCCGTGTCAGGACCACCGGCTCATTCGTCAGTGCTGTGCGGTACGACGCTTGCGCACGGACCACATGATGCCGCCACCCGCCAGGAGTACGGCCACGGCCGCTCCGGCGATGACCGGGGTGGCGGACGAGGAACCCGTCTCGGCCAGGTCCGGCGAACTCGGGCTCGGGGTGGCCACGGCGGGCGCGGACGTCGAGGGCGCCTTGCTGGGCTTGGCACTCTCGGTCGGCGCCTCGGTGGAGGGTACCGGGGACGGCGTGCCCTCGGACGGCGCGGGCGGCGGGGTGGTGGCGTCCTCGCACACGGGTGCCGACTTGGTCTCGTCGCGCGAGAAGTTGTCACCGTCGCCGGCCTTGACGACGAGGTGGACCGTGAGCTCCTTGTCGTGCTTGGGCAGCTCCAGCTTCTTGTGGAACTCCCTGCCGAAGGTCTCGGTGGGCAGGAGGTCCTTGCCGTCGACAGTGACGGTCACCTGGTTGGTGACCTTGCCGTTGTAGGCGGTCAGGTCAAGGCTCACCTCGGAACAGGTCACGGCCCAGGTGGGGGTGTGAGCTGCGGCCGGGCCGGCGGTGAGCACCGCGCCGGTCAGGCCGACGACCGCGGCGGCTGCCAGCGTTCCCGCAGCGCGCAACGATCTCCTGGGTATGGTCATGGATTCTTCCTCCGCATGTGTTTCATCGCCCGAATGGCGGTGGGGCGCAGAGTACTGCCCCCGCCGGCATCCGCCACACCCGCCCCACGAAGCACCTGCGGCATCAACTGCCCACACATCACCACGGCTTCGGACATGACGGACACAGGGCGGAGTAAAGGGTGAGGGGCGATGCCGATGTCAGAGGCGGCAGTGCATGATGTGCAGCCCGACGAAACCCTGTTCCGGGTGGTTGAAGCCCTCCGGAAGCGTTCCGAGAATCTCGAATCCGAGCGAGCGGTAGAGCCTGACGGCGTGGACGTTCGTCTCCACCACCGCGTTGAACTGCATGGCCCTGAAACCCGACGTGCGAGCCCAGTCCAGGGTGTACTCGCACAGGGCCCGGCCGACGCCCTGCCCCGAATGCTCGGGGTCGACCATGTAGCTGGCACTGGCGATGTGTGAGCCATTGCCCATGTGGTTGGTGTTCATCTTGGCCGTGCCGAGGATCGTCCCGTCGTCGTCGACCGCGACAACCGTGCGGTTGGGGGACTTGAGGAGCCACCAGGAGCGGGCCTCTCCCTCGCCGAGATCGAGTGGGTAGGTGTAGGTCTCGCCCGCGGCAACGATTTCGTGGAAGAACGGCCAGATGGCGGGCCAGTCCTCGGTGGTTGCTTCCCTGATCAGCATGGGAGACAGAATGCCGGTGGCGTTCCGCCTCCGCGAGCTCTTTTCCTCCCTCGGGTGACTTCCCATCAGTTGCGTTCAGGGGCACTTTCCTCGTCGTCCGCCGAACGGCACGCGCCCCCGCGGGGATTGCCGACGGTCCGCGTCCCTGTCCGTACGCCTGCGCAGACCAATGCGGGCAAGCAGGCCAATCGCTGGTTCCGCCGAACCCGGCGGCGCCTGGACGGGGCCCGTCTCCGGGCAGGGGCTCGGTGGGACAGCAGGAGGGGACGCGGGAGCGAGGGCAGGTACCGGACCGGCCCCGGCATCGGCATCGGCATCGGCGCGAAAGTCAGGCGCGGGCGCGCGCTCGCTTGCCGGAGACGCGAAGGCACGCCGATCGCCACCAGGACGCGGCGCCGACCGTACCTCTCGGGCGTTGTCCAGCTCCATGATCAGGTTGACCCTCCGCCACAACAGCTCGTCCGGTTCATCGGCCCGCATCAGGTGTGCCATGGTCTCCCGTGCCCACACCGGACCGGTCGGCCCGAAGGCGGGCTCGGGTCGGAGCCTGGCGAGGTACGCGCGTTCGTACGGATCGTCGACTACCTCCGCCAACTGCACCGGGTCCAGCGTGTCCGCGAGCACGGCCACTCGGGCCCAAGGGTCCTCCGTGAGACTCAGCAGCCGTTCGACCCGGCGCGAGCGCCAGTTGTTCGCCCGGCAGTCGGCACCTCCCTCCAACCGGTCGCGCAGCCAGCCCGGACTCCTGCCGGTCAGAAGCTGCGATTCCCGGGCGGCGAACCCCGTGAGTTCGTCGGCGAGATAGAGCCAGACGATCGCCCGGTACCGGTTGAGGTAGAAGGTGATCGGCGTGAGACATCCCGCGCGGGCGAGCTTGGTGAAGCGGTCCGGGCTGATCCCGAGCTGCCGAGCGCCCTCCGCCGTCCCGACCGTGCGCACTCTCTCCCTCAGCACCTCCGGGAATCCGTCCTGCGACCGGATCCGCTCGACTTCCTCGCAGCCGACCCTCGGCCGTCCGCCGTCGTGCGGCACCATCAGGCGAATCAGCCCCAGATGCACGGCGATCGCGAACTCACCGCGCTTCAGCCGGAGTGCCTGGGCCGCCGCGCCCACCGCCATCGCGCTTGCGGCGGGCGCGCCCAACGCCATCGCACCGGTGCTCTCCGCGCACACGCCTTCAGCAACAGTCATGACACTCTCCCCCGTGAGATTCAGTCACTCTCTGTGAGTACCGTAACCCGGAAGAGAATGCGCCCGCCCGGCCTGTGGATAACTCCGCGACCGGATCGCCGAGTCAGAGGCGATCGGTTTCGTCATCCGCCGACTGCCGCGCGGCGACGCCCAGATGCTCACCGACCCTGTTGACCAACAACGTCATCTCGTAGGCGACCTGGCCGACGTCGGCCTCGGCCTCGCTCAGCACGCACAGACAGCTGCCGTCCCCCGCCGCCGTCACGAAAAGCAGCGCCTCGTCGAACTCCACCATGGTCTGCCGGGCTTTTCCGGCCCGGAAGTGGCGTCCGGAACCGCGAGCCAGGCTGTGCAGCCCGGACGAGACCGCGGCGAGATGCTCGGCGTCCTCGCGGGCCAGTCCCGTACTCGCGCCCGTCACCAGTCCGTCGTTCGAAAGCACCAATGCGTGCCGTATGTACTCGACCCTGTTCGTGAGGTCGTCAAGGAGCCAGTCGAGTCCCCTGTCCAGCGCCATTCCCCGCTCCTCCCCGCTCATGCGTTCCCCGTGCCCCGTTGCCGTAAGCCTTGCGCACTGGTCACTCGGGGGCAAGCACTCCTTCGTCATGTGGCTTGGTCCGGGCCCCATATCGAGTGGTGGAGGAGCATCCTGGAGGGTCGACTCACCGAATCGAGAAGCCTGGCGGTGTGCATCCGGCCGATGTACTCGACCATGCGGATCGGGGCTTCCCTGCCGGATTCCCGGTCGCGCGCATCGCACGTGACGACGGAGTGCCGAAGTCGGGATCAAGGCGCCGACGAGCGTCGCCTTTCCGACGCCGAAGCCTCCGGCGACCAATACCTTCAGCGCGAGAGCCTCACTCTCCGCGGCCTCCCTTGCCGTCGACCCATTTGTGTCGACCGGCTTCCCGCCTGCGCAGGCCGACGGCACGGCAAAGAAGGACCGCGCCGCAGGACGAGTCCAATTCCTTGGTGACGTGACAGGTTCAGCTCATTCGCGGCCCGGATCGGTCTGCGCTCCGCTCGTCCGCACAAGGGACCGCCTCTTTCCGGCGCCTACACTGAAGACTTCGGGTGCGAGGATTCGGGCCACGCGGACAGGGAGAGCAAGAGTGTCGAGAGCTGCCGACGGCGGTTTCGAGGATCCGCCCGCGGAGGTACTGGCAGAGGCCGCAGCAGCCTTCGGCCTGCTCGCGACGCCCGCGCGGCTGCACATCGTATGGGCCCTGTCCCAGGGCGAGAGCGATGTGACCGGACTCGCGGACCGGGTGGGTGGCACTCTTCCTTCGGTGAGCCAGCACCTGACGAAGCTCAAACTGGCGGGGCTCGTACGTTCCCGACGCGAGGGCCGCCGCCAGGTGTACCTGGTCGACGATCCCGATGTGGTGACCGTCGTCCGGCTGATGGTCGGCCAGCTCACGGAGCGTGCCGGACACGCACCCGCACAGTCCTCACGCCTCCGTGGGCTCGGTGCCTGAGAGCAGTGCCGCCGCAGGTCCCGGCAGCACCGACGACCCCGACGGCCCGTCCGCCGTCATCGTGCCGATGGCGGGCACGGCAGCCAGGCGGGGCGCCGCCCACGACGCCCCGGCCGCCGCTTCCGCAGCTGCCGCACCGACCTCCCTCCAGGTACTGCGCTCGCTGGACAGCGGACCGAGAGGACTGCTGGAGGAACAGGCCGGCGAGCGGCTGGCGCGGTACGGCGAGAACACGCTGCCGGCCTGGCTTCCGGTCTCCTGGCCCCGCCGTTTCCTTCGTAGTCTGCGCGATCCGTTCACCTCGGTCCTGCTGTGTCTGGGCCTGGTCTCGGCGGCGGTGGCCTCTTGGGGCACGGCGTGCGTGACGCTGGTGCTCGTGGTCGTCAGCTGTCTGCTGCGTTCCGGGGAGGAGCACCGGGCCGACCGGTCCACGGCCGCGCTGCGGGAGCTGGTGGCGACCACCGCGACCGTACTGCGCCGCGCGGGGCCGGATGCCGCGCCGCACGCCCGTGAACTGCCGGTCGGGGAGCTGGTGCCCGGTGATGTGATCCGGCTCGGCCCGGGTGATCTCGTGCCCGCCGATGTGCGGCTGTTGCGTGCCGGTGGACTGACCGTTCACCAGTCGGCGCTCACCGGCGAATCGGTGCCGGTCGCGAAGCATCCCATGGACACGCCGCCGGCGGGGCTCCACGCCGCCGGCGACGGGGAAGGGCCGTTCGCCCGCCCGGAGCTGTGTTTCCAGGGCAGCAGTGTGGCGTCCGGCAGCGGTACGGCGGTGGTGATGGCGACGGGGGCGGAGACCAGGTTCGCGGCCGCGTACGACGGTTCGGCGCGTCGCCGCGGCACCAGTGCGTTCGACCGTTCGGTGCACGGTATCTCCTGGACGCTGATCCGCTTCATGCTGCTCACCCCGCCCCTGGTGCTGATGGCCAATGCGGCGCTGCGGGGCCGGGGCCTGGAGACGCTGCCGTTCGCCGTCGCGGTGGCTGTCGGGCTCACTCCGGAAATGCTGCCGGTGATCGTGACGACGGCCCTGGCCAGGGGCGCTTCGCTGCTCGCCGGGAACCACGGGGTGATCGTCAAGCGGCTGCCCGCGCTGCACGACCTCGGTGCGATCGACGTGCTGTGCGTGGACAAGACCGGAACCCTCACCCAGGACCGGCCCGTCGTCGAGAGTTCCTTGAGCGCGTCGGGCCTGCCTGATCCCGAGGCGCTCCACTGGGCGGCGGTCAACGCGCTGTGGACGCTGCAACTGGCCGATCTACCCGCCCCGGACGCACTCGACGAGGCGGTGCTGGACGCAGCCGAGGAGCGGGAGGAGCCACTGTACGCGTACGACGGCGTCGCCGCGTTGCCGTTCGATCCGGTGCGCCGCCTCGCCACCGCGGTGGTCCGCAGCCCCGGGAGGCTCGGTGTGCACACGCTCGTGACCAAGGGAGCCGTCGAGGCGGTGCTCGAACGGTGCGCACTGGACGAGGCCGAACGAACCCGGCTGGGCGAACTCGCCGCCCGCGAGACCGCGAACGGTCTGCGGCTGCTCGCCGTGGCCCGCGCCGAGCGCCCGGCCCGGCCGCGCCCGTACACGACGGCCGACGAGAGAGGGCTGACCTTCCTCGGCTTCGTCACTCTGCGGGACGCGCTCACGCCGAGCGCGGCGGACGCCCTGGACGCACTGAAGGACCGGGGTATCGCCGTCAAGGTCCTCACCGGCGACGATCCCGGCACCGTCGCACGTACCTGCCGTGATCTCGGCCTCGACCCGGGCCAGGTCATGTCCGCGGACCGGATCGACGCGCTGTCGGACGAGGCGCTGGCCGAGGCCACCGACCGGGTCACGGTCTTCGCCCGCTGTACGCCTGAGCACAAGGCACGGATCGTGTCCGCGCTGCGCACGGCCGGGCGGACCACCGGGTTCCTCGGTGACGGGGTCAATGATCTGCCCGCGATGCACGCGGCGGACGTCGGCATCTGTCCGCGCAACGCGGTCGACGTGGCGCGGGAGACCGCGGACGTGGTTCTTGCCGAGAAGGACCTCGCGGCCATCGATCACGCGATCACCGCGGGCCGGTACTCCAGCGGGAACATCGCCACGTATCTGCGCATCACGCTCTCGTCGAACCTCGGCAATGTCATCGCGATGCTCGCCGCGGGCCTGATGCTGCCGTTCCTGCCGATGCTCCCGGCGCAGGTCCTGGTGCAGAACCTGTGCTTCGACGTGGCGCAGCTCGCCTTCGCCTTCGACCGGCCCGCGTCCGAGGTGCTGCGGTGGCCCACCGTGCTGCGTCCGCGCGACTTCCTGCACTTCATCACGGGCTTCGGACTGCTGAACGCCACCGCCGACCTGGCGACGTTCGCCGTGCTGGCCGTCGCCCTGCACGGTTCGGCCACGTCGGGCGGGCAGGATGCCTTCCACTCCGGTTGGTTCACCGAGAATCTGCTGACTCAGGCCCTGGTGATGCTGCTGCTCCGTACGGGCGGACGAGTCGCCGGCGGTCGCGGGGGCGGGCCGCTGCGGGTGGCCGCCTGCGGCCTCGCCGTGGTCGGCCTGCTACTGCCGATCACCCCGCTCGGTGGGCTGCTGGGCATGAGCGCGCTGCCGCCGCTCTACTACCTGTTGCTGGCAACGGTGCTGGCCCTGTACGCATACGGCCTGCGGACGGCCCGGACCCGCTACGAGCGGAAGTGGAGCCGGCCTTGATCCGGTCATGATCCGTCACCGCCCGAACGCCCGGAGACTCGCAGCGAGGACGGGGCCGCGCTGTACGTGTCATGCGGCTACGCGGCTCCCTGTCACCCGGTGTTGCGGTTCCGGACGGCAGGGACGCCGCGCCGCGCGCAGTCGTCGCGCTCCTGATGGCCGATCAGCCGTAGCTGAGGTCCGCGCACGGGTCGTCGTCGGCCGACCGGGCCTCGTCGGCGACGGTGGACGGCACGGTGGAGGGGGTCGGTGCTCCGGGGGAGGCTGTCGGGTTCTGTGCGTAGTCGCTGCCCAGAATCACCTGGATTCCGGAGGTGCCGGACTCCGACGTCCGTGCACCCGAGAAGAGCCGCGCGGTGGTTTCCGCCTGGTCCTTCAGGCCCGGCCCGTACTCGATGACGGTCGAGGTCCGGTCCTGGCTGCTCGCCGTGGCCGTGGTGGTGATGGTGAAGTCCCGGGAGCGCAGGAGCTCGGCCGCCTGGGCGGCGAGCCCCCTGACCGTGGTTCCGTTGTAGACGGCGACGCTGATTCCCTTGCCGGAGACCGGGGTGTCCGCCGTGGAGGACGTCGGGTGTCCACCCTTTCCATCGCCCTTGTCCGACGACTTGCCCGATTCCTTGCCGCTGGCGTCCTTGCCGTCGACCGTACGGTCGGCCTTCAGTGCGGCCCAGAGCGCGTCGGCGTCCGGTTCGACGATGGCGACGCGGGCCCCCTCGTAACGCCAGGGGACGGTCACGAACTTGGTGTTGTGCAGGTCGATCTTCTTCATCGACATGGCGAAGGACAGCAGCCGGTCGGCCGATCCCAGTCCGGGGTCCACGGTCATCGCGTCGGTTGCCGCGTTGGCCAGCGGCAGCAGGGTGGTGGGGTCCAGTCCCTGGGACTTGACCTTCTTGATGAGGGAGGCGACGAAGGCCTGCTGCCGCTTGATACGCCCTATGTCCGAGCCGTCGCCGATGCCGTGCCGCAGCCGGACGTAGTCGAGCGCCTGCTGACCCGAAACGGTCTGGGGGCCCTTCGTGAAGATCTTGGCCCCTCGGGTCGTCCGCTTCGGGCTGAGGTCGCGCTGGTAGATGTCCTGGGGCAGGCACACCGGGACGCCGCCGACGGCCGAGGTCAGTGAGGAGAATCCGGCGAAGTCGATGACGACGGTGTGGTCCACGCGCAGGCCGGTGAGGTGTTCGACGGTGTTCTGGGTGCAGGCCGGGTTCCCCTCTGCCGTCTCCCCCACGGAGAACGCCCCGTTGAACATGACGTTGTGCTGCGGGGCGGTCCACTTGCCGTCGGGCCCCTTGCAGGCCGGGATGTCGACCAGCGCGTCACGCGGAATGGACACGGCGACCGCGTGCTTGTGATCGCCGTAGACATGGAGGAGGAACGCGGTGTCGGAGCGTCCCACCGCTCCCGTGCCGCCGCCGAGCCTGCTGTTGTCGCCCGAGCGCGAGTCCGATCCGATGACGAGGACGTTCTGCCCCTCCGAGGAGCCGGGCGGCCGGTCGCCCGAGATGCCGTCCGCGCTGAAGGTGTCGATGCTGCCGCCGAGTTTGAGGTAGCCCCAGCCGACTCCGGCGACCAGCAGCACGAGGAACGACAGCCCGAACATGGCTGTCCGGCGCAGGCGGCCGGCCCTTCCACTGCCCGCTCCCGCTTTGCGACTTCCCGTCATCGGCCACCCCGTCCGTCCGGTTCCCATGGGGGAAGACGTGCTCCACCGCCCCATGGTTGTACAGTTGCGCAATGTAGCAAGTATTGATGTTCGAACCGATCATCGGACCTGCCTACAGACAGCTTGAAGCACTGTCCGCGACTGCCGAACGGAAACTCCGGCCAAAGCACCGAAAGGAAGGGCGGGACGCACATGTTGCGCAACGGCCTCGCACCCTGGCACCTGTTGATCCTGGCGATCGTGGTGATCGTGCTGTTCGGCTCGAAGAAGCTGCCGGACACGGCCCGAGCCCTGGGCAAATCCATGCGGATCCTGAAGAGTGAGGCGAAGGCCATGAAGGAGACCGATGTGCAGGCGCCCCGTGCCGACCCACCCGCCTAGGACGCCGGCCCACCAACGTACGGCACGTCTCACGGACGTTCACTTCAAGGCTTGCGCAAGCGAGGGAACCATGGTCACGACACCGTCGTTGACCGGGTGACGGCCGAAGCGGCGCCGTTCACCGAATCGCTGGACCACTGGATCAATGGAGGATGTTCATGGGTGTGACCCTGGCCAAGGGCGGCAACGTCTCCTTGTCGAAGGAGGCACCCGGCCTGACCGCAGTGACGGTCGGCCTGGGCTGGGACGTACGGACGACGACGGGCGCGGACCACGACCTGGACGCGAGCGCGCTGCTGTGCTCGGACGCGGGCAAGGTCCTCTCCGATCTGCACTTCGTCTTCTACAACAACCTCACGAGCCCGGACGGTTCGGTCCAGCACACCGGCGACAACCTGACCGGTGAGGGCGAGGGCGACGACGAGTCCATCAATGTGGAGCTGTCGACCGTCCCGCCGGATGTGGCCAAGATCGTCTTTCCGGTCTCCATTCACGACGCGCAGAGCCGCGGGCAGAGCTTCGGCCAGGTCCGCAACGCGTTCATCCGTGTGGTGAACCGGGCGAACGGCGTCGAGCTGGCCCGTTACGACCTCAGCGAGGACGCGTCGACGGAGACCGCCATGGTCTTCGGCGAGCTGTACCGGCACGGCGCGGAGTGGAAGTTCCGCGCGGTCGGCCAGGGTTATGCCTCCGGCCTGGCCGGAATCGCGTCCGACTACGGTGTGAACGTCTGACCGGGACGGATCCCGCGTATCACGGGCCCCGCTCCCCGATCCCCCTTCCGCCGGAGCGGGGAGCGGGGCCCGTGCGGCCCATCGGATCGGCGCGCCTCCACAGAGCGAACCGGGGCGGGGACAGGGAACTGCTCTCCGACGCGTGCTCGTGGCCGAGTCCGCCGGAGGAGCCCACGGCCAGGCCGCCGTTTGAACGCACGACCGCGTTCCGGGCCGGGGACCGGGCGTGCCCGGCGTCGGTTCACCGCCGCGCAGCCGGCCGTTGCGGTGGGGCGGTCATCCGGTCGCCGGCCCGCCCGGGGGTGAGTTGTGGTGGGTTGCCGATGCCGTCCGGTCCGTCGGCGGGCGGTGGTTCGTCGGGGCGCGGCTCCCGGCGGAGCTGCGGGACGGGATTGGCCTGCGGCACTCGGCGCGGCAGCGCCGATGCAGGCCCACGGATACGACCGCGCGGATGTCAGCCGCCGAAGGTGGCGCGTGGTGCAGGTGTCCCATGGGTCGGGGCGGCAGCGATCGTCCAGCGCTCGAACGCTCGCCTCATTTCCCGACGTTTCGCTTCGTGTCACTCCGTCGGCAACTAAGCGATCATGTCCGTATGACCGATGACCACGCACATGTCCAGGAGTTCTTCACGGCGCGCGCGGCGGACTGGGACACCCGCTTCCCGGACGACGGGCCCGCCTACGAGACGGCTGCCGGCTCACTCTCGCTGGGTCCGGGGGACGCGGTGCTCGACGCCGGCTGCGGCACGGGTCGGGCGCTTCCCGCGCTGCGGACGGCGGTCGGGCCACAAGGCACGGTCGTGGGCGTGGACCTGACAGCGGCGATGCTGGAGGCGGCGGTACGGGCCGGGCGGGATCGGGACGGGACGCTGCTGCTCGCCGATGTCGCCCGATTGCCGCTGAGGTCGTCGTCGCTGGACGCGGTGTTCGCGGCGGGACTGATCTCCCACCTGTCGCGCCCCGGTCCGGACCTGGCGGAGCTGGCACGGGTGGTGCGGCCGGGCGGGCGGCTGGCACTCTTCCACCCCATTGGGCGGGCGGCACTTGCGGCACGCCACGGCCGCCGGATCACGGACGACGATCTGCGCGCCGAGCCCAATCTCCGGCCGCTGCTGGCACGTTCGGGATGGCGACTGGATGCGTACACCGATGAGGACGACCGCTTCCTCGCCCTCGCCGTACGGACGTCCTGACCCGACCGCCCCGTGCCCGTCGGGCTCACTCCGCAGGTGTTTCGGAGCGCAGGTTGTGCGGGATCGGACAGCCGCCGACCCCCGGTACCGGGAACGTCCCCAGCCCGGAGACCTCATAGCCGTCCGGGTAGCCCTTGATCTCCGGGTTCTGCCGGGCGTAGTGCGGGGTGGAGCGCGGTGGCAGGAGTCGCACCGCGCGCGCCCGCAGCCGCAGTGCGCCATGCGTGAGGTTACGGGCCGCGGCGCCGGGGCGTTCGTACCGGAATGCGCGCAGCAGGGAATCGTCGAGCAGAGCGAGGGCGAACTTCCGCGCGGCAGGAGCCAACGGGCGCGGGTACCAGGAGCTCATCAGGTCCAGGGTGGCGTCGGCGACACGGCGTCCCCCTTCGTGCCAGCCGAAGTGCTCTGCCTCATAGGTGTCGAGGACGCGCTCGAAGTCCTCGTACGTCCGCGGCAGCTCCTTGATGCCCATGTGCGCGCCCAGGACCCGGTAGTAGGCGGCGGACGCCCGCAGTTCGTGGTCGGAGAGCCGGCGCCAGCCGTAGGAGTCGAGCCAGCGTTTCGGGGTGACGACGAAGGTGCACAGGACATAGCGCATGTCGTCGTTGCTGATGTCGTAGCTGCGGTGCATCCCGTTGATCCGGCGGAGTGCCGTACGCCCCGGATCACTGTCGAAGCCGTGCTCCACGACAGTGTCCAGAAGCAGCGCGGTGTCGTCATAGCGCTTCTGCGAGCGATCCGTCAGTTCTGCGGTCTGCGCCAGGAGTTGACCGATGCTGGGTACGGCATAGGTCCGGTAGAGGGCCAGTTCGAGCGCTCGGGCGATGTCCCAGGGAAACTCGTGGCTTGCCATGATCCGGTAGATTCGAAGGAAGTCCCGCTCCGGATGGAGACGCTGAATCTCCTTCAGCCAGTCGTACCGCTTCACCGCACTGACCCCCTCGTTCCGGCCGGAGGTCCAACTGTACTTCGGTGGGGAACACCGCAAGCAGGAACGGCGCGTCACGCACTCACAGCTCTTCGGGAAGGCGGTCCCCATGATCGACATAATCGGCAGCCTGCGGAAGGTCGTCGCCTCCGACCGGAAGTCGGATCGCCCCCCAGCGCCTGCCAAGGAGGACCGGCGCAAGCAGCACAACCTCTTCGAGGCGGCTGCCACCTTCGTCTCGGCATCCGTGGAGGAGGATCAGGCGCGGATCGACGAGGCGAGCGGCTGGGTGTCGCCCGAGGCCCTCTCCTTCGGCGTCAGCGAGCTGGCCTGCCGGGCCGTCATCGCGCTGGCCCGCGAGCGCGGCGAATCCCCGCAGACAGTGGCACGCACCCTGCTCGGGCTCCCCGCCGAATGACGGACGCCGTCCTGCCTCGCGCGTAACCGACATCCTGCCTTGTCAGGGCCTCGACGAGTGGGTTACTCACTCGTTAAGGTGCGCCGACGGAAACGACGACGGACGAGGAGAGTGCCGTGGCTGCGCCGAACGACACGGTCACCGACGACGACGCGCTGTATGTGCTGACCGCGGTGCTGCTGACACCGGCGCAGTTCCCGAGCGTCCTCGGTGACGACTACCCGGCCGCGTGTGCGGCGCTCGCGCTCGAACCGTACGCCGAGGGGTACGGGCTGGTCCTCGGCCAGGACGGGAGCGGCGCACGGTGGACCGTCATCGTCGATGACGTGTCGCTGGTCGCCGTCGCGATCGCGGCCTGGGACTGCGGCATGGACTACGACCTCTCTCCCGACGACCGGTCGGTGGTCTGCGCGCTGCCCGGCTGGCCGCTCCCGGTGGCGGTCGCCGCCCCGGGCGTTGCCGCGCCGCACGATCCGCTGCCGGACCCGGAGGCCGAGGGCACCGAACCGGCGCCGCTGACACCGCCCGACACGGAGTCATGGGGACCGGCCCAGCGGCGCATGGGCGCGGACGAGATAGCGCACCAGTGGGCCGCGTGGCGCGAGCAGATCGATGACGAGACAGCCTTCGCCAACCCGCCGGGCGCGGACAGCACCGAGGCCGAGGACGGGCCCGGAGCCGAGCCGGAGAACGGGCCCGGAGCGGATTCGGAGGACGGGCCCGGAGCCGAGGCCGTCGCCGGAGCGGCCTCCGAAGCCGAAGCCGAAGCCGGATCCGATTCTGAATCTGCGCCTGGATCAGCACCCGGGCCTGCGTCCGGATCCGAGCCCGGGTCTGGACCTGTGCCTGAGCGTGACCCTCACCCTGAAGTAGAGGTTCAGGGTGAGGGCGACGCCGAGACCGGATCCAGGGACGACCCGCCGGACGACATCGCCCCCGCGAACCCCGCCACGGACGCGCCCACCGGAGTACACCCCGGTGTACGGCGGGCGCTGGCCCAGGCACGCGGCTACGTCGATGCCCCGCCGCCACCCGGCCGCGTCCGGTCCTCCTTCGCCTCGGGCGACGCCAGGATGCTGCGTGCCGACGGCCCCGGCTGGTCACTGGTCGCCCGGACCGACGACATCGCGTTCATCCTGCTGGACGAGGAGCCCGGCGAGGTACTGCCGGTCGGGCGCGGAAGCGAACTGCCGCGGCTCCTGAAGGCTCTGGACGCACTCGCGGTACGGCCGGCCTGAGCCCCGTCAGCGGCCTATCTCCTTGCGGGTGATCCTGCGGAGCCTGCGCCGCTGGCTCGGGTCCAGCAGCAGATACGCAACGGCCGGAACTCCGATCAGGACAAGCAACGACAGCCAGAAACCGATGAACGGCATCAGGATGACCGCTACGACCACTCCCCCGATGGCGATCTTCGCGCTGTTCGACATCGTCCACGCCTCCTTCGCGGCCCGGAGCCGCTCCTGCTGTGAGAACGCATGTGCCTGCCCATCGGTTCCAGCCGCCCGATGACTCACCTCAGCGGTTCGCCGACCTCGTGCATGTGCTGCAGCGCCTGCCGGTAGGACTCGATCAGTCCGGTCTCCGCGTACGGCATGCCCAGCGACTTGCAGTGGGCGCGCACCATGGGCTGCGCCAGGCGCAGGTGCGGTCGGGGCATGCTCGGGAAGAGGTGGTGCTCGATCTGGTAATTGAGCCCGCCGAGGAACCAGTCGGTGAGGATGCCGCCGCGTACGTTGCGCGAGGTGAGGACCTGGCGCTGGAGGTGGCCCCAGCGTTCGCCGTCGGGGTCCGGCATTTCCATGCCCTTGTGGTTCGGCGCGAAGGCCATGCCCAGGTGGAGGCCGAACAGCGCATGGTGCACAAGGGCGAAGACGACGGCCTTCCCCGGGGACAGCACGGTGAGCAGCAGTGTCGCGTAAAGGCCCAGGTGGGCGACCAGGAGCAGTGCCGAGAGAGCTCGTTCCCGGGCGGGCTGCCGGCGCAGGTACTGGAAACCGGAGATCTTCAGCGCGATGCCTTCCAGGAGCAGCATCGGGAAGAAGAGCCGGGCCTGGTTGCGGGTGAGCCAGCGGGCGAAGCCCTCACGTTGGGCCGCCTGTTTCTGTGTCCACACGAGGGCGCCGACGCCGACGTCCGGGTCCTTGTCGATGTGGTTGGGATTGGCGTGGTGGCGTACGTGTTTGTCGTTCCACCATGCCTCGTTCATCCCGAGCAGCAGGTTGGCGTGCACAAGGCCGATCGCGCGTCCCGCCCTTCGACCGCCGGCGATCTGGGCGTGCCCGGCGTCGTGTCCGACGAACGCGGTGCGCGACCAGAAGATCGCCAGCGGCAGCGCGAGAAGCAGGGTCCACCAGGTGTTGCCGAGCAGGACCATGCCGGTGATCACGGCGCCCAGGGCGATCAGATTGACGGCGATGCCCGCGGCGTACCACCCGGTTCGCCGTTCCAGGAGGCCCTGCCCCTTCACGGCCCGCAGCAGCGGTGCGAAGTCGCTGCCCTGTGCCGAAGCGGTTCCGGCGTCGGCGCAGGCGGCACCTGCCGCGCTCGTCTCTCCGCCACCGATCGCTCCGGCACTTCCCGCACCGTCACGGGTTCCTTCCGCTGCGGTGGCTATGGCCTGGGGCATGACGTCTCCGGTCTCTGGAAAGCTGCGCTGACCTGTAGAAACGTAGGGGAACCGGGCACGCGGGAACCATGGCGCCACCACCCGGGATCTCCGGGGGTATACCCCCGCCCACGATGGGGGTGCTGGCCACACCCGGGGGTGCGCCTTGCCCCCTGTCCGACGCGCGGTCCGGCATCCCTGCGGATCGGAATGTGGTCCGGATCACGGCAATTCGACTCACGGTGGAGGATTTCGGTGGGGTACCCTCGGCGACCCGACCCCACTAGTCAAATTTGAGGAATTCGGCATCACTGTGCAAAGACTCCCTGCGGCAACGCTCCCCGAGATCTCCGCACTCTCCGCCTGCTCCGTGGTCTTCCTGCCCGGGGATCCCGCCCGCACCGGCCGCATCGCCTTCTGGCATCCGGACGGCAGCGGCCCGCCCGACGGTCCCGGATGCGTGGAGGAGCTGGCCGTCGTCGGCACCGACGCACTGGTGTACGCCGTACCGGCACGACTGCTTCCGGTCCGCGACGCGCTGCCCGTGCTGACGCGTGCCCGGGTCTCGCAGCGTGCCTCCGACGCGGCCGCTTTCTGGGGTGCGGCCGCTCTCCTCGCTCTCCAACTCGCCGCCCGGGGCCTGCTGCTACCGGGGCTCACCGCCACGGACCATGACGCCTGGCGGGCCGGTCCGCTGACCGCGGACGACCAGTCGCGGATCCGGACGCTCTCCGCCTCGATGCCGCCCCTGGCCCACGCGGTTCCGCTCGACGGGTCCGCGGAGCCCGTTCTGCTGCCCGAGCCCGAGCGGCTGCTGCGCGCGTTCCTCGACGCGGTGGCGGACGGTCTCCCCCGCACCCCCGCCGCCTCGTCGGCCGGCGGTGGCCGGGCCTTCACCGTCGATGAACCGCAGCATCTGCCCGGCCATCGGGCCTGGGCCACCGATGTGGCGGCCGGGCACGACGCGGGCGTCCGGCTCTCGCTCCGGGTGGAGGTGTCGGGGCTCACTGCGCCCGACGAGGACGGCGAGCGGTCCGCCGGGCCCTCCTTCCGGGTGGTTCTGCAGATCCACAGCGTCAGCGATCCGACGCTGGTCACCGATGCGGCCGAGGTCTGGGCGGGCGGTACGAACACCGCAGCGGCCTTCGGACCGCGTACCCGGATGGACGTCCTGCCTGCGCTGCGCCGGGCAGCCCGTGCCTGGCCGCCGCTGTCCCCGCTGCTGTCCGCCGCGGTGCCCGACTCCGTGGAGCCGGACGACGACGAGCTCGCCGAACTCCTCGGCCCCGCCGGACGCGCCCTGGCAGCCACCGGGGTCCAGGTGCACTGGCCCAAGGAACTGGCCCGCAAGCTCACCGCCCGCGCCGTGATCGGGCCGCCCTACGACGAGGAGGACGAGGAGCGCGAGGGGGTCGCACGCAGCGGCTCCGAGGCTCCGCCGCTCCTGTCGGCCGACGCGCTGCTGGCGTTCGACTGGCGGTTCGCGCTGGGTGATCAGAAGCTGAGCCGCGCCGAACTGAGCCGCCTGGCCGAGGCCAACCGGCCGGTGGTACGGCTGCGGGACCAGTGGGTGCTGATCGACCCCGAGGAGGCCCGGAGGGCCCGCGAGACCCGGGACCGCAAGGTCACACCGATCGATGCACTGGGCGCGGTCCTCACCGGTTCCACCGAGGTCGACGGGCAGCGGGTCGAGGTCCGGGCCACCGGCTGGCTGGAGCGGTTGCGCCGCAGGCTGGCCGATCCGGAGACGGCCGGGCGGCAGGGCGATCCGCAGCCGGTCGGCCCGCCCGAGGCCCTCGCCGCCACCTTGCGCGACTATCAGCTGCGCGGTCTGAACTGGCTGCACACCATGACCTCGCTCGGTCTCGGAGGCTGTCTCGCCGACGACATGGGGCTCGGCAAGACCATCACTCTGATCGCGCTGCATCTGCACCGCCAGAGCATCGAATCGGCCACCGGTCCGACGCTGGTGGTCTGCCCGACCTCGCTGATGGGCAACTGGCAGCGGGAGATCGAGAAGTTCGCGCCGGGTACGCCGGTACGCCGCTTCCACGGCGGATCGCGCAGCCTCGCCGACCTGGCGGACGGCGAGTTCGTCCTCACCACGTACGGCACCATGCGGCTCGACGCGGCGAAGCTCGCGGAGGTCAGGTGGGGCATGGTGGTCGCCGACGAGGCGCAGCACGTGAAGAACCCGTACTCGGCGACGGCCAAGCAGCTGCGGACGATCGGCGCGCAGGCCCGGGTGGCACTCACCGGCACTCCGGTGGAGAACAACCTCTCCGAGCTGTGGGCGATCCTCGACTGGACGACGCCCGGTCTGCTGGGCCGGCTCGGCACCTTCCGTACCCGTTACGCGCGGACCGCGGAGGGCGGTGACCCGGCGGCTGCCGAGCGGCTCGCGGCGCTGGTCCGGCCGTTCCTGCTGCGACGGCGCAAATCCGATCCGGGTATCGCGCCGGAGCTGCCGCCGAAGACCGAGACGGACCGCACGGTGTCGCTCACGGCGGAACAGACGGGGCTGTACGAGGCGGTGGTGCGCGAGACGCTGGACGCGATCTCCGGCGCCGACGGCTTCGCCCGTCGCGGTCTCGTCGTCAAGCTGCTGACGGCGCTGAAACAGATCTGCAACCACCCGGCGCAGTACCTCAAGGAGAACGAGCCCCGGATCGCGGACCGTTCGGGGAAGGTGGAGCTGCTGGACGAGTTGCTCGACACGATTCTGGCGGAGGAGGCGAGCGTGCTCGTCTTCACCCAGTACGTGCAGATGGCCCGGCTGCTCGAAGAGCATCTGGCGGCGCGCGGGGTGCGTACGCAGTTCCTGCACGGCGGCACGCCTGTCGCGGAGCGCGAAGCGATGGTCAACCGCTTCCAGGCGGGCGAGGCCCCGGTCTTCCTGCTGTCGTTGAAGGCGGCCGGTACGGGCCTCAACCTCACCCGGGCCGGTCATGTCGTGCACTTCGACCGCTGGTGGAATCCGGCGGTCGAGGCACAGGCCACCGACCGCGCGTACCGGATCGGCCAGACCCAGCCGGTGCAGGTGCACCGGCTGATCGCCGAGGGCACCATCGAGGACCGGATCGCCGACATGCTGGCCCGCAAGCAGGGGCTCGCGGACGCGGTGCTCGGCTCCGGCGAGGCGGCGCTGACCGAACTGACCGATGCGGAACTGGCCGATCTGGTGGAGCTGCGAGGGGGCACGCGATGAGCGACGGACACGACGGCGACCGCTACGACGGTTACGACGGCGGCGAGCACGGGAGCGATGACCGGAACGACGCCGCTCCGGGACAGGAGCGGACCTTCGCCGCGCTGCCGCCCGCGCACGGCCACGGCTTCGCCCGGTCCTGGTGGGGCCAGGCGTGGCTGAAGGCCCTGGAGGACACCGCGCTGGACGGCCGGCAGCTCAAGAAGGGGCGCAGGTTCGCCCGCGAGGGCCGGGTCGGTGCGGTCTCGGTGCGGCCCGGACGGATCACCGCGGTGGTCCGGGACGGGGACTCGTCCACGTACCGCAGCGATGTGCTGCTCCAGGAGCTGAGCGAAGGGGACTGGGAGCGATTCCTCGGCATGGCCGTCGAGCGGGCCGGGCACATCGCGGCGCTGCTGGACCGGGAGATGCCCCCGCACCTGGTGGAGGACGCTGTGGCCGCCGGAGTGGAGTTGCTGCCCGGGATCGGCGATCTGGATCCGGAGTGCACCTGTGAGGCATGGGACCACTGCCCGCACACCGCCGCCCTGTGCTACCAGGTGGCGCGGCTGCTGGACCAGGACCCGTTCGTACTGCTGCTGATGCGGGGACGTGGCGAGCGGCGGCTGCTGGACGAGCTCCAGGTCCGGATCGCGGCCCGCGCTGAGGGGCACGCGCCGTCCGGTCCGGCCGACGGTTCCGAGGCCGTGGCGGCGAGGGCCGACGATCGGGGTATACGGGCGGACGAGGCGTTCGCGGCCCGGGACATCCTGCCCCCGCTGCCCGATCCTCCGCCACTGCCCGCCGAGCCCGGCCCGGCGCCGTCCCTGGACACGGAGACCGAACCGCAGGCCGGCGTCGATCCGGCGGCGCTGGAGATGCTGGCGACGGACGGTGCGGCGCGCGCCCACCGGATGCTGGCCGAGGCGCTCTCGCCCGGCCATGAGAAACAGCCTCCGCCGGCCGCGCTGACCCCGCAGCAGGATGCCGTGCGGCTGGCAGCGGAGGCCCGGCCCGAGCACTGGATCACGAAGCGGCTGGCCGCCGGTTCGGGGCGGCGGGGGGCTGAGTTCGACACGGCGGTACGGGCCTGGCGGTACGGCGGCGTGGCCGCGCTGGCCGTGCTCGAAGAGGAGTGGACTCCCGGTCCGGAGCACCTGGCCAGGGCACGGGCACAGCTCACCGAGGCGTGGGAGGAGGCCGAGCGGCCCCGGCTGCGGGCGGCGGGCAACCGCTGGACCGCGGTGGACAGCGGCGTACAGCTGCGGTACGGACGGGACGGGCGTTGGTGGCCCTACCGCAAGGAGAGTGGTCGCTGGGTTCCGGCGGGTCCGGCGGACGATGATCCGGCGGCCGCGCTGGGCGCCTCGGGCGTGCCGGAGGACTGAGGCCCCGCCCGTACGGCAGGCAGGGCCGACCACGACGGGCGGGGCGGCCGAGCCGTCCACCCCCGCCCGTCGCCGCGTTCTGCCCGTGTGTTCAATCGGATGTCACCACGCGTTGACGACAAGGGCAGAGCCTGGCGGCCGTCAGAGCTGTTCATGCCCCAGGAGGCCCCATGTCCGCGCGCGTTGTCCGTCGTTCCCTTGCCGCCGGTCTGCCGCTCGCCCTGCTCGGTACGGTGGTCGCGACCGGGACGGCAACCGGCGCGCAGACCGACCGGCACCAGCGGCCGGAGCGCACGGCGCGGGTCACCGGCACCGCAGTGCTCGGCGACATTCCGCTGGCCGGCTTCAGTGACGGGCTGCTGCCGGGGACAGTGACGGACGACCGCGGGGTGCAGCTCGGCGGCATCGGCAGCGACATCTTTCCCGCGGGCCGCCGGGGCGAGTTCTGGACCGTCACCGACCGGGGGCCCAACGGTCAGATCAAGATCGACGGGAAGAAGCGACGCACCTTCCCGGTCCCCGGTTTCGACCCGGCGATCGTCAAGGTGCGGGCCGGCGGGAAGCACATCAAGGTACTCAGGGCCATACCGATCACCACTCGGTCCGGAGCCCCGGTCACCGGTCTGTCGAACCAGCCGGGCCGCGACGAGGCCCCGTACACCTACGACGCGAAGACCCCGCTCACGTACAACCCGAACGGTCTGGACACCGAGGGCATCGTCCGCGCCGCCGACGGCAGTTTCTGGCTCGCCGACGAGTACGGCCCCTCCCTGGTGCACGTCTCCGCCCACGGCCGGGTTCTCGCCCGCCATGTACCGAAGGGGCTCGGGCTGACGGGCGCCGACTATCCGGTGGTGGAGTCGCTGCCGGCCGTACTCCTGCACCGCAAGATCAACCGCGGCTTCGAGGGGCTGGCACTCCTCCCGGGCGGCGATCTGGTGCTCGCGGTACAGAGCCCTCTCTCGCAGCCGGACCAGGACGCGGGCGAGGCCTCGCGCAATGTGCGGCTGCTGCGCTTCTCGACGAAGAAGCGCGCGGTCACCGCAGAGTACGCCTACCGGTTCGACGCGGTGGACGTCGTGGACCCGAACGAGGACGACACCTCCGAGCTGAAGATCTCCTCGGTCGTCGCGCTCGGCCGGCACGAGCTGCTGGTCGAGGAGCGCACGGACAAGGCGGCCCGGCTGCACCGGGTGACGCTCCCGCACGGCTCCGGAATCCTGGGATCCGCCTGGGACGACCCGGCTGCGTCCCCCTCGTACGAGGAACTCACCGACCCCTCGGCGTCGGGCGTCCCGGTGCTGCGCAAGAGCCTGGTCGTCGACCTGGGCAAGGTCGCGGGCGTGCCCGGAAAGATCGAGGGCGTCGCGGTGACGGGCCGGAACACGCTCGCCCTCATCAACGACAACGACTTCGGGATGACCGACGGCGCCGAGGCATTCGACGCGAACGGCCGCCTGGTCGACAGCGGCATCGAGACGTCGGTGACGGAGCTGAAGCTGGCCCGCCCGCTGCGCGACTGACCCGCGCGCCCGCACACGGGCGTATCCATCGTGTCCGGCCCTCCGCAGCGATCGCTGTGGAGGGCCGGTTTCGTCAACCCGGATCACCCGTAAGGAACTTCACCGCACACACCACGGCGTTCCGCACAGCCGTCGAACCCAAGTCCCCACGCCCGTACCGAGATCGACGTACATTGCGGCGTTCCCCCTTTCCACAGACACCATTTCCGCCCCTGCAGTCTTCCGCCGCCCGCGCGGCGCCCGTACGGTAGGGCGCGCGAGACACTCGGCCGCGCATCGGACAGCATCTTCCGGTCATCGGGCATAAAGGGAGTCGCGGGATGTCGGGGGAATCGGGCAGCGGGCTGTCGGGTGATGCCTCTCGTATCTCCTTCTCCTCCTGTTCCCGGTGCCCGGGATCGCGGTGTTCGCCCCCGCGCCGCGGCCTCCACCGCCATCCGCGGGAGCCCGCGACCCTGCTGTCCAGCCCCTGACCGCTTCTTCCCCCTGTCCCCTGCCATCCCCGCCCCTCCCCCCACAGGAGTGTTCATGCACCGCAGAAGGATTCTCCAGGGCGCCGCCGCGACGGCGGCCGCCGCTCTGATCCCGGCCTCCACCCGCGCCATGGCCGCCACGACCGCGGGCGACACGGACTACCCGCTCGCGCACTGGACGCCTGCCTCCACCTCCAACTACACGGCTTCGAGCCGTCCTTCGGCCTATCCGGTCCAGTACGTGATCATCCACGTGACTCAGGAGACGTACCCGGACACGATCGGGATCTTCCAGAATCCGGCGAAGCAGGTCTCCGCGCACTATCTGGTGCGCTCGGCCGACGGCTATGTCGCGCAGTGCGTCCGGGAGAAGAACGTCGCCTGGCACGCGGGCAATTGGGACTACAACACGCGCAGCATCGGTATCGAGCACGAGGGCTGGGTGGACAAGCCTTCGTACTTCACCGACGCGATGTACGAGAAGTCGGCGCTGCTGACCGCTTCGGTGTGCGACCGCTACGGCATCCCCAAGGACCGTGCGCACATCCTCGCCCACGCGCAGGTCCCCGGCACCGACCACACCGACCCCGGCCCGAACTGGGACTGGGTGCGGTACATCCGGCTCGTCAATCTGTACTCGGCCGGCTGACCCGCCTTCGCCACCGGGGCCGGTCACTCTCCTCACCCCGGTTGTCGCGGCGGCCTGCCGCGACGACGATGGGATGTGCGGTATCCCCTGGACGGGAGGGTGAGTTGACGGATTCCTGGGTGGCGCTGGCAGCCGATACGGACCCCGGTGCACGGATCGGCCAACTGCGCCGCGCACACGAGGTGTTCACCACGGCGGGCAGGCTGGAGCGTCCGGTGCGTCCGGTCGTCGGTGAGTCGTGGCGGCGCTCGGCGCGGGCCAGGGTCAGCCCGGACGGCGCCGCCCTGGTCGAGCTGGGCCCGGACGAACTCGGCCCGTACCGGGACGGGCATCCGCTGGCCCCCGCCATGCCGGTGATCCGTGAGCTGATGGGCGCCTACGCGACGGACGGGGAGCATCTCCTCGCGGTGTGCGACGCGCACGGCAGACTGCTGTGGGTCGAAGGCCCCGCGGTGACCCGCCGGGCCGCGGGCCGGATGAACTTCGTGGAGGGTGCCCGCTGGTCCGAGGCAGCGGCGGGGACGAACGCGCCGGGGACGGCCATCGCCGTTGACCGCCCGGTGCAGGTCTTCGCCGCCGAGCACTTCCTGCGGCCGGTCCAGCAGTGGACCTGCGCGGCCGCGCCGCTGCACGACCCGCACAGCGGACGGGTCCTGGGTGCCGTCGACATCACCGGCGGGGACCGGCTCGCGCATCCGCACAGCCTGGCGTTCGTGCAGGCGGTGGCCCGCGCCGCCGAGTCGCACCTCGCGCTGCTCCGCCCGTCACCGGCCGCCGGGGCCGTACGGTTCAGCGCACTGGGCCGGGACGAGGCGCTGCTGGTGACGGGAGGCCGCAGGATCCGGCTCAGCAGGCGGCACAGCGAGATCCTGGCTACGCTGGCCCGCCGTCCCGAGGGCCTCGGCGGCGACGAACTCCTCGTCGAGCTGTACGAGGACGAGTCGGTGACCCCGGTGACCCTGCGGGCCGAACTCTCCAGGCTGCGCAGGCTGCTCGGCCCGGAGCTCCTCCTGTCCCGCCCCTACCGGCTCTCCGCTCCCGTCGACGCCGATTTCGACACGGTGGCGCGCCGACTGGCGTCGGGGGCGGTGGCCGCGGCGCTCGCTGCCTACGCGGGCCCGCTGCTGCCGGGCTCGCGGGCACCCTCCGTCGTCCGGCTGCGGCGTCGGCTCGACGAGCAGCTGCGGGCGGCACTCATCGCCCGCGGCGATCCGGGGCTGCTGGCCGACTGGGCGTACAGCTCCTGGGGCGAGGACGACCTCCCGGTCTGGGAGGCGCTCGCCGGGGCCGTTCCCGCCGGGCAGCGGCCCGCGCTGCTCGCCAGGGTCCGGGCACTGGACGCCGAGCAGCGGTAGCCGCGCGGCCGTGCAACGGGGTTGCAACGTATCGCTTCCTACGCTCGCGCCGAGGGCCGTCCAATGGCGGGCGGCACCGGATCCGGGAGGCCACAGAGATGACCCGTTACGCCGCGCCGGGTGCCGAGGGCGCCATCGTCTCGTACGAGACCCGCTACGACCACTGGATCGGCGGCGCGTACGTACCGCCCGCCCGTGGTCAGTACTTCGAGAACCCCAGCCCCGTCAACGGCCGCCCCTTCACCGAGATCGCCCGCGGTACGGCCGAGGACGTCGAGCTGGCCCTGGACGCGGCACATGCCGCGGCGCCCGCCTGGGGTGCCACGGCGGCCGGCGAGCGCGCGGGACTGCTCAACAGGATCGCCGACCGGATGGAGGCCCATCTGGAGGAGCTCGCGGTCGCCGAGAGCTGGGACAACGGCAAGCCGGTGCGCGAGACCCTGGCCGCCGACATCCCCCTCGCCATCGACCACTTCCGCTACTTCGCCGGTGCGTTGCGCGCTCAGGAGGGTTCGCTGAGCGAGATCGACGACGACACGGTCGCGTACCACTTCCATGAGCCACTCGGCGTCGTCGCGCAGATCATCCCGTGGAACTTCCCGATCCTGATGGCCACGTGGAAGCTCGCCCCGGCGCTCGCGGCGGGCAACGCGGTGGTCCTGAAGCCGGCCGAGCAGACCCCTGCCTCGATCCACGTGTGGCTGAAGCTGGTCGCCGATCTGCTGCCGCCGGGCGTCGTCAACATCGTGAACGGCTTCGGAACGGAGGCCGGCAAGCCCCTCGCCTCAAGCCCGCGCGTCGCGAAGGTCGCCTTCACCGGCGAGACGACGACGGGGCGGCTGATCATGCAGTACGCCTCCGAGAACCTCAGGCCGGTGACCCTGGAACTCGGTGGCAAGTCGCCGAACATCTTCTTCGACGACGTGTGGAACACGGACGACGACTTCCGCGACAAGGCCCTCGAAGGCTTCACCATGTTCGCCCTCAACCAGGGCGAGGTCTGCACCTGTCCGTCGCGCGCGCTGATCCAGCGCGGGATGTACGGCGACTTCCTGGAGGCGGGCATCGCCCGCACCGAACGGATCGTGCCCGGACACCCGCTGGACACGGACACGATGATCGGCGCCCAGGCCTCCGACGAGCAGCTGAAGAAGATCCTTTCGTACCTGGACATCGGCCTGCGGGAGGGCGCGAAGGTCCTCACGGGTGGTGAGCGGATCGAGTACGACGGGGAGCTGGCGGGCGGCTTCTACGTCCAGCCCACCGTCTTCGAGGGCGACAACAGGATGCGGGTCTTCCAGGAGGAGATCTTCGGCCCGGTCGTGGCGGTCACGTCCTTCTCCGACTTCGACGACGCCATCGGGACCGCGAACGACACGCTCTACGGCCTCGGGGCCGGAGTCTGGACCCGCGACATGAACACCGCGTACCGGGCGGGCCGCGCCATCCAGGCGGGCCGGGTCTGGACGAACTGCTACCACGCGTACCCGGCGCACGCGGCGTTCGGCGGTTACAAGCAGTCCGGGATCGGACGGGAGAACCACAAGATGATGCTGGAGCACTACCAGCAGACGAAGAACCTCCTGGTGTCGTATTCGCCGAAGAAGCTGGGCTTCTTCTAGAAACAGAGAAAGGGCGCCTGACCAGGCAAGATGCCCGTCAGGCGCCCTCCTCGGCGCATGGCTGAGCGGTAAGTCGAGATGCGCCCTCACTCCCGATGACTCCCCTGATATCCCAGCTCCGACCAGCAGTTCCGGGGCAATTTCCGGGCCAAGGTCCGGCCAACGAGCTGGTGCATGACTGCGTGAGGGCTGAGGGTGCCTGAGCTGGGGTTTGTATCAGCCGATGGTGCTTCGGTCGGAGACGAGGCTGGCGAGGCCCGGCAGGTGGCGGGCACGACATCCCGTCGGTGTGTCCAGCGGATCAGTTGTTTCCGGCGTTGCGGTCGGCGAGGGGGTGTTCGACGGTTCCTGGGTGGGGTCACTGCCTGGCCGAGGTGGTCACGGCGGAGCCCGGGGCAGCCGTCGTCCAATAGGGCCTCCACGTCATGGTGTTCTGTTTCTTCTTGCCGGAGACGAACGCACGCCGTCCACCACGGCCGGCCAGGGGCCGGCGGGCCTGGATCTCGGTGGCGTCCAGACGCAGCTCGATCCCCCGGCCTGCGCATGGGCGAGCACATCCGCCAGGGTCGGCAGCCGCAGGCCGGGGCGGTCGGGGACCGCACATCCCCGCTCGGCCAGCAGGGCGCGAATCTCGCCGATCGCGCGAGTGATCGTGGAACGGTCGACGCCGCACGGCAGCCCGAGCACCGAGTGCGGCAGCGCACTCCGCAGGGCCACGACGGTTTGACGCCGCGCCGAGTTCCGGCGCCACGTATTGACTCCCCCGCTCATCTCGCGTGAACGTCCTCGGCAGGCTGGTCAGTTGTTCCGGGAGTCAGCTGCCGTCCTGTTCGGCTTCGAGCCAGCCCAGCTGTGCCGCACGGAAGCCCAGCTGCATGCGGTTCTGCACCTTCACCGTGTTCATCAGCTGGCGAATCCGGCGCTGCACCGTCCGCATGGATGTGTGCAGTTGGGTGGCGATCGCTTGGTCGGTGAGGCCTGTCAGGAGCAGGCTGAGTATCTGTGCACCCAGATCGTCGATGGCCAGCTCGCCCTGCAAGGTACTCGCAGAGGCGACGAACGGCGTTGCCTTCTCCCATTCGGACTCGAACAGTGCGATCAGCGCGTCGAGCAGGCTGCACTCGTGCACGAGCAGGGCTCCCGCCTTTGCGGCATTGGTGGAGCCGAGGAGTGGAACAATGGCCAACTCGCTGTCCACGATGAAGAGTTTCAGCGGGACTGATTCAGCGATCCGGACCATCTCTCCAGCAGCCCGCGCCCGGATGATTTCATCGAACGACGGAGCTCCCTCGTCGAGCATCGAGCGTTCAATTATCACGCGGTAACGGACACCCCGCTCGATGACCGCGTCGTCGGTCATGTTGCCGGACGAAAAGTACGGCGCCTTGGCAAAGTTCAAGACCTCTCTCCGTGCGCCGAGTTGTATGTGTCCGATGCGTTCGCGGATGGCCTCGGTGCCGTGGATCACGTCGACGACCTCCGCTGCGCCACGACCGAGAGTGGTCGCGCGGTAGATTTCGTCGAGGGATTCGAGTTCGAGTTTCGCCAGATCGAGCTCGTTCTGTCGCTGGACCAGGGGTGCCCGCAGCGCCGCAGCCGGTGGGGCGGCGACGAACCGAGTGGTGTCGCCGAGGCTGCGCGCGACGAGCCCCTGGTCTTCGAGCCTGTTGAGGATGCCCACCACCTGACGGATGTCGCAGCCGATGAGTTCGGCAAGTCCGGTGGGTGTGGCGGAGGCCACCGAGACCAGAATGCGGTAGGTGTCCGCCTCTTCGGGGGTAAGTCCCAGCACGTCCGACAGCATGATGTCTCCGTCTGTCCGTTGGTGCTCCGGCCTGGCGTCCGTGTCGTGGAAGGAGCGATCCGGCCTCCCCTCGCCAGCGGGGCGAGGGGACCGGAACGCGGATCCGGGTATGCCGTTGGTCCGGTGCGAGCAGCACCGGACCAACGGCCTGATCAAGCGGTACGCGTACGGAGCAGTTGCTCGCGAACGGTCTGTGGGCGCGGTCCCCATCCGCATTCGGTGCGGGATGCGCCGAAGGACGAGGGTCACGGCCGGTGCGAAGCTCACGTCTCGTCCCGGCCGCGCTTCCTCCGGATCGGGATCGCCTCAGCGCAGTCGGTACGCCTGAGGAATGGTCTGCTTGACGTTGTTCCCCGCGCTGTCGGTCGCGGTGATCCGCAGTGCGACTCCTCCGGGAGCGTGGTCACGCTTCGGATGCTTGATGCGCGCGATGAAGGTGTTCTTCCCGTCGGCCTTGGTCATCACCGACTGCCAGGTCTCACCGCCGTCGAAGCTGGCCTGTGCCCGCAACTCGGTGACGGTCGGTGGCGTGCTGAGCCGGTCCTGGTAGTACCCGGTGACGGTGATGGGGTGAAGCCTGTTGGCCTTTGCGGAGTTGTCCAGGTCCAGGCCCAGGTCGTACCGCAGGAAGATGAGCGGTTCCGGACGGCACGGGCCGGGTTCCTTGACGACGACGTCCGCGATGCACGGCTGTGGCTTCGGGGTGTCGGACTCGGTCGGACGGTCGGAGGTGTACTCCCATGTGGTCTTGACCCCGTTGGTCTCCGCCTGCAACGAGTATCGGGCCGATTCCGCAGGGAGGTCGTACGCGATGACGTCGGCCTTGCACCCCGCCAGCGCGAGCACTGCTACGGCTGCCGACGCCGCCAGGTTCACCTTCCGGCGCCACCTCGGTGGCACTGCCGCGTTCATCGGAGCTGTCTCCTTCCCCACTTCGGTCATCACCGCCCACTCCTCGACACCAGGTCCGGCACATTGCCGGGCTCGCCGAGCTCGAAGACGAACTCGACCGGGTGGAGCTTTTGCTGGAGTTCGTGGCCGGCGTCGTCGAAGAGGCCGACGCCGCAGACGGGGGGTTCACAGGCCTGGACCCCGTAGATCAAATGGGCGATGCCCGTGTCGTTGAGCATGCCCATCATGGCCTGGCGACCACCCCCGCCGCTGGTCAGGTACAGGGTGGGCCAGAAGCGGTCGCCTTCCCGGCAGCCGGCGCACGGCAGGCCGGTGTCGGCGGTGAAGCCCGACTTGGTGCGGACCTGGGGCACCGCGCCGGGAAGGGACGGACCCTCGTTCCAGTCGATCGTGTTCTTCTTGCCGAGCGCCAGATCCTGAGCTTCGGAGGGGCCCGACGGATCTGCCACGGACGGCGCGCGATAGTCCCTTACGGACATCTCGAAACGGTCGATCGCGTTGTCGTTCCGCGGCCCGACCAACGTGGTGAACTGCCGCTGACTGTCCGGCTTGGGCAGCATGATTTCCTCTGTCACCGGGCCGGACTCGGTAAACCGGTTCCAGCTGAAGTGGGGAACCGCGCCGGGCCGGTCGGCGTGGAAGCGGTGATCGACACGGACGAGATCCCGGGACTGGACCCGGAACGGCAGATTGCCGGGAACCCGACCAGGGGAGTCGAATGCCAGAGCATAGGCCTTGGACACTTCGCGACTGCCGCCGAGTCCGATCTTGACGCCGGACTTCGCTCCGCCCTCGATCCGCCGGATCAGTGTGGCGGCCTGGGCCGGGGGTACGGTCACGATCGGCAGCGCTGCGTACGGATCGACGGGCGGGCAGCTGTCGGGACCGTTTTCGCACTTGTACTGTCGGGACGACTCGTACTTCAGCAGGGCGACCCGATCGGTTTCGCCGGTCACCAGCACCCCCACCGCGCCTTCGGAGGCGGCCGCCGCCACTCGCTTGCGAAGTGCGGTGAAGTCGCAGGTCGTCCCGCAGATGTCGGTCGGCTTCAGCAGCACCAGCGCGCCCTTGGCATCGATGCCGGCGAGTTCCTCGGCCGAGCCGGTGCCCGCGTAGACGACGGGCTTCTTCCCGTTGGAGGGCAGTCGGGGAATCCTCGATCGCACGAGGGTGGATACGGGCTTGCCGTCCTTCGTCCACCTCTGGTTGCCGCCGTTTATGGTGGTGTCCGGTGTCGCGTAGCGGGCGCCCAGGTCGAAGGAGTCACCGTTCCCCGTGACCTGCATCGTCACTGACGGCGGTACCAGGACATGCCGGCTGTGGAAGTCCAGTGTGCCGAGGCTGACCCTGCCGGCGGTCGGCAGTGCCCACCAGTTCGGTTCACCTGGACCGTATTCGGTGGCCAACTGCGCCGTGATTGCCCAGTCTCCGTCCACGGAGGTCCGTTCGGTCTTGATGCCTGCCTGGTATGTCTCGGTCGGCTCCGGGGTGTTCACCTTGACCGGCTTGGCCTTCCGCAGGTCCAGCTCCACCGTGGTCGCCCCGGTGACCTCCACCTCCGGCACCATCGGTGCGGCCTGGTTCAGTGCGCCGGCCGCGTCCCTCCACGTCACCCCGATGGCTGCCGTGACAGTGCCGGAGAACACCCGTGCCCTGATCGTCTCGCCGCCCGGTGCCGTCAGCGGCTTTTCGTACAGGTTCAGCTTGTCCTCGTCGACCGGGACGATCAGTGCGTTGCCGTACGAGACATCGGTGGCGCCGGCCGGAGGAGTGACCTTGATGGTCAGGTCGTGGCGGATCGGCTCCACAAAGGTCGAGATCCGCGACGATCCGAGCAGTGCCCCCGCGCTGTCCTTGGCGGTCAGGACGCCGGCGTATGCGCCGTACTGCCCCGAATCGTCCACCACCCTGCCGTCCATGGTCACCGTCACATCGGCCGAGCCATTGGCGGGCACCGTCAGCTGGTCGGCGCTGAGCATGAACAGCCCGGCCGGTGCGGGCTTGCCCGCGTAGGAAGCCGAGACGGAGAGCGTGAGAGTGATCGGCTCGTCGGTCCAATTGCTGTAGGTGACCGTCCTGGACACCGGCGAGTGCGGGTATTCGGCTCGGCCGAAGACCAGGTTCCCGTCGGGAATGATCTTCGGATCGATCGCGCGGGCCACATCCACCCGGCCGGCGCCCTGTGCATACAGGTCGTGCCCGAGGTCCTTGGAGGTCGCCATCAGCAGCGCCTTGATCTGCCGCCCGGTGAAGTCCGGGTGCTGCTGGGCGATGATCGCGGCGGCACCGGCCACATGGGGCGTGGCCATGGAAGTGCCGCTGGCGGACGTGTAGTAGTCGTCCACGGGCTTGCCCATCGAGGTGCCCCTGGCGCGGGCCGCGGCGATGGCGACGCCCGGAGCGGCGATGTCCGGCTTGGCCGCGCCATCCCCGACGCGAGGTCCGCGGCTGGAGAAGGAAGCCATCTGGTCGCTCTTGTCCACGGCTGCGACGGTCAGCGCTTCGTCGGCGGCACCTGGCGATCCGACCGTCTCGGGGTCCGGTCCGCTGTTGCCCGCGGCGATGACGAACAGGGTGCCGTAGGTGCGGCTGAGAGCGTTGACCGAGCTGCTCAGCGGGTCCGTTCCGTCGCTGGCCCCGCCGCCGAGGCTCATGTTCACCACGTCGGCACCGGACTTGGCGGCCCACTCCATGCCGGCGATGACCGCGTCGCCGGCGCATCTGCCCCCGTCGTCACACACTTTGCCGATGGAGAGCTTCGCACCGGGCGCCACGCCACGACGCAGCCCGTCGGAGGCCTTGCCGGTACCGGCGATCGTGGACGCCACGTGAGTACCGTGTCCGTGTCCGTCCACCGGGCCGCTCGGATTGTTGGTGAAGTCGGTCGCCTCGGCGATCTGGCCGGCGAGATCGGGGTGGGTGGCGTCGATGCCGCTGTCCAGCACCGCGACCTTCACGTTCGAACCGTTGTAGCCGCGTTCCCAGGCGGCGGGCGCGCCGATCTGCGGTACGGACCTGTCGAGCTCAAGTGTGGTCAGCTCGTTCAGCCACACCTTCTTCACTCCGGCCAGTGGGCCGGTGGCCTGGGAGGCGGCGGACTTGCCGGTGTTCTTCTCCCGCACTTCTCGCCACCACTGGCCGTTGCCCTTGATGGTCATCGAGCGGGCGTTGATGCTCGGCAGGACGGTCCTGGCGGTGGTGCCGGCGGCGGTCGCCGCTGTCCGGGCAGTGGCCTTTCCGCTGTACGCGGTGATCACCGGGACTTCGCCGGTTCTGCCCTCGGCCGCCCAATCTGCCAGTTTGGCGAGGTTGAAGAGCTCCCAGTCCAGCAGATCGGCCCGGAGCAGCGGCAACGCGTCTGCCGGTACGACGTAGACCTGGTCGTTCCTGGTGACGGTATGAAAGAGAACCGACTCCTGCCCGGCCCGTGTCGCGGGCTTGATCTCACGGACGAACGGCTTCCTGTCCTTGGTGAGGCCGATCTGCACCTTGTCTCCGGTCACCAGCGTCAGTGACAGGTCCGCCCGAGTTCCGGCCTCAGCCTTGAGCAGGCTGTCGCGAACCGACGCGGGCAGGTTGAGGGAAGCAGGGGAAGACGGAGCCGGAGCCGGGTTGGAGGCGTTCGCTGTGGTGCTCGACATGACCGCCCCGAGGGCGGTGATGCCGACGGCCGCGGTGACCAACCGTCGCCTGAGACGCCTCATCTCAAGGCCTCCTGCGCTGCGGTGGTTTGGGGCTCGGCGCGAAAATGGCGCGGCGGATGCATGAGTGTCTCCTACTCTTCGTGAGAAAGAAGTACTTGCTGCATTCGGCAGTAACTTTCGGGCTCCGCACGGACCGAGACAAGCGATTGGCAGTGGCGGATCTCTTCCATGTCGCAGACCCGCCACGACATTCGACTGATAGACCGGCGGAGGAATGCCAAAGCGCCAATGGGCAGGGCAACTCCGGCGCCGGGTCCGGGAATGTGGAGCTGCGCCGATGATGCGGTGCGCCGAGCAAACCGGCACTGAAGTCAGAAGTGCCGGTTGTTCCCCGCCTTTTGAGGTTGCTACCCGTTTCGGCGATACGGAGGAGCAGCGAGGCACTTGGTTGCCGGCAACGGGGTGCGCCCCTGGCGCAAGGGCGTGCCTGCGCCAGGGGTGCGGACGGGAAAGGGTTGCCGTGGAGGTCAGCGAACGGCGTAGGCCTTGATCAGGGTCTGCTCGATCCTGCTGCCGTTGGTGTCCTGTGCCTTGACGCGCAGGGACACGTAGCCCGATGCCGGGTTGTTCACGGACACCTTGTAGCTGCCGTCGCTCTTGCTCTTGAGCTTCGCGGGCTGCCAGGTGGCACCATCGTCGGAGGACGCCTCCACCTTCACCCCGTCGATGTCCGGGGTGGCGCCGTTCTGGAGGAGGAACGACAGGGCGAAGTGGTAGGTGGTGCCGCCCTCGGCGGTGTTCTCCGCGTCCAGGTCCAGGCCGTACCTCGGCCAGAGCAGCGCCAGGTCCTCCCTGCCGTTCGCCGGACGGGCGGACTTGAACGTCCACGCGGTGCCGGCCTTGGTGGACAGCGGGAACCACGCCGGGTGCTCGGTGTCCATGGTGATCCGGTAGGTCGCCGGGTCGGGGCCGACCGGCAGCGTCGTGAGCGAGAACCAGCCCTGTTCCTTGAGGAGTCTGCCGTCCTGGAACAGGCGCACCGTCGATGTGGTGCCGTTGTCGCCCTGGAAGTAGGCGTAGTGTCCGGGCTGGCTGTCGCCCATCTCCATCATGTTGAGGGTGACCTTGTCACCGTCGCGGAACGCAAGGGTGCTCTCCGGTCCGGACGGGCCGTTCGCCGCACCCAGCCAGGTCTCCTCCCGCCGCTCGCCCGGGCTGTAGTTGCGGATGAGGTCTCTCATGCTGGTGATGATGTCCTTGCGGTCCGGGTAGACCGTGTGCCACCACCCCATGTCCTTCATCGTCGGCCACTTGCTGCCGGTGGAGTACCACTCCTCCCGGTCGGCCGGCGCGTCGTAGAAGTCCACGAGCTGGGTGATGAACGATTCTCCCGGGCGGATCGCCGAGTCGGTGTCGCCGATCAGGGTGCCCTTGGTGCCGCGGTAGTGGGACTTCACCACGGCCGAGTTCTCCGCGGTGACCGCGTCGGTGGGGTCGGCCGGAATTCCGCCGGGAACCATCAGCGCGATGTTGTACACATAGGGGTTCTTCTTGATGCCCTGCAGGCTGATCCGCGTGGGACCGTCGGCCATCCGGCCGAAGAGCACCGCTCCCTCGTCCTGGGTGAGGCTCCAGGCCGGGATGGCAGTGCCGGTGACGCGCGGCACGCTGGTGGCGTAGACGCCGGGCCGGTCGTTGACGATGATCGCTGCCTTCGCACCGGCGCCCGCCACTGCGGCGATCTGGTCGACAGCCTTCAAGGTGGCATCACGGGTGACGACCGCGAGCTTGCCATCGAGGTCCTTGCCTGCCAGGTCCTGTGGCCGTCCCGTGCCGGCGTCGACCGCCTTGAGTTTGCTGGAGCCGTACAACCGGGCCGCATAGGTCACCGGCTTGAGCGGGAGCGCGCCTCCCTGGCCGCCATAGGACGCCCGGATCACCGGCGAGTACCTGCGGTCCTGGAAGTCGAACTCGAAGGTGCCGTCCGTCACCGGCTTGGTGGGCACCACATAGGCGTGCTTCGAGAACAGGCTCGACGTACCCTTCATGTAGTCGATCCCTTTCTTGCCGGGGAGGCTCTGGCGGTACCCGAGCTTGTAGTTGCTCGACTGCGACTCCTTGGGGGTCGCGACCTTGACCTCCTTGCCCAGCCTGGCGTCCATCGTGATCGTCCGGTCCGCCTTCAGATCCACGACGGGCTCACCGGCGAGCGTGTTGCTCACGGCCAGGCCCGTGGCCTTGTCCTTCGTGTACACGATGCCCATGACGGAGTAGCGACCCTGCGGCACCGCGACGGTCTTGGTTCCGCCCTGGGGGAAGACCTCGTGGACAACCCCGTTGTCCAGGTCGAACACCGCGAGTTCGGCGGACGCCGGATCTCCGTTCCGGTCGATCGTGTTGAGGGTGAGGTCGACGGTGGGCACGTCCTTCGTGGCGCCGACGGTGGTGCGCATCGCGGTGCCATCGGCCGCGGTGGCGGTGATGACACCGGTGTAGTCGCCCACGGCGCCGAGTTCGGGGTGGTAGGTCACCGTCACGCTCGCGGTGGAGCCGGCCGGGACCGTCACGCTGTCGGCGCTGAGCGTGAACATGCCGTCCGGCGGGGGTGCCGTCTCTCCTAGGCTGAACAGGCGGAGCGACAGCGCGGTGTCCGTCGCGGAGGTGTTGACGTAGTCGATCGTCCTGGTGACTGGCGTGCTCCCGGTCGACCTCTTGCCCATGCTGATGACGGCGGGGCTCGAGTACGTCGTGGCGTCGATCGCCTTGGCCACGTCGACGCGGCCGTTACCACCCTGGTAGGCGTTGTACGAGCCCTGCTCGGCGGTGCTGACCAGCACCTGCTTGAGCCGGTCGGCGGTCCAGTCGGGGTGGCGCTGGACGAGGATCGCCGCTGCCCCGGACACATGCGGGGTGGCCATCGAGGTGCCGCTGGCCGCAGTGTAGTCGGCGTCGACGGGGGTGCCCATCGTGGTGCCGGCGGCGCGTGCGGCGACGATGCCCACGCCCGGTGCGGTGATCTCCGGCTTGACCGCGAAGGTTTCCTTTACCGGGCCGCGGCTGGAGAAGTTCGCGAGCTGATCCTGCTTGGACACCGCGCCGACGGTCAGTGCGTCCTCGGCGGCACCGGGCGAGCTCACGGTGCCCTTGCCCGGGCCCTCGTTGCCGGCCGCGATGACGAACAGCGACCCGGAGGACGCGGTGAGCTGGTTGACGGCCTGGCTGATCGGGTCGGTGCCGTCGCTGGGGACCGACCCGCCCAGGCTCACGCTGATGACGTCGGCGCCCTGGGCCGCCGCCCACTCCATGCCGGCGATGACCATCGACTCGGAGCCCGAACCGGCCGTGTTGAGGACCTTGCCGATGTACAGGTCGGCGCCCGGTGCCACCCCCTTGAGCCTGCCGCCCGACGCGGCACCCGAGCCGGCGATCGTCGAGGCGACATGGGTGCCGTGGCCATGATGGTCGACCGTGTCGGGGTCGTCGGTGAAGTTCTGCATCTTCTTCACCTGCCCTGCCACATCGGGGTGGTCGGGGTCGATGCCGGTGTCGAGGATCGCCACCTTGGTGCCGGTGCCGTCATAGCCGGCCGCCCACGCGTCCGGGGCACCGATCTGCGGCACACTTTGATCGAGGGCGATGTGCACCGGCTTGTCGAGCCAGAGCTTCTTGATGCCGTCGGCGAGCTTCGGCACCTTGTTCCTGGCGGTGCTGTCGTCGTCGACCGCCTCCCAGAACGTCGCCGCCTTCTTCTTGGCTGCGTGCAGCGCCACCGCGTTGGCGCTGGGCAGCTCGGCCTTCTTCACCGAGCCGGCCGGCGCGGCCTGGTCGAGCGCTTTGCCGGCCTTGCCCGGCGCGCCCCGGTAAGTCGCGGTCAGTGGAATGGCGGGGCGGTGTGCGTCGTCGTAGCCGTACTCGACCAGCTTGGTGACGTTGAACAGTTCGCGGTCGAGTTCGTTCGCGGCGAGGTACGGCTGTGCCTTGTCCGGGATGACATAGACCTCGTCGCCCACCTTCAGGGTGGTGAACGCCGCCGGGGTGCCGTCGGCCGAGGGCTCGACCGTCGCGACCTGAACGCTGTCGGCATGGCGTTCAAGCGTCACCACCTCGCCTGTTACGAGGGTGAGCTTGTGTGTGGCGACGACGGGGCTGTTCTGGTGCGGCCGGGCGGCCTTGGCTGTCGGCGTCTCGGCGGCGGTGGCAGCGGGGAGGGTGCCAAGCGTGCCGGCCACACAGGCTGCGGTGAGAATCCCCAGGGCGGTCCGCACTGGACGACATGTCAGCCAGTAGGATATTGGGGTGGCCGTGTTGATTGAGGATCTGTTCGGCCCAGTCGGTTGCGAATGTCTCATTGAGGCGATGACCTTCTCTGAGGGGGAGCAAGCAAGGGCACGCGAAAGCCACGCGGTCACGGAAGCTCGGAGCCGCGTCGGATCACTGCGTCGTACCTGGCGGGTGGTTGTGCCAGCCCTCCTGGTATGCCTTTCCATCCGGGTCAACTGTGAGAATGGCGCGGTGGGTTCTTGAGCTTTTCCTGCTCTTCACGGGAAAGAAGTGCTTGCTGCATTCGGCAGATACTCTCGGGCTCTGCACGGACCGAGACAACCGGTCGGCAGTGGCGGATCTCGTCCATGTCGCAGACCCGCCACGAAGGGCGACCGGGACATCGGCAGAGGAATGCCGGAACACCGGCGGGACCGCGTCAGCAGCGTCTGGGAGGAAACCGACGACCAGGAGCACGACAGCGACGACGCCGCGGACGTCCTGGAGGGCCGAGACGGGACAGGGAGCAGGTGAGCAGAGCGGCGGCCGGGGTGCCGCGGTCAGCGAGGAACGCGGCCCGCCGTGCCCGCGGTTCGTGCGGCTGCGGGTCATCGACCCGGCTGGAGGTCTCTGCTCGGCACCACACCATCGGCCCGATCCACGAGGCCGAGGACCTGCACCGGGTCCGGCACCTGTACGAGCCGCTGCGGGAGGTCTGCGCCCCCGGGGAACCACGGACCGACCCACCTCATGTGGGCCAATTCCGATCGGGCGGGGGTGTTGTCCGTACGTGCCCCCTCACGACGGTTCCCTGCCCGATCGGCTCTCCGTATTTACGGACGCCGCGATCGATGTCCTGAACACCGCCGATGCCCGGGGCTGGTCCCCCGCCGGGGCGGGGGACGCCCTGGACATGATCGATGTCCCGGCCACCGCATGGTCGAAACACGGCGGCCCGCCGACCGAGGTACTGGACCAGGTCCCGGTCCTCACCTCCGCGGCACGGAGACCTTGCACGGGCCGCTGCCGGCCGTCCCCCGGCGCGGCACGGCCGTCTCGCGGCGGGAGGCGGCCGTGCCGGACCGCGGCGTCCTGCCTGGCGCGATGCCTGGTGTGGGTTCCTGCCCCCGCCGGAGTTCGGCAGGGCGTTCCGTGCGAGCTACGGTGTGCCGCCCGGAGGGCTCAGGCAAACGGCACTGGGCGGTATGCCTGATACGGAACGGGCGACGCCGAGCGACGAGTAACAGTGCGCGTATCGCCAACCTTCGGATGTGACCGGGATCATCCGATCCAGGCCGGCGCCAGGGCCTCGTGCGCCAGGGCCCGAGAAGCGCTCGATCCATCGGCCGGGACGGTGTAGAGATCGGCGCTGAAGTCGGGCAGCGAGTAGACCAGGTTGTGGTCGTCCGACCAGACCGCCTGGTCGTCGACGCTGCGGGTTTCCGCGACCGGGTGCTCCTTCATCGTTTCGAGGTCCAGGACGTACAACCGCCAGGGGAGGTTCGTGGGCAGGCCTGGGACGCGCTTCTTGAAGGCGATCTTCGTTCCGTCGGGGGACAGTGAGGGACACTCGACGTTGTTGCGAACAGTGGTGGCCGTCTTGGTGGAGACGTCGCCGTGGATCAGATACGTCTGCCCGCCGGTGCCGAGCGTGGCGTAGAAGTGCTCGTCGTCGATGAACGTGACGCCCCAGAAGTTGGCGTCGGCGCGGTGAAAGGGCTTCCCGTCCTTGGTGACGGCGTATTCCTCCAGGCTGGGCTGGAGGGCGCCCGTGCGGGTGTCGAGGATCGACGTGCGGGTGGAGAAGGTCTTTTGTGCGTAACTGTCACCCCCGACGAAGACCGTCCATGCGGCCATGTGCCCACTGGGCGAAACCCGGGACCGGTTGGGAATTCCGGCGAGAGGTACCCGTCGGGTCACGTGAAGGTCTGAGTCCAGCACGAGCGCAGTGTAGGTCTCCGCGTACACCCCCATCTCGGACTGGAGGCAGATTCCGGTGCCGGCGGCCGCGTAGAAGCGTATGCACTTCACTCCGGAGTAGGTGCGCGGCCCGTCGGGCGCGTCCGCCGGGGCGCTGCTCAACTCGTCGCGGTGCGGCCCATACTTCAGCGAGCGGAAGACGATCCGAGGGGGGCCGCCGGACGCGAGCGACACCGTGCCGGCTCCGCCCCCGGGCCCGCCCGCCCCGACATGGTTCTTGCGGTCCGCCTGGTACGACCACCCGACCACACCGGCCACGCTCGCGAGGGCCAGGACGCTGGCGAGGAGCACCAGCAGTTTGTTGCGGTTGGTCATCGCGTCGGCCGCCCGGGCCGTTCGGGGCACCTTGGTCTCCCGGCGCCTCGTCTCCTGGTCGGTCACTGCCCGTCACTCCCTTTTCCACATGCCGAACCTTCGGCCGCTGAATGCTCGGCTGCCGGGCGCAGCCGTATCGACAACACCAGGCACAGCGCCAGCGCGAGTGCGGCACCGCCGAGCGCGGAACGGTCGCCCCACGCTGTCCAGGCCGCGCCGAAGGCGATCGAGCCGACGAAGCGTGCCGCCGCCTGGCCGGTCTGCACCAGGGCAAGGCCGCTGGACCGCAGGCCGGCCGGTACGGAACCGGCTGCGGCGGCCATGAGCACACCGTCAGTGGCGGCGTAGAAGGCGCCGTGCAAGGCGAGGACCGCGTACGGCAGCCACCCGGACTGCACGTGTGTGAGCAGCAGCCCGTACGCCGTGAGCAGCGCGAGGTGGCCGCCGATGAATACCCGCCAGCGGCCTGTCCGGTCCGCCCACCGGCCCAGCGGCACCGCCAGCAGCAGGAACGCCACTGCCGTGCCCAGCGGCAGCAGTGCGATCCAGCGGTCGGACACCCCGAGTTGCCGTTGCAGCAGCAGGTAGATGAACGAGTCGCTGACCGTGGCCAGGCTCAGCACCATCGCGCACAGCACCAGACGGTGCAGGTCGCGGCGGCCGAGCAGGGCGACGGCGGCGCGCAGTGACGGGCGTTCCGCGGCGGGCGCCGGCCCGGCGCCCAGCTCCGGGGCGCGCGAGGGTACGAACAACAGCAGCACGATCACGCCCAGGGCAGCCACGCAAAAACTGACCGTGAACACAACGTTGTAGCCCTCGGGGGCCTGACGAAGAATCAGGAACGCGGCCAGCGGGCCGAGCAGGGCGCCGGTGGTGTCCATCGCCCGGTGCACGCCGAACGCCCGGCCGCGGGTCTCCGGCGGCGAGGACAGCGAGATCAGCGCGTCGCGGGGCGCGGTGCGCAGGCCCTTGCCGGTGCGGTCCATCGCCAGCACCGCACCGATCAGCGGCAGCGTGTGCACGGCCAGCAGCAGCGGCTTGGCGATCGCGGACAGGCCGTACCCGAGGGCGGCGACCGTCTTGTGGCGGCCGCCGCGGTCGGCAAGGTGCCCGCCGACCAGCCGGACCAGCGCGCTGAATCCGTTGTAGACCCCGTCGAGCAGACCGAATCCGAGCGGGGACAGGCCCAGTCCGGTAACCAGGTACAGCGGGAGGATGGCGGTGACCATCTCCGACGAGATGTCGGTGACGAGACTGACCGTGCCGAGCACGAGCACGGTCGTCGTCACAGCCGAGCGCCCCGGGGAAAATACCCCGGCGGGGGGCGCGGGGGGGGGGGGGGGTGGGGGGGGGGGGGGGTGGTGCCGTTGAGGTAGGTGTGGGCGATGGTGGTGGCGAGGGTGGTGTGGTGGGG